>JAGPCK010000005.1 GCA_018058135.1 Bacteroidia bacterium | reverse complement strand
GGCGAGAGGCCGTCAATGTTTTCTTTGGGCTTGCCTTCCAGTGAAAGTAAGTACGCCTCGTAAGCTACCGAGAGGCCGGCCAGGTCGGCAATGTTTTCACCTAAGGTAAGTTCACCGTTTACATACAGGCTGTCGCCCACTTTAAACTTATTGAACTGGTTTACGAGTATTTTGGTTTTCGCTTCAAACTTGGTGCGGTCCTCAGCGGTCCACCAGTTATTGAGGTTTCCTTTTGCATCAAACTTGCTGCCTTTATCATCAAAGCCGTGTGAAATTTCATGGCCTATTACAGCGCCCATGCTTCCGTAGTTAACGGCATCATCCGCTTCGGCATTAAAGAAAGGTGGTTGTAAAATAGCCGCAGGGAACACAATCTCGTTTAACAGGGGAGTGTAATACGCATTAACGGTTTGCGGTAACATGCCCCACTTGGCGCGGTCAATAGGAGTGCCCAGTTTGTTGATGTTATCGTTGTACTGCCACTCGCTGGTGCGCATAAAGTTGTTTACGTAACTGTCGTTTTTAATTTCCAGTCCTTTGTACTCTTCCCACTTATCCGGGTAGCCCAATTTACGGCCCATGGTAGCCAGTTTTTCCAACGCACGTTGGCGTGTTTCTGCACTCATCCAGTCTACATTTTCCAACCGTTTTTTGTACACGGCCATCAGGTTGTTCACCATCTCGTTCACGCGTTGTTTTGACTCAGGGCTAAAAGCTACCTTCACATATTCCTGTGCGGCCAGTTCGCCAATAAAACCATTAACGGTACCAATGGCACGTTTCCAGCGGGGCTTCTGTTCTTTTTGTCCGCTAAGGGTGGTGCTGTAAAAGGCAAAATTTTGTTTTTCCAAATCGCTGCTCAGCATGCCGGCAGTGGTGTTGAGTATGTTCCATTTAAGGTAGGCTTTCCAGGCGCTTAACGGAAAATCAGTAAAGCACAGGCTCACCTGTTCCATAAATTTAGGCTGCATTACAATTACGCTGTCGAACTTTTTTTGTTTTAATCCGGTGGCAGTAAAGTAAGTTTCCCAACTGAACATGGGCGTGAGTTTTTGCAACTCGGCCAGTGATTTTTTGTTGTATTGTTTTTCAATGTCTCTGCGTTCTACACGGGTCATGGAAACTTTAGCCAGGCGGGTTTCAAAATCCATAATTTTTAACGCGGCTGAGTTGGCTTCTGCTTTATTGTAGCCAATGAGTTCAAACATGCGCATGATATGTTTTACATAATCAGTACGAATTTGCTGCGACTTCTCATCTTCTTTGGTGTAGTAATCACGATCAGGCAAACCAAGACCACTTTGGCTGGCATACACAGCATATACTTCACTGTTGCGCACATCGGGGCTCACTCCAAAACCAAACAAAGGGTCCATGCCTGTTCGGTGTTGCTTGGCCACGTTTTTAATGATGTCTTCATAATTGGCAATGGCATCTACTTCCTGCAACAAAGGTTTAATGGGGAGGTAACCGTCTTTATCCAAACGAACGGTGTCCATAATGCAGCGGTACAAATCGCCTACACGCTGGCGGGCTGAGCCGTAAGGTGCGCTCATATCAGCCGCGGCATCTTCCAGAATTTTGCGCAGCATATCGTTGTTGCGCTCGGCCACAATATTAAAACTGGTCCAGCGGCTTTCACTGGCCGGAACAGGATTGCTTTTAACCCAGTTACCATTGGCATATTGGTAAAAATCCTGACGTGGGTCAGCTTTTTTATCCATGGAGTTTTGGTCGGGACCTTTAAGCATCACCTTCATCACAAAGGCCGATGATACAGCAATGGTTGTTGCTGCTAAAAGTATGTATGTCTTTTTCATAAGCATTAAATTGTTCTCGTTATTTAGAAGTTAATTTATCTCCGCCCAATACGATAAAGTCAACCAGTATCTGTTCACTTTCGCGCAAAATGAGGTCATACTTTTCCTGCTCATCTTTGGGGTTGTTGAGTAGTTTTTTGCGGGCTTCTTCGCGCTCCTTATTTTTTTTGGTTTGTTCGTCCTGTTCTTTTTTGAGTTGCTCTAAGTTGAGGGTAGCGTACTCCCGCAAACGGTAAGCACGGTAACCCACCACATCATCCAGCAGGTAATTGTATTCGGTATTGCTTTTCATGCGGGCTTTGTGCAGGTTGTACAAAGCAAGGGTAACGTTATCTTTCATACCTACGGGTTCAAAGCGGCTGGTGTTAATCTGATCCCAGGCCATGGCATATTTACTGGCTTCTTCTCCGTATTCTTTATCAGCATAAATACTGGGGAATTCAATATCGGGTTTCACACCTTTTAACTGGGTGCTGCTGCCGTTGATGCGGTAAAATTTAGCGAGAGTTAATTTTACCTGTCCCACACGTCTGCCATTAGGCAGGGCAATGTATTGGCCCAGGTCAATTACATTTTGTACAGTGCCTTTACCAAACGTATTTTCACCAATGATAATTCCGCGTTTGTAATCTTGTATGGCTCCGGCTAAAATTTCAGAAGCCGATGCACTGAAACGGTTCACCAGCACAGCCAGCGGGCCGCTCCAGGTTACGGAGTTATCATAATCCTGTTCCACTTTTATGCTGCCGTCACTGTTGCGCACTTGTACTACCGGACCGCTTTTAATAAACAAGCCGGTGAGGTTGATGGCTTCCAGCAATGAGCCTCCGCCATTGTTGCGCAGGTCGAGCACAACGGCATCAATGGTATCAGCTTTAAAATTTTCAATCAGTCTGCGTACATCACGTGTGGTGCTGCTAAAGTTTTTTTCGCCTTTTTGTGCACCGGCAAAATCATAGTAAAAGGAGGGAAGGGTGATTACCGCTACTTTGTATTCTTTGCCTTTATTTTTTATTTTCTGAATTTCACCTTTAGCAGTTTGGTCTTCCAGTTTAATTTTATCACGCTCCAGTTGAATAATGTGAGGTGCAGCGTTGGAAGGCTCATCAGCACCCAATATACCTAAACGTACAATGCTGCCTTTTGGTCCGCGAATTTTGCTCACCACATCGTCAATGCGCCAGCCTACTATATCCAGCATTTCACCGTCTTTACCCTGACCAACCGACACAATGCGGTCGCCCACTTTAAGCAACTTGCTGCGTTCAGCCGGGCCGCCTTTTACCAGCTCACGAATTTTGGTGTAATCGTTTTCAGTTTGCAATGTGGCTCCAATACCTTCCAACGCCTGCGAAGTATTGATTTTAAAATCATCGCCTTGTTTAGGAGAGAAGTAGTTGGTATGCGGGTCAACGGTTTCCGTTACGGCATTCATGAAGTAGCTGTAAATGTCTTCGCTTTGAGTTTTAACCAGTTGTTTTTCGAGGTTTTCATAACGCTTGCGAATAACATCCGTCATGTCTTTCCAGTTTTTGCCCGAGGCTTTAAGCCCCACCAGTTCGTATTTAATTTTTTTGTCCCACAGGTTATCCAGTTCTTTTTCGTCTTTGCACCAGGGGGCTTCTTCACGTTTTACCTGAAATGAATCGGGTGTGTTGAAGTTGATGGAATCACCGTTCAGAATTTTGTAGGTGTATTGAATGCGGTTGTTGATGCGTTGCAGAAAACGGTTGTACATGGTAAAAGCAAACTCCACGTTTCCGCTTTGAATGGCATCATCTACCAAAGAGCGGTAAAAATTAAATTCAGCCACATCAGCAGCCAGAAAATAGGAGCGGCTGTAGTCTAAGTCTTTGAGGTAATTGTCAAATACCTTGGCTGAGAAATCATCATTGAGTGCAGCAGGCTGGTAATGGCCCGAGCTGAGAATTTGTCCCACCAGTCGTGACACATCGCTGTGTTCAGGTTCAGGAGCAAAATTGGTGCGTATGGTAGTTTGGGCTGATACCAAGTGGCCCAGCAACAGTGAAAAAAGTAGGAATCTGTATTTCATGGTGTGCAATATCTGCGTTAACTGGGAATAAAAGTAGAATGAACCTTAAAAACTAACAAGAGTAACCGACAGAACAACCGATTCTTTCGATGGGAGGCGAATGAGTTGTGCCGGCTAAAGTGAGTTATTGGCCTGTAAAATTCTGTGGGAAGCATTCCGTATTTAAAATTATTTTTGCAGCCACAAGTATGAACGCGTCTTTTCCGAACATAACACTTGAGCAGTTACCACAGGTGGCTCAACAACTGGCTGCTTTGCTGAGGGAAGAAACCTTTGTGGCTTTTTACGGCCCCATGGGAGCGGGCAAAACTACACTGATTAAAGAAGTGTTGCGTGCAGCGGGCAGTACCGACCATGTTTCCAGCCCCACCTTCTCCTTGGTGAACGAATATGCTTTGCCGAACGGAGGTGTTATTTACCATTTTGATTTCTACCGCATCAAAGATTTGGAAGAGGTGTATGACATGGGCTATGAAGAATATTTCTACAGCGGACATCCCTGTCTGGTCGAGTGGCCGGAACTGATTGAGCCGCTTTTGCCCTTGCCTCGGTTGGAGGTTCACTTGAGTTTGACTGCTGACGGTACACGCCACCTGGAGTGGAAAAAATGCCTGTGATTTTGCAGAGTGGCGAAAAGGTGTTATTTTTATGCTGTAATTACCACACATCTCAATGGCAGATTCAAAAAGAGCCGGATTTAAAGAACTGGCCAAAAAAGCGTCCATGCAACCTCAGGAGGCTTTACTTGAAATAAATAAAAGCAACAAAAGTTTACACATTGGTGTACCCAAAGAAATTACCTACGAAGAAAAGCGGGTAGCACTCACACCCTCGTCAGTACAATTGCTGGTGAGCAACGGGCACGAGGTAACCCTGGAAACCAAAGCAGGAGAGGCGGCACATTTTACCGATAGTGAGTATTCTGAAGCAGGAGCTAAAATTGCCTACAGTGTAACCGATGTATATAAGTCAGACATTATTGTAAAAGTTGATCCGCCAACAGAAGAGGAAATAAAACTGATGCGTCCGGAACAATTGATTTTTTCGGCCATTCAGCAAACCACTTTGCGCGATACCTACATCAAATGTTTGATGCAGAAAAAAGTGACCGCAGTGGCCTTTGAATACATGCGCGATGATGCCTTCACTATTCCCATTGTGCGCTCCATGAGTGAAATTGCCGGCACCACTTCCATACTTATTGCCTCTGAATATTTGAGCAGTGCCAACGGTGGCAAAGGAGAAATGCTGGGTGGGGTAACGGGCATACCACCATCAGAAGTAGTGATAATAGGAGCAGGTACCGTGGGCGAATTTGCGGCTATGGCTGCTTTAGGTTTAGGTGCCTCCGTAAAAGTATTTGATAAATCAACCAACAAGCTGCGCAGGTTACAAACCAATGTGGGCGCCCGTGTTTCTACCTCATTGCTGCATCCTAAAATTCTGGAAAAAGCATTGCACAATGCTGATGTGGCCGTAGGAGCATTGCGCAGTGATGATGGTCGTTCACCCAGTGTGGTTACGGAACAGATGGTGATGAAAATGAAAGCGGGTTCAGTAATAATTGATGTGAGCATTGACCAAGGAGGATGTTTTGAAACTTCGGAGTTAACCAACCACACCAATCCGATATTTACCAAGCACGATGTGATTCATTATTGCGTGCCCAATATTCCATCGCGTGTGGCACGTACGGCAAGTTATGCGTTGAGTAATATTTTAACTCCCGTATTGTTGGGCATAGCTGACGAGGGCGGGTTTCAGAATTATATTTGGGATAAAGCCGGCCTGCGCAACGGGGTGTACATTTACAAAGGCAACCTCACCAACCGCAACATCGGGCAGCGTTTACATATTCCCGATAAGGACATTGATTTGCTGATTGCGGCACATTTGTAGGAATCAGGCAGCGTCTGTTTCAACTTTTCGAATGGACTTTAAGGAGTCTTTAGCGGCTTTGGTTGCTTCTTCAATATCATAGTCATCTTGCAGTCCGAGCCAGAATTTCGGACTATTACCAAAATACATGGACAAGCGTAAAGCTGTATCAGCAGTGATTCTGCGATTGCCTTTAATTATTTCAGATATTCTGGTTTGCGGAATGTCAATGTCCTTACTCAAGCGATAAGCGGTAATGTTCATGGGAGTAAGAAATTCTTCTACCAGAATTTCACCGGGGTGAATGTTTTTTAACTTTGACATATTAATCTATTATTTCTGCCTCAAAGTCATAATTGTTTTTCTACAAAACAAATACTTTGAAACTGACTTTACTTCTCCAAAGAAAGGTAAGAAGTTTAGGATTAAACCGCCAGTAAAATTTTCCAGGCTTCGGTAACTTTTCCTTCGTCTAAGTATTTTTTGGCCAGAATATGTGTGCGTTGTTCCAACTCTTCGTGTGGTAAATGTTCCATCATCAAAGCAGCCAGTTCTAAGTTAATTTTTTTGTAAATTTCGATGTCGTCTGTATCCGGTAATTGTTCTGTATTGCCCAATTGCCCCAAGTTATTTCCGGTTAAATACCGGCTGTATCGAATGCGTTCAGGAATGCGGTCAACTCCCAGGCCTTTGGTGCGCACAGGTTTCTCTACCTCAAACAAAGCAGGCCCGGAGGCACGGCAATACCAGTCGCCACCCAGGCGGGCCACTAAATCAATCTTCTGTTGGTTAATGCGGCCACGGTCGTCCATTACAGACGGGTTAACGTGCATGCGCAACAATTCACAAATAATAAGGTTACCTGCACCGGGTGTTTGTGCCAGTTCGATTACCTGATTCACTTTACACTCCAGTTGCACCGGAGATTCTTTTACGCGAAAAGGTTTAACCAGATCAGAAGAAAGAGGAGTGAGGCCTGACTTTACAAACTCATCCACTCCTTTATCGTACTCCGTACTGGAGAGCGAACACTGTTGTACCAAATCATAATTCACCATGTTAATTACCACCTCGGGTACTTCGTATACATTTTCGAGCGTGTGTTTGATGGTGTTATCTCTTACCCTGCGTGCCGGTGAAAAAATAAACACTGGCGGATTGGTACTGAACATATTGAAAAAACTAAACGGACTAAGGTTGGGCGTACCGTTTTTGTCAATAGTACTGGCAAAACAAATGGGGCGCGGGGCAATGGCGCTTTGCAGCAACACTTGCAGCTCAGCAGTACTTACATCAGCAGGGTTAATGGTATACATAAGGTATGCTTTTAAACAGCTTTTATGAGGTAGTAATTCTTTTTGCCTTTTTGCACCAGCACGTATTTATTGTTGAGTAACATATCGGCTGATGTGTTGCCTTCGGGGTCTTCTAGTTTTATTTTGTTGATGCTCACTCCACCGCCTTGAATCATTTTACGGGCCTCGCCACGTGAAGGGAAAATGCCTGTTTTATCTGAAAGCAGTTCTACCAGGTTAAACGGTTGTGTAAATAAATTTTTATCGGTTTCGTGTTGCGGTACTCCGTCAAACACATCGAGCAGAGTGGCTTCATCCAGTTGTTTCAACGCATCGGTAGTAGATTTACCGAACAATATTTCAGAGGCTTCCACCGCTTTTTCAAAATCAGTTGAAGAATGAACGCGGCTAGTAATGTCTTTTGCCAGGGCTTTTTGTAAGGCGCGCAAATGAGGGGCCGCATTGTGTTCTGCTTCCAGTGCTTCAATATCTTCCTTGTTCATCAATGTAAAAATGCGGATGTAATTTTTCACATCATCGTCACTGGCATTGAGCCAAAACTGGTAGAACTTGTAGGGTGAAGTACGTTTGGGGTCCAGCCACACATTGCCGCCTTCGGTTTTACCAAATTTAGTACCATCAGCTTTTTTAATGAGTGGTGTAGTTAATGCAAAAGCTTCACCTGAGGCTTTTCTGCGAATGAGTTCAGTGCCGGTAACAATGTTTCCCCACTGATCGCTGCCGCCCATTTGTAATTTAATGCCCTGGTGTTTCCACAGGTAGTAAAAATCATACCCCTGTACCAACTGGTAAGAAAATTCAGTGAACGACATGCCGGTTTCGCCTTCCAGTCTTCGTTTTACACTGTCTTTGCTCATCATGTAATTTACCGTAATGTGTTTGCCCACATCGCGTATAAATTCCAAAAAACCTATTTGCTTAAACCAGTCGTAGTTGTTAACCAATTTGGCCGAACGTTCACCGCAGTTAAAATCCAGAAATTTTTCGAGTTGTTTTTGCTGGCACTCCTGGTTGTAACGCAGGGCTTCTTCATCCAGCAGGTTGCGTTCGGCACTTTTGCCCGAGGGGTCGCCCACCATGCCGGTTGCTCCGCCAATCAGGGCAATGGGCTGATGTCCGCAGTGCTGAAAATGCAACAAGGTCATTACCTGCACTAGATTGCCCACACCCAACGAATCGGCTGTAGGGTCAAAGCCTATATATCCTTTGGTTAAACCTTTATTGAGTTCTTCCTCCGTACCCGGCATTACATCGTGCAACATGCCGCGCCATTTCAGTTCTGCTATAAAATTTTTCGTGCTCATTACGTGGCAAAGATAGTAAGTTTAAGAAGTTCAACTCAACACCGGCTTATACAAAAGCGCTATATTTGACCCTTTGAATTTTATTGCACATTTTTTCTTTACCCATCAGCCTGAGCAACACTATTATAATCTGGGAACGGTGTTGCCTGATTTGGCCCGCAATTTTGTGAAAGGCTCGCGCATAGCACCGCACAAAACAGTGCCCTTGCAGCCGGAGCACCAACAACTCAACGAGGGTTCAGCCATGCACTATGCACTGGATAAAGTGTTTCACAATTCTCAGTTTTTTAACAGCTCGTATGCCCATATCCGGGAGCTTACACAGCAAGCGGGTTTTGACAGCAGTTTCCCCAGGTACTTCTTCTTTAACCATATTTTTCTGGAGCTTATGCTCGACCGTTACCTCATCAGGCAGCATCCGCAAAGCGCTACAGAGTTTTACCGCTCACTCCATGTGATTGAACCACAGCCCCTCAAGGATTTTCTGCAATTGCATGATATTGTACAAGGAGAAGAGTTTTTTACTAAATTTGAACGGTTCAGGGACGTGAAATATTTATTCCATTACCCTGATAATGAAAAAATGATTTATTCGTTAAACCGTATTATGATGCAGGTAGGGCTGTTTGGCCTGAGCGCGCATAACCAGAAATTGTTGCTGCCCGTAATAGAACAAACCGATGAGTGGATGCAACAACAGTTTCAGGTACTGGAAAACGAAATGAACCAATTCAGAACACAAAGCATATGAAATTAATACAGCGTTGGCTGTTTTCTTTAGCTCTACTATCAGGCTTGTCGGCTTCGGCTCAAAAGTACAGTAATGAGTTTATGATGATAGGGGTGGGCGGTCGTTCATTTGGCATGAGCAACTCAGTAGTGGCCTCAGTAAATGATGTTACTGCAGGTTACTGGAATCCCAGCGGATTGCTTAACCTGAAGGATAACCTGCAGGTGTCGCTTATGCATTCGGAATATTTTGCCGGTATTGCCAACTACGACTATGGAGCCATTGCCTTTAAAATGGGCGATAAAAGTGCCGGAGGTGTTTCCATCATCCGTTTCGGGGTGGATGACATTGCCAATACCATTGATCTTTTTAAAGGCGGACAAATAAATTACAACAACATTAAATCTTTCTCCGTGGTGGATTACGGGTTTTTATTTTCTTATGCCCGCAAAACCAAAATCAACGGATTAAATCTGGGAGGTAACGCCAAAATTATTCGCAGAAGAGCAGGAGATTTTGCCAATGCCTGGGGCTTCGGGCTCGATTTCGGGGCGCAGTACGACTATAAAAAATGGAAGTTCGGGGCCATGTTCAGGGACGTTACCTCTACTTTTAACGCCTGGTCATACAACCTTACACCGGAGGAAAAACAAGTGTTTCAGCAAACAGGTAATACCATCCCGGTGAATACGCTGGAGATAACTACTCCGCGTTTTATACTGGGTGCGGCCCGCCAGTTTACGCTCTACAAAAAAATAACCTGCATGCCTGAGGTGAACATGACGCTTACTACAGACGGGCAACGCAACGTGCTTGTAAGCAGCAAAACCATTAACTTAGACCCTACGCTGGGAGTGGAGTTTGGCTACAGCGACTTTATTTTCTTACGTACAGGCGTGGGTAATTTTCAGAAAGAAAAAGACAATTTCAGCGGCAAACAGCGCACAACATTTCAGCCCAACATAGGTGTGGGATTACGCATGAAGTCATTTACCATTGATTATGCCCTGAGTGATATTGGCGACCAATCAGCAGCCTTGTACTCCAACGTATTTTCGCTCAAACTGGCCATCAATAAACGAAAAGCAGCCGAGGTTCCCGCAGCCCAATAAACTGCTTATATTTGCAGCCTTACTAGCCTGAGACCAACATGAAGATTACAGAATACATCAACAACAGTAAAGAAACACAGTTCTCTTTTGAAATTTTGCCACCGCTTAAAGGCAAGGGCATTCAAAGTATATTTAATGCAATTGAACCTTTGATGGAGTTTAACCCCAGGTTTATTGATGTTACGTATCACCGCGAAGAGTACATTCTGAAGAAACGCAGTGACGGAAGTTTTGATAAAATCTCCACACGCAAGCGTCCCGGTACCGTAGCTATTTGCGCGGCCATCATGAACAAGTTTAAGGTAGAAGCAGTGCCCCATTTAATATGCGGTGGCTTTAATAAAGAAGAAACAGAAAACGCCCTCATTGACTTAAATTTCTTAGGCATAGAAAACGTATTGCTGCTGCGCGGTGACGGTATTAAAAATGAGCCTAACTTTATTCCTGAGCCCGATGGTAATCAAAATTCACTGGAGCTTATTCATCAGGTTACAGATATGAATAACGGCAAATACCTGGATGAAGAACTGATAGGTGCTTCGGCTACTAATTTCTGTATTGGTGTGGCCGGTTATCCCGAGAAACATTTTGAGGCGCCCAACATGCAGGCAGATATGAACTTTCTGAAAAAGAAAACAGATGCCGGAGCCAATTACATAGTAACGCAAATGTTCTTTAACAACGCCAAGTTTTTTGAGTTTACAGAACAGTGCAAGCAAATGGGCATCAACATTCCCATTATTCCGGGATTGAAACCCATTACCAAAAAGAACCAACTTACCATTTTGCCCAAAATATTTCATATCGATATCCCGTTTGAATTGTCGGATGCCATTGAAAAATGCAAAGACGATAAAGCCGTTCGTCAGGTGGGTATAGAGTGGGCCATTCAACAATCGAAAGAATTGAAAAAAGCCGGAGTGCCTGTGTTGCATTATTACACCATGGGTATTTCTGATACTACCAAACAAATTGCTTCGTCTGTTTTTTAATGGCCGAACGCCCGTAACAGTAACCGCATGAAAAATAAAATCGTTTTACTGTTTTCCTTTTTTGTACTCCTGTTGCCCCTGCGCTCGTGGAGCAGCTACATTTATATTCCCATGAATGAGTCGCAGAAGGACCACCTCAAATCATACGGTGTGGCCTATTGGGTATTGAGTAAAGATATTGAAGTGGAGTGGCTGCTCAACTACGAGGGCGGTAGTTTTGCCTTTGTACACAACGGTGTTTTGGAAAAGGAATGTCTGGTACGCGGAGTAACGTATCAGGTTATTTCGGATGCCAAGATGCAGGGTATTCGCAACGAGATTGCCTTGCCTGAGGTGAACATGGAAGTGGTGAAGCTGCAGAAATCTCCTAAAATTGCGGTGTACTCACCCAAAACCAAACAACCCTGGGATGACGCGGTAACACTGGTGCTCACCTATGCCGAGATTCCTTACGATGTAGTGTTTGACGATGAAGTGTTGCAAGGCAAATTGCCATTGTACGATTGGCTGCATTTGCACCACGAAGATTTTACCGGACAGTACGGGAAGTTTTGGATGAGTTTTCAGAATGCAGCCTGGTACAAAGCTGAGGTAAGGGAAAACGAAGCTATGGCAGCCAAGTACGGCTTTACCCGCGTGGCTGATTTGAAACTGGCTGTGGCCAAAAAGATTCGTGACTTTACTTCGGGCGGAGGCTTTTTATTTGCCATGTGCTCCGCTACCGATACCTACGATATTGCCCTCGCAGCAGATGGTACCGATATTATTGATTTTCCGTTTGACGGCACAGCAGCCGACCCGAATGCACTGCGCAAACTGGATTACAACAACACCTTTGCATTTAAGAATTTTGCCATCACCACCAATCCCTACGAGTATGAACACTCGGATATTGACATGACGCACTTTCGCGGATTTCAACAGGAAGAAAACGATATGTTTACCCTGTTCGATTTCTCAGCCAAGTGGGATGTGGTGCCTTCCATGTTGTGCCAAAACCACACTAAGGTAGTGAAGGGCTTTATGGGACAAACCACCTCATTTAACAAAACAAAAATTAAAAGTGATGTGCTGGTCATGGGCGAAAACAAAGCCGTGGGGGAGGCCCGTTACATTCACGGCAGTGCAGGCAAAGGCACATGGACCTTTTACAGTGGCCACGACCCGGAAGATTACCAGCACCAGGTAGGTGAACCGCCCACAGATTTAGCCCTGCACCCTAACTCACCCGGCTACCGTTTAATTCTGAACAATATTTTGTTCCCCTCAGCAAAAAAGAAAAAGTTGAAGACGTAGTAATCTCTATCATTAAATTTTAAACATGATTACAGAGAGCGTTACAAAAGGAAAGAACTACTCGCTGCAAATTAGTGCGGGTTGGAGAGTTGTCTTTTTTATATTAATGGTTTCAACAGTCAGGTGTACAAGGATATCACCTATCAATGACAGGCCGCCCAATATAGCATGGGTTGATACAGATTTAAATCCTGTTGTTTTTGTTTATAATTATTACGATAGTGTTGCGTCAACTAAGGGGTGGAACAATCCTCCTAATGATTGGCGAAATGATTTCATAGCAGAAATGGAGGATGTGGCGCGCGGCCGTATTTATTCATTAGATACGCCAGGTGTAATAGAAATGTATCATGTAGTTTTTGTTGATAATATGATTATTACTAGTGTATATACTGAGAATCATCAATACTGGCGAAACGGAAACGAAGTGAGTGAAGAAGAGAAAGTTAGAATTAAACAAAGGTTTAATGATGAAGTACTGAAAAGAATGCAAGAGTATGCCATGCAAAATAAGCTACCGGATAGTATTGTTTATGTAAGGAGGAAGTGGTAGTGTACCATTTTGTCCAAGGTTGGCGTCCTCGCTACCCTTCCGAAATTATGTTATCAAACTATAATGAGTATCGTGTAGTTGGCGTGGACGCCAAACCACGGACAAGATGAAAAAGTTAAAAACGTAGGATTCTCTATCATTAAACTTTAAACATGAGTAAAGCGAGCGTTACAAAAGCAATAGAAAAAAATTACCCATTGCAAATGAGAACGGGTTGGAGGATTGTCTTTTTTGCGTTAGTGCTCTCAATGATTAAATGCACAAGCATATCACCTATCAATGACAGACCGCCTAATATAGCATGGGTTGATACAGAGTTAGACGCTATTCTGTTAGTATACAACTACTATGACAGTGTTGCTCCACTTTTTGGATGGAACAATCCTCCTAATGATTGGCGACATGATTTCATAGCAGAAATGGACGGTGTGGCGATTGGCAGGATTTATTCATTAGATACACCTGGTGTACGTGAAATGTATCATGTGATTTTTACAGGGGACATGATAATTACAAGAGTTTTTACGGAAAACAAGCTGATGTGGCTAAACGGGAGTGAGGTGAGCGAAGAAGAGAAACAAAGAATTAAACAAAGGTTTAATGATGAAGTGCTGAAAAGAATGGAGGAGTATGCCATACAAAATAAGCTGCCGGATAGTATTGTTTATGTAAGGAAAAACTTGAAAGTAAGATAAAGTAATTTTGTCCAAGGTTGGCGTCCCCGCCACCCTTCCGAAATTATGTTATCAAACTAAAATGAGTATCGTGTAGTTGGCGAGGACGCCAAACCACGGACAAGAAGAGAAAGAGAAAAGGAGTATTGACTTTTGACGAAAGAAAGATAGAATTCAATACTCGTTTTCTTTGTACGTGAGTAAAGAAAGTAATACAGACGAAACTGAAACGAAGTAGTCGTTGCAAACGAGTACAGGTTGAAGAAGCAAAAAATCAGACGTCATTCTGCTTAAAACTAAGCATTAAGAATTAAGAATTCAACATTAAGAATTAGACTAGTCGTACATTCTCCAGGTTAACCCGAAACGAAAACTGCGGTGTCCCATGGGTTGGTGCGGTGAGCTGTAGTAAGCATTTCCGGAGAGGTCGGCATTAACGTGTTCCATTTTAAAGAAGATAGCGGCCTTTTTAATTTGTGCATTGGCAAACACATCCACCACTGGGTAGTTGCCTATTTTTACACTGTCTTGCAATTGAAACTGCCGCGTAACGGGATTAAAGGTATTGGCGTAAAAGCTGCTGTTGTAGAATATATCAAAACCAATTTGGGTAAGCATTACTTTGAACAAACGTTTTTGGTAATAGAAGCGTTGGAAAGAAGCTAATTCAGGTAGCCGCATTACTTTTTTGTCGCTTACATGTTGTGCATACAGTTGGTTGGTGAAAAAGAAATTTCCCCACTGAAATGTTTTGTTTAACTCGGCTACCAGTAGTTCAACAGGTTGGTTGTGTTGCACGGGTGTGCTGTTGCTGCTGTAGTAAACGAGTTTGTCTATGCTGTAATATTTAATACTGAGTGTGCCGTTGTTGCGCCAGTTACGACTGCTGATAGATAAGCGCCCGTGTGTGGTGGTGGTTTTATCAAAGGTATTGTACCACAGGTAATGGTTAGAAACAAAATGTTGCGACACAAAACTTTGCTCACGCGCATTTACTGAACCTTGTACGTTAATTACCACAGGTTTCAGGGTAAGCACACCAATGGCCGAGGCTAAATAATCGCCTGCGTTGTAGCCGCTAGTTCCGTATGATACATCCGTAAACAAACGGAAACTGTTGAGCGGAGCAAAGGCTATACGCCCTGAAACAAAAGTGTTTTGATACACACTGTTGTTGCTGCGTTGAGCCACTTCAAAATACTGGTGGGTAAAGTTGGCGGTGAACTCCAACCGTTTCTGAACTAAACCTCGGTTGGAAAAAGTAAAAGTGTTCTCGGTATTGAAAAAATGCAGAGAGTCGTATGTAGCCAGTGTGTCAAAGTTAAAGGTAGGGTAATAATCTTTGTTGGGTAATTTGCTGTCTTTGTAGAGGTACGAGAATCTTTCTGTTTTAATAGTGTGTCCCAGCCAGGCTATTGATTCCAGTTGTTGCAACGTATCTTTTCCGTTGATGACTTCTTTTCGTTCACCAAAATAATAGAAG
Source organism: Bacteroidia bacterium (assembly GCA_018058135.1). Classification (GTDB taxonomy): domain Bacteria; phylum Bacteroidota; class Bacteroidia; order UKL13-3; family UKL13-3; genus JAGPCK01. The sequence continues at coordinate 73,364 of JAGPCK010000005.1, read as the reverse complement.
CTTTTGTGTTGCAGGGTAGTGTTGCGGAAATAGTTGCGTGGTCCGCCACCTCCGGTAGCACTGGTTCCCAGCAGATTTACTTCCACCTGTTTGTTTACTCCGCTCAAAGCTTCAAAGGCTGAATCACTGGTGATACCTCCGTTCATTTCCAGAAAGCCCTTGTTCCAGTTAATGCTGGTTAGCCCAACGTATTTCTGATTTTTGGAACGGTAGCTGCTAAAAAGTTGTGTGCTCCACAAACTGTTGTATTGGTTGGTGTAATAGCCTGAGGAGGCTATGCGTCTGAAGTTCACTCCCGCATTCCACCGTGGGGTAATGTTTTGGGTGTGCAGTGCTTTCAGAAACAATAATTCTTTGGCTCCCTGCACATAGTCAAACGAGGTAAACGGACGTTTTACCTGATAGTACCGCACTTCTTCTGAAGTAAGGTAATAGTTGTTCATATTTTCGTTACCTAATCGAAAAGAAGTGGAACTGCTCTGACTGAAAATTAGAGGCAAAACCGGACTCCCGATATTACCTAAATCCTGATAAAGGCGGTATTTCTGCACTACCGGGTTATACATTTCCATGCGGTCAATGCCGGTATCTATCACATTTTTGTACTCGTTTCCGCTTACTTCAAACTGGTATTCGGTACGGAAACGCGGGGCCACGCGGGCATTGTAGCTGGTGTCCTGAGCCCATGAAGAATGGCTGCAGAGAAGGAACAGAAGAAAGTAGGTAAACCGTGCACTCACTCCTGCAAATATGCTATTTATTGTATGAATTGAGAAATGAATGATGAGCTGATTCTGTTCAAATCTATTTTACAACGCTAACAGTAGTAGATTTACGGAATCTGTTTCCTTCTATAACCAGAAAGTAAACGTCAGTTTTAAAATTACTTAAATCAATCTCATTCTTCTTTTGGAACGGTCCAGAGGAATGATAGATTTCCTGTCCCCAGCGGTTGTACATAACGATGGTAGAAACATACGGTGCCAAATAGCCCAACTCTATGGTTAAGATTTCCTTTGTCGGATTGGGATAAACCTGTATCGACTTTTTGATGATGATATCTTTTATGCCTGTGGTGGTATCGGGTTTTAGTATGAACAAACCGTTGGTCATGTCGCTGGCCAATATATTTCCTGAAGGCAAATAAGGGTACACGCCCCAGCAACCCAGAATACCGTTGTAACTGCTCTCTTGAAATGTATCGTACCAGGCCAAGGGAACCACGTTGTCAGGATTACGTATATCAAATGCTCTTACTCCATCATGGTAATACGCTACCCACAAAGTATTTCCTTTAAAATAACTGCGGTGGGCCAGTGCGCCTGTATTGGAACGAAAAAGGCTGCGTTGTTGCAGGTTGCTGAAGTTGGTTGTGCTGTATAATTTTACAGCGGTACCGGCACTTTCATCGGTAAATGAAATGAGTTTACGTTGCGGGTCATACACAGGAGAGTGGCAAAATCCTTTTTCCGGGTATTCAGTTAATGCACGAATCAATGTGGGCTGGTTGACATTGCGGTAATCGTAGATAAATAATCCGTTGGCACCCGTGCTGCAATAAACAGTATCGTTCCACGTAAAAGCATCGTGTACAAAATCAAACAAAGGTGTACCGTCAATTATCGGGGGCTGTAGCGTTCCAAGGTATACCGGAGACTCAGGATTTTGTAACGATATAACGGTCATGGCCTCGGTAATGGGTTGTCCGTTTTGCGGATGAGGTCGTTTGTTGTGATTAAGATAGAGTCGGGCGTTGAGGGTGTCTACCGTAAGGGTATGTGCCCGGCTGCAAAGCGAGTCATTATCGTACACTTTTTGAACAGAGTCGGGCAGGTAACGCAAATCGAAAATCTGCAAAGAAGAGTTGCCCTGATCAGCTACAGCATACGCACGGTTGTTGTATGTAACAATGGAACGGTTGCGGCAATTGCTGCTGCGGCCTGCTTCCACATCGCACAAAATCGGTAATTGCGGATTGGTTACATCAAAGAAATAGATGGAGTCGATACTGCACAACAAGGCATATTCCTTTTGCTTTACGGCATCATACCAGCCGTGTACTTCACTGTATTGCTGAGTGCCTAAGGAGGGGAGAGAATCGTTGTCCCAACGGGAGAGCAGGGACATGCGGAAGCTGCTTTGTGCTGCAACAAAAACAGGTAGGCAACACAGCAGAATAAAAGCGACAGGTGAACGCATGCAGCAAGATACTACAAATCCATCAATTGCGTGTGGTCCCCATGTGTAAATACGCGGTAAAAAATCTTCTTTTTTTATTCAATTGATTTCGCACTTTTGCACCCACTTATGTTGTACGTTAAAAAATCAAAATTACCTAAGGCAGGCAAGGGCCTGTTTACCGATTCAGCTATTAAACGCGGAGAAATTGTTTGTGAATACCAAGGTGAAAAACTTACCTGGAAAGAATGTGAGGCCCGTAATGCTCAACTACCGGGCAAACAAAAAGGAGCTTATTTCTTTTTCATCAACAGCAAAAATTGCGTGGATGCAACCTATACACTCGATACATTTGGTCGTTACGCCAATGATGCTAAGGGCCCGGGTAAGGCAGATGGTTTAAAAAACAACAGTCACTACCAGGTGATAAAAGGAGTGCCTTACATTGTTGCCAAGCGCAGCATAAAAGCCGGAGAAGAAATTCTGGTGGGTTATGGTAAAGAGTACTGGGAAGCTATGATGGAAGACTAATTGCTCTCTTAGCGCAATACTATTTTTCTGCATACTGTTCCCGAATCAAAACGGTTAACCAGAACATACACCCCCGCATGTAATGCATCTAATTCAAGCAGGTGCTCCGTTGCTGTTTTTCGGTTAAGCAATTGTTCTCCCCGCATGTTCATCAGCATTAGTGTTGATGGTTGCCCGCTCTTCACTACTACTGTACGCATTTTTTGAGTAAGTTCATACTGGCCTGATTCATTTAAACCGGAAATACCTACGGCCCAGGGATCGCAAACAATATGGTAAGAGAATGTATCAGCAGTGTTTCTGTTGCCTTCAGTATATATCAAATATTTAATCAGGGAAGTGCCGGCAATTCGGTTAGTAAAAGTATGGATTTTAAGAAAACCCTGTTCGTTGGGTTGCAATCCGCTGTAAGTGCCGGTATCCGGCAGCTCGCTTAAACACTGGCCGTTGTTGCAAAAACCAAATGCCCAGCCGGTGGCTTTTTGTTCACTCAGCTTTTCCCACTTAACATTTACAGCTGTGGTGCCAGCGTTTTTATAAAGGAAAAGTACGTCAGCGTATTCATTGTTAATAATAAAGGTGGAATCTTGACCGGCAGGGTAAATAAGCTGAGCTTTACTTATACTTGCTGTAAACAAAATCGCTGATAAAAGTATCTGGTATCTCATGGTGCAACTATTTATGCAAAAATACCGTTTTAGTCTTAGATTGATAACAATCCTATAGATTTGTGGATATGCTGAGATATTTGACGGTATGTTGCTTAATTCTGTTGACTGCGAATTGCTTTGCCCAACTTGGGCATGTGGAGGAAGTGGCTCAGGGAGAGCAAACGGCTTTTGCATCAAAAGCGCAGTTTAAAACGAATGCTGCTCCATACCATTACGATGTAAAGTATTACCGGTTGGCAGTTTACCTTGATCCCCGGGTTTATTACATCAATGGTTCAGTAACCATGTGCTTTTCGGCTACTCAAAACCTGTCTCAATTAACGCTTGATTTGGTGAATAGCATGAACGTGGATTCCATCATCTACCATGAGGATACTGTTTCATTTATTCGTACAGGTAATGATGAAGTACAAGCCATCTTTCCTCAAAGTATTGCTTCAGGCAGTTTTGATTCACTCACCGTGTATTACAAAGGCATTCCCCGAACTACAGGTTTAGGCTCTTTTGCCTCCAACGAACACGAAACAGATTTTGCTATCTGGAGTTTATCACAACCCTACGGTTCACGTGAATGGTGGCCCAACAAAATGACACTGGACGATAAAGCAGATTCACTGGACGTATACATTACCACTCCGCAACAATACCGTGGAGCATCCAATGGCCTGCTGATAACAGATGTGGTGAACGATACCCTGCGGACAGTTTACTGGAAACACCGTTACCCCATTGCGGCTTACCTCATAGCTGTTGCTGCAAGTAATTATGTAGTGTATGCTGATTATTATGTGAAACAAAACGATACCCTGGAAGTACTCAATTACGTGTATCCGCAATATGAAACCACGGCACGGGTACTTTCACCATTCACAGTAAAATGTCTGGCTCTGTTTGATAGTTTATTTGTGCCTTATCCGTTTAGCAAAGAAAAATACGGACATGCTCAGTTTGGCAGAGGCGGTGGTATGGAGCACCAGACCATGAGTTTTATGTACAACTTTAGTCCTGATTTGGTGGCGCATGAACTGGCTCACCAGTGGTTTGGCGACAAGGTAACCTGCGGGAGCTGGCGCGACATATGGCTCAACGAAGGTTTTGCTACTTACCTCACCGGACTCACCTACGAAAATTTGCGTCACGATTCGTTGTGGATGAAATGGAAACGCTCACAAATCAATAACATTGTATTACAGCCTTACGGTTCGGTTTACCCCGTTGATACAGTAAATGTATTTGCTTTGTTTGATTCCCGTTTAACTTACGTCAAAGCCTCTTATGTGTTGCACATGCTGCGATGGGTAATGGGTGATGCGAAGTTTTTTCAAGGGGTAAAAAATCACCTCAATGATACATCACAGATATATGGGTTTGCTACCACACCTGCTTTTATCCGTCATATGGAGCAAGCTTACGGTGCTCAGCTGGACTGGTTTTTTGACCAATGGTATTACAAAGAAGGGTATCCTACTTACAGCACCGAGTGGCAGCAAAAAGATGAACTGGTATTTCTGAAAGTTTCACAAACTACCTCTCATCCTTCAGTGAATTTTTTTAAGATGCCGCTCGAGTACCTGGTAATTGGTAAAGCAGGAGATAGTGCCTATGTGAGTTTTACGCACACAGATAACGGACAAGTATTTACAGCACATGTGAACTTTGAAGTAGATACCCTGGTGTTTGACCCGAAATTGCGTTTGGTGTCAAAAGACTATCGTCTTATTAACAAAACCGATTTAATCAATCAGGCGAAAGGTTTGCACGTTTATCCGAACCCTTTTGAAGGCAACATAAAAATCAGCTTTGCCAATACCAAATGGAATAACCCTGTAGTGGAACTGTACAGTGTGCTGGGGCAAAAATTGAAATCAATTCAGTACAAAGGCACTCCTTATATACTGGAGTGGAACATGAGTGATTTACCTGCAGGATGTTATACGATTATTGTTACTTCAGATATTGGAACCTTTCAGCAGAAGATGATAAGAAGGTAGGATTAAAAGTTTAGATTGATTATGTAAGGTTCTTTTTGGGCGTATTGATTGTTTTCTACGTTTATTGTAATAGTTTGTTTAGGAAATAGTGACCCATTAATTCCTTCATATACCTTTATCTCTAACTCAGCCCTTCCAAATGCTTTTGCTTCTACCCAAAAAGGCTCACGGTCTCTTGGAGAAAGTAATGGTGAGATATTGGTGATATTCTCTTTACTAACCAAAGCTATATTCTCGGGGTTATAAAGAGGAACATGAAACTTTGAAGTTACTCTACATTTTAACTTGATTGAATTGGAGTCTTTTCTGTTTAATTGAATTCTAACATATCCTTTTGGATACAGGTACAACTTTGTATTTTTTGGGTCATGATTAGTTGGAAAGTCGAAATAATGTAAATGATTAGTGATGTATTTTTCGTGCTGCATTTCAGTCAACTGTAAAAAACAGAAATCACTTTCTTTGACGTTCCTGAATTGAAACAAAAACGAACCATCAGAATTTGACTCGTCTTCTTTTACTTCAAGTAAGTGGTCAAATCCACCTAAATAGTCTTGTAATAAACTACACTCTATATTTACAGACTTAATGGGTTGATTGGTGATACAATCATATACCTTACCTTTAAAAGTAAGTATGCTGTCATTATCTTTTACTTCGCACGAATAAAAAGAGAATCCAATAATTGATAAGACAAAAAAATGGATAGCAGAATGATATCTTTCTTTCATACTCTGAATTTTACAATGACGCAATTAATTGTTTCATCACATAGGTCATGTTCGGTTCAGCAATTTTAGCAGCAGAAATTACATCTTCAATACTTACTTCTTTTACTTGTGCGGGTATGCCCATATCTGTTATTACAGATATCGCAAAACAGGGCAAACCCATGTGTCGTGCCACAATTACCTCGGGTACGGTTGACATGCCCACCACATCGGCACCAATGGTGTGCAGGTAGCGGTACTCAGCGCGGGTTTCTAAAGTAGGGCCTTGCACAGCGGCATACACTCCTTTATGACAACGGATATTTTTCTCCTGAGCAATTTTGAGTGCACGGTCAATCAAATTGAAATCATAAGGTGCGCTCATGTCAGGAAAACGCGGACCAAGGGAATCTTCATTTCGTCCGCGCAACGGATGTTCCGGTAATAAATTAATGTGGTCCTCTAACACCATCAAATCGGTTACTTTGTAGTCCTGATTTAAACCGCCACACGCATTGGATACAAACAACTTTTCAATACCCAGTTGTTTCATTACCCGCACCGGAAATGTTACTTCTTTCATCGAGTAACCTTCGTAATAATGAAAACGGCCCTGCATGGCCATTACCTTTTTACCTCCCAATTCTCCGAAGATTAATTTGCCGGCATGGCTCTCCACTGTGGATACGGGGAAGTTGGGTATGCCCCGGTAATTGAGTGTAGTGTGTACAGTTATTTCATCCACCAACCCACCCAGGCCGGTGCCCAGTATAATGCCGAATTGCGGTTGAAAATCAGCTATGCGGGTGCGGATAAACTCAGTGGTTTCACGTATTTGTGTTAACATAATTCAAAATGGTTTTGCGGAAGGTGTCTTCCTGTGCTAAAAATTCAGTTTTAATAGGTAAAAAATAGACAGGCAAATTTTGCAGTGCTGTTTTTTCTTTTAAACGCATGGCGTCTTTTTCTGTGGTGAGTAAAATACTGCCTTGAGGTAGTGTGTGCATTTCAGCAATAATGCGCGTGATGTCATTATCCGTGAATGAATGATGGTCAGCGAAACGCAGGTGCTTCACCGTAGTAAATCTGGTTTTGCAATACTCCAGCAAAGGCTGCGGGTTGGCAATGCCGGTAACCAGCAATATGTTTTCAGCGTTGGTATCGTGTGATGAAGCAAACAGCGGCCTCATGTGGTCGTACCCGATGGAAGTGAAAAATACCTGTTGGTGTGGCAATGGATTCAGTTCACGAATAATTTTCTGCTGTTCTGTTTCGCTTAACTTGTGCGGACACTTACTTACAATTATTACCTGAGCCCTCTCTGCGCCTTTTTTTCTTTCGCGTAAATTTCCGGCAGGCAAAACGGTATCACGGGTATACAGTCTTCCGTAAGAAGTAAGCAAAATGTAAACACCCGCCTTTACCGAACGGTGTTGAAAAGCATCGTCCAGCAAAATTACCTCTGTATCCTCAGCATCCATCAGTATCTGTGCAATACCCAAGGCCCGTTGCTCATCAACGGCTACAAAGGTCTCCGGGAATTTATTTTTGAATTGTACCGGCTCATCTCCGCACTGCTCCGGAGTAGAGTTGAGTTTTACTTCGGCATACCCTCTTGTTTTGCGTTGGTAACCGCGGCTCAGTATGGCTACTTTTTTAGCGGGTTGCAGCAATTGAACCAGATATTCAATGTGCGGTGTTTTGCCTTCACCACCTACCCGCAAGTTGCCCACTGCTATAACAGGAATATCGAAAGAAGCGCTTTTAAAAATGCTTTTGTCGTACAACACATTGCGTATATCCGTCACTAAAATATACAGCCAGCTGAAGGGGAAGAGTAACCTGCGGAAATTCATCATTATATTGCGGCTAAATTACGGCTATGATTATGAAAATAAAAGACATTACACAGCTTCTTGAATCGTGGGCCCCGTTGGCCTTGCAGGAGCCGTATGATAATGCAGGGCTTATTACCGGTAATCCTGAAGCTCAACTGAAAGGCACCTTGCTTTGTCTTGACAGCACCGAAGCTGTAGTGGAGGAGGCCATAAGTAAAGGGTGTAACCTCATTATAGCACATCACCCCATTGTATTTGGCGGATTGAAAAAATTTACCGGAGCCAATTATGTAGAACGCACCATCATCAAAGCCATCAAAAATGATGTAGCCATATACGCCATTCATACTAACCTGGACAATGTTTATACAGGAGTCAATAAAAAAATAGCTGATTTGCTTGGGCTACAAAATCAACGTGTACTTTCACCTAAAAAAGGCGGGTTAAAAAAACTGGTAACGTTTTGTCCTTCCGCACATGCAACAGCCGTTCGCGAAGCCATTTGTTCGGCAGGCGCAGGGCATATCGGCAACTATGATTCCTGCACGTTTAATGTGGAAGGTACCGGAACTTTCCGTGCCGGATTAGCAACTCATCCCTTTGTGGGTGAGAAGGGACAATTGCATAGTGAGCCTGAGGTTCGTATAGAAACAGTATTCCCCGCCTTTGCTCAGGGAAAAGTAGTTCAGGCTTTGTTGCAGGCACATCCGTATGAAGAGCCTGCCTACGATTTGTATACGCTCGACAACGTATCGCAGCACATGGGTGCGGGTATGGTAGGCGAATTGAACGAGGCCTTGGCACCGCAGGATTTTATGGCTTTCCTCAAGAAAAACATGGAACTGAACGTGATTAAGCATACCGCCTTTACCTCAGAGGTGGTAAAAACCATTGCCGTGTGTGGCGGAGCAGGTAGTTTTTTACTTCCCGATGCCATACGTGCCAGGGCTGATGTTTTTGTAACCAGTGATTACAAGTACCATCAATTCTTTGATGCTGATAATAAGATTGTTATAGCTGATGTAGGGCATTACGAAAGTGAAATATTCACTACCAGACTTTTAGCTGAACAAATTCTGGAAAAAATACCTACTTTTGTACCCATTTTTTCAGAAACCGTTACCAACCCAGTTAATTATTATTACTGATATATGGAAGTTACCGTAGAACAAAAATTAAGAGCCCTGTACAGCCTTCAAAAAATTGACACACAGATTAACAAGATTAAAGCTATTCGTGGAGAATTGCCTATGGAAGTGTCTGACCTTGAAGATGAATTGGCAGGCTTGGAAACCCGTTTAACCAACCTCAATGAAGAGGTAAAAGAAATGCAAACCGAGATTGCGGACAACAAAATCCGTATCAAAGAAGCACAGGCGGCCATTAAGAAATACGATGGTCAGTTGAGCAATGTAAAAAACAACCGGGAGTATGATGCGCTGAACAAAGAGATGGAATTGCAAAATCTCGAAATTCAGGCTGCTGAAAAGCGCATTAAAGAATACACCTGGGAAATCGAGCAAAAAGGAAAGTTGATTGAAGCCAATACAACTGAGTTAGAAGGTCGTAAAATTGACCTGCAGAATAAAAAAGCAGAATTAGGAACCATAGTTGCCGAAACTGAACGCGATGAGGCTGAGTTGATGAAGGAACGTGAGAAAGCAGCTAAAATAATTGAAGATCGTTTGCTTAACTCTTACAACAAAATTCGCAACAGTGTGAAAAACGGTATTGCGGTGGCCAGCATTATGCGCGACTCTTGCAGCGGATGTTTTGCTAAAATCCCACCACAACGTCAGGCTGATATTCGTCAACACAAAAAAATTCTGGTATGCGAACATTGCGGTCGCGTATTGGTTGACGGAGCTTTGGTAGGAGAAGAAACTCCAGCTACTGCCTAAGTTTAACCGAATAAACGTATTTTAGTGCCCGTGAAATTCAAATTTTCATGGGCATTTTTATTTTTTCTACAGCCACTTTTTACGGTGGCCCACTACACGTTTACCCCCCAGTTACTAAAAGCCCAAAATGCCGTGTTCGAATTGCGGCTGCACGAGGCGCAAAAAATTATTGAGCAGGAGCTGAAGATTGACCCCGAAAACCGCATGATTGATTTGGTACAAACCTATGCGGAATGTTCAGCCCTTAATATTGATGAAGACCGAACACGTTACCAGCAGATGTTACTATCCTTCAAAACACGAGAGCAAAATACCAAAGGTGTGGATGAAAGTTCACCTTATTACTTATTCAATCAGGCAGAAAAGGCACTTCAACTGGCGGTGCTCAAACTCAAGTTTCAGGATTATGTAAGTGCAGTATTTGACGTACGCAACGCCTACCATGCACTGGAAGAGAACATACATTCCCATCCGCATTTTATGCTCAATTACAAAACTCTGGGAGTGATGAAAACACTTATCGGTACGGTGCCCGATAGTTACAAATGGGCCTTGCGCATTGTGGGTCTTGAAGGCGATATTGTTAAAGGCACAGCCATGTTGCAACGGTTTATAAATTACCCTACCAAAGATGAAGCGGTGCTGTTGTTTCAGAAAAATGCCCGTATGCAAATGGCTTATCTTACGCTACATGTAATGAAAGACAAGAAACTGGCCTGGCAACAAGTTGATGTATTAACAAAAGACTATACCACTAACCTGTTCAGTAATTGGAACAGGGCCTCCTTTGCCATGAAATGTGGCTATACAGATGAGGCTATCAGTACTTTGCAACAGGTACCACCGGCAGCTGAAACCTATCGTTTTGATTACCTTAATTATTTGCTGGGCTTGGCAAAACTTCACCGCCTGGATGAGGATGCCGATGTGTACCTTAAAAAATATGTAGAAGAATTTAAGGGTGAAAATTACCTTAAAGATGCTTGCCTCAAGCTTTCCTGGTTTTATAAAATAAAGGGAGACTATAAACAAAGCGACAAGTACCTGGAGAAAGTAAAAACCATTGGTGTGGCGCATCTGGATGAAGACAAACACGCACAAAAACTGGCTGAACAAAACGAAGTACAGCAGGTAGATTTACTAAAAGCGCGGATGTTGTGTGACGGGAGTTATTTTCTTAGAGCAGCAGCTATACTTAAGCCCAAACAGCTCTCTGATTTTGCCGTAGATAAATTAAAAGCGGAATTCCTGTACCGTAACGGCCGTATTTATCATGAGCTGAATAATACAGCTAAGGCCATTGAGTACTATAAGCAGTGCATTGATTTTGCAGGTAAAATGCCCTACTACTTTGCAGCCAACAGCTGTTTGCAGTTAGGGTACATCTATGAGCAGTTGGGCTATTATCCGTTAGCTGAGGTTTACTTCAAACAATGTATGCACTACACTAACCACGAGTACAAAAATAGTCTGCAACAAAAAGCCAAAACAGGTTTAAGAAGGATTGAAGGGAGGAAGTAATTAAAACTTATTCTTCCACATCATGCTCTCCACCGGTTTGATTGTGCGTTTGTTGTATTTCGCATTTTTCTTATTGTTGTACATGGTGGCTACTTCACCTTCAATCTCAAAATAAATCAACTGACCAATAGGCATACCGTAATAAATACGTACCGGTTGTGTAACAGAAATCTCCAGAGTCCAGGTGTTGCAAAAGCCCACATCACCTTTACCCGCAGTAGCGTGGATGTCGATACCCAAACGGCCGGTGCTGCTTTTACCTTCTAAGAAGGGGACGTGTTTGTGTGTTTCGGTGTATTCTTCTGTCACACCTAAATACAGCGTGCCGGGATGCAGTACAATTCCTTCAGGTGGTATTTCAAAACTATCAATTTTGTTGTGTGCTTTGGCATCAAGTATACGGTCGCGGTATGTAGCCAGGTACCGACCTAAATGCACATCATACGAGTTGGAGCCCAAACAATCTTTGCGGAAAGGTTCAATCAGGATGGTGCCCAATTCAATTTCTTCGAGTATGCGTTTATCAGAAAGAAGCATGTGGTAAGTATTTAATACAAAAAAAGGATGGCAAGGTAATTAAACAACTGAAACAAAACCAAATTTACATTTGGACTGCGTCTGCTTCTGTCTGCTTATTCCGTTTCAATTTCCCATACCATCGCAGTACGGTCATCGCTGCAGGTTACCAATCGGTTGTTATCTATCCAAAATACTTTGTTAACGCTGCTCACGTGGCCCTGGTGTCGGTCTTTGTCAATTACTTTGAGCAGTTGCAGCGATTCTCCATCCCATATTTTTATGGTTTTATCCATACTTACTGAAGCGAGTAAATTACCTGACGGGTTGTATTGCAGGTAATTGATGTGCAGGTTATGCGCATTAATTACATTTAGCTGTTCGGGTTTTGGAGCAAGTACCCATTCTTTTAAACGTACATCGCGGCCACCTGAAATTATTTTTTTTCCGTCAGGGGTATACGTTAATGAAAAAACAGAATTTTCGTGTGCTTCCCAATCGGCCATCAGTTGCCAATCAGGCAGGTTCCATTGCCTTATGTGGCAATCGCTGTAACCTACGGCAAAACTACTTTCATCAGGCGATACGGCTATTACGCGCGCACTTTTATCGCTCAGGTGAAGTGTGTGAAGTAGTTCCAATGTATAACGTTCCCATATACGCACTACTCCGTCTCCACCGGCAGTAATTATCCAGGGGTGTTTTTGCAGTATGTGGATGTGATACAAACCTTGCGTGTGGGCTTCAATATTGCGTAATTCTTTTTTGGTGGTGATGTCAATTACATGCAGGTTGCCGCGGGCAGTGCCGGCCAACAACCACAGTTGTTGTGCATACGCGGCTAAGCTATACACCGGAGCAGGCACCTGAGCGAGTAACTCTCCATCTCCTTTTTTTTCATAGTTCCACTCTACAATATATCCTTCTGCTGCACCCGTGTAAAAGCAATCGGGTTTAAGGGCAGGGGCAAGGGCATAGATGCAATCTTTATGACCGGTAAAATGTGCCAGGCGTTTTATGCGCATGTATTGGTTCTTTTTTATGAACTTTGGCGAAATTACCACAATGCCCCTATTCCTCCGACAGGATATTTTGAACAATGGCCAAATGGCTGTGTGGCACATTACCGAAAGTGCTGAAGAGCTGTTGAACTTATTACCTGAATCGCTTCAGGAAGAAGGTTTGCGCACCCCCATTAAAAATGAGCAGTTGTTCAAACAACGTTTAGCCAGCAGGTTCTTGATTGCGCATCTTTTACCTCAGACAAGTATACTTTTAGGCAAACAGGGAGACAAGCGCACACATTTACTATCGCCCAACTTGCAGCTCAGCATAAGTCATGCAGGAGATTATGCAGCGGTTATTATTTCTTCGGTTCCTGTTGGTATTGACATTGAAGTAATACATCCGCGTATTCAAAAAATTGCTTCACGTTTTATGCACTCTACGGAGTGGGAGTACTTGCAACACGCTGAAGATTTCAAAACATTGATGTTTATCTGGTCGGTAAAAGAAGCGGTATTCAAAATGGCCAACATCAGCGGATTGGATTTTCAGACGCAGATACTTTGTAAGCCGTTTAATTTGAAAAACGAAGGTAAGATAGAGGTGGAGCTTCACACGTTAGTTGATGAGAGACTGCTTCAACTTACTTACAAAATCTGGGGGGATATGATTCTCGTTTTTGTTTAGTAGTTAATAGGGATCAACATCTGCAATAATTTCCACTACTTTAAACTTCTTATCCGAAGTCAACTCTTCAAAACTTTTGCGTAATAAGTCTTTTATCTTGTTGGGTGAAATGTTGTCACGTTCAAATTTAATGAGCAGTTGTTGCAGGTATTTATTACGCACACGGCTAATGTAGGGGCTTTCCGGACCTATTACCCTTTTACCAATACTTTGTTTCAGCGAAGCTGCCAGATGTTTAGCGGCTTCTTTCACAACAACCTCGTCTTTACAACGAAGGGTTAATTGAATCAAGCGGTAATAGGGTGGATAGTGAAATTGTTCGCGCTCGAGCATTTCACTCAGGTAAAGTTTATGGTAATCATGTTGCGTTACCAGTTGTAAAACTTTATGTGAGGGGTTACCCGTTTGAATAATTACCCTGCCTTTGGTTTCTCTTCTTCCTGCTCTTCCTGCTACTTGTTCTATCAGTTGAAAGGCTTTTTCATTGGCTCTGAAATCAGGAAAAGTAAGGAGCTGATCAGCATTTACAATACCTACCAGATTTACTTTTCCAAAGTCAAGTCCCTTGCTGATCATTTGTGTGCCTACAAGTATATCTGCCTTATGCTGTTCAAAGTCGTGTATAATATCATGATGACTGTTTTTACCCCGTGTGGTTTCTAAATCCAGTCGTAATATTCGTACCTCAGGTATCAGTGCGTTTAAATCATCTTCAATACGTTCTGTTCCAAACCCCATCATACCCAACTCAACGGAACCGCATTGTTTGCATTTATTGGAAGGTGCTTCGGCATAACCACACAGGTGGCACTTAAGTTTGTGTGCATACTTGTGGTAGGTAAGGTGAATATCACAATTTACACATTTGGGTACCCAGCTGCACACGTTGCACTCCAGCATGGGAGCATAGCCTCTGCGATTTTGAAAAAGAATAGACTGCTCGTGTTTGGCAAAAGATTGCTCCAATTCACTCATGAGCATGGTGCCAAACATGGCGCGCATACGCTTGGATTTTTTATCCTCACTTATGTCGGCCAGAATAATTTCCGGCATATCGGTTTCGCCATAACGTTTGAGTAATTCTACTAAACCGAATTTACCTGTAACAGCATTGTGATAGGTTTCATAAGATGGGGTTGCTGAACCTAACAGGATTTTTGATTTCCATAAATTACCCAGATAAATAGCTGTATCACGGGCATGGTAACGTGGAGCCGGGTCTTGTTGTTTGAAAGAACCCTCGTGTTCTTCGTCTACAATGATTAAGCCCAAATTAGTGTAGGGCAAGAACAAAGACGAACGCGGGCCCAGCACCAAACGGGCTTTTCCGCTTGCTATACGTTGCCAGTTTTCAATGCGTTCGCGGTCGTTCAGGCGGGAGTGAAACGTTACGATGTGGTTGCCAAAATACCTGCGCAGGCGCATAATTACCTGAGAGGTGAGTGCTATTTCTGGCAGCAGATAAAGCACTTGCTGTCCTTTACGTAAATGTTCTTCAATAAGTTTTACATACACGTGTGTTTTTCCACTTCCGGTTACTCCGTGAAGTAATACAGTTTGTTTTTCTTTGTACAGTTCGTTGAGTTGATCGTAAACTTTTTGCTGTTCTTCGTTCAGGTCAAAATGAATAGTGATTTCAGGTGGCAGCATAAACTCATCCTGATGAACAGTAAACAACTCGAATATATTTTTATCGGCCAGTGCTTTGAAAACCGCTTCACTTGATTTGGCCTGTTCAATCAATTCCTTTTTGGTGATGGTGCCTTTTTGGTAACTCAAACCCAGATAGGCCATTAATAAATCTACCTGCTTGGGTGCTTTGCGTTCCAGACTGTCGAACAACCCGCGTTGTTGTTCCTCGCTTCGGTAATCTTTGTGTAACCTTACGCAGGTGATGGTTTTGGGTTTGAACGTATTTTTTAGTTCTTCATGAATGTATATGAGGTTGGCCGAAAGTAAATCTTTGAGCAGCTTGTGTGCATGCTTTTGCTGAATGATGTCACACACCTGCGAAATGGTGAGTTCATGGTTTTTCTCCAGCGCTTCTATTACCAGATATTCTTTTTCGTTGAGCCCTGCGTAGTCAATTTCTGAATCACGGTTGAGGTAAATTTTCGATTCACTTTCTAACTTCATCCCTGCCGGAAGTGCCGCATTCATTACTTCTCCCAATGAGCACATGTAGTAATCAGCTATCCATTCCCAAAACTTAATTTGTGTAGCATTTACTACAGGTTCATCATCAATTACCGCATGAATGTATTTAGCCTGATAACCCTGTGGTACCTGCTTGTGTACATGATGCACCAGTGCTGAGTATATTTTTTTCTTACCGAACTGTACGCTCACACGCTTACCTGTGGCCACCAGTTCGTTCATGTCATAGGGAATGCGGTAGG
The DNA here is from genome assembly GCA_018058135.1 of Bacteroidia bacterium. Taxonomy (GTDB): domain Bacteria; phylum Bacteroidota; class Bacteroidia; order UKL13-3; family UKL13-3; genus JAGPCK01. The sequence continues at coordinate 57,416 of JAGPCK010000005.1, read as the reverse complement.
TAAATGTTTTAGGCAGGGCAATGGGCAAAATCACTTCTGCAAAAAGTGTTTCGCGTTCTGAATGAGCTGAGGTATCAGTGAACTCTAATTCCATCAGTCGGTATCAAACGGGTCACGTTTAGGAAAATCAAATTCAACAAGTTTGCCGCAGCCGGGTTTAAGTTCTTTCCATGTTTTAATATCGAGGTGCATATAAATCATACCGGCAGTGGGCAGGTTTATATGGCCACAGTTGGCCAAATAATCTGCAAAGTAGCTCATACCCGGGTTGTGGCCGATAAGCAGTACTGATGAAGCCGTATCTTCAATACTCTGCAACACCTGTTTAAGATCATTTATCTGCGCTTCGTATACATCTATGCGGTAGTCAATCTCTTTTTCCGGGTAACCGTATGCCGCACATACCAATTGTGCCGTGTGTTTGGCGCGTGTGGCCAGACTGCTCACCACCAGTTGAACGGGCCAGTTTTTTTCTTTGAGTCGTAAACCCATTTCAGGCGCATTGCGAATTCCGCGTTTATTTAGTTCGCGGTTAAAATCTTTTTGATCAGGATTGTCCCATCCTGATTTAGCGTGGCGCATCAAAATTAGTTTTTTCATTTAGTGGAGTTTTTATTTTTTTGATACAATTGAATGGCTGTGATGAGCCAGGCACTAATCATACATACTCCTCCAATAGGAGTAATGGCGCCCAACCAACGCATATCGGCAGCACTCCAAATCGGAGAGGTGCCTAATAAGTACAATGTTCCGCAGAAGATGAGTATACCGGCATACAGCAACCGTGTTATCCATTTAATACCCGGCAAGGAGATCTGGTGATGAATCAGTCCGATTAAAATTAATCCCAAGGCATTATACATATGAAAACGGGAAGCTGTCTGGTATACCTTGAAAAAATAAGGCTCAACACGGTCTTCTACACCGTGTGCGCCAAAAGCTCCCAGAACTATTCCGAGGCAGGTAAGTAAGCAACCTGTGGCTAAAAGTAACCGTGTGTTTTTGTGCATTCTATTTTATTGTACAGCTTGTTGACAAATTACAGCAATTTATCAGGGATTTACCAGCAAATTTGAAAGAGCAGCTAACGCATGAACAAATCTCTTTTTTTCGGAGTCACTATCACAGCTTTAATCATAGGCTCACTTATCTGGTATTTTTACAAATCTCAGGTAAATGTACGTGAAACACCCGCTTTAGAAGCTGTTCCAGATGATGCAGCCATCATATTTGAACTGAATGACATAACACAAGGTTGGGCAAATCTCTACAGTTCACCTTTCTGGAATGAATTAAAACAAACGCCTGATTTTCGGGAGTTCAGCGATAAACTGGTGGTGTATGACTCCTTGGTTTTCAACAATTCCGACTTCAGGAAGGTATTAAAGAACTTTAAATTGTTCTTTTCCATACATCCCACCAGCACAGGTAAACTGAATTACCTCTTTGTGGTTGAGCTGGGAAAAGAGGTTGATTTTAAATACATGGATGAGTGGTTGGTGAAACAAAATGCCGGCTATTCCATAAGTAACCGCTCTTTCAACAAAGTGAAAATTCATGAGTTGCTGAATAAAAATCGTAAAGCAGTGCTCAATTATACTGTAAACGATGGTTTGTTACTCTTCTCTGAAACCGGTGTGCTGGTAGATGATGCCCTACGCAAAATGATTTCGGGTACGACAGCTCAGAAGAAAAAATTTGAGCAGGTACGTTCTTTGGCAACACCTAATGTAGAGGCGAATGTATACATTAACTATGCGGCACTGCCCTCATTGTTTTATTGTTTCAGCAATAAACAAAACCCTCAACTTTTTTCTTTCCTCAAGGATTTTGCACACAGTTCAGCTTTGGATGTTCGGCTGCAGCCCAACGGAGCACTGCTTACCGGTGTAACCAATACAGGCGACTCTTCTGTGGGGTATCTTGATTTGTTCAAGTCGCAGTTGCCTCAACCCAACACCATTAATTCTGTAATACCATCCTCATCAGCTTTAATGCTTCACCTGGGTATAAGTGATTACACGGCATTCAGTAAAGAGCTGCAGGAATACCTGAGGGTTAAAGAACTTGACTCGGAGTATAAATATTTTTCTGATAGCCTGTTCTCAATTTACAACATCAGGTTGGAGGAGAGTCTGATACCCGTTGCAGGCAATGAGGCTGCTTTAGTGATGAATGAGCCTGCTTCACCTGATTACAGACAAGAGTGTTATGCGGTGATTAAAGCACCAAACATTCAGGTAGCCTTGCAGAATATAGGCAACCTTAAAAGAGCTGCTTCACAAAAGGGAGAAACAGATAGTTTAACGCTGATGTACAACGGTTACACCGTGAGTAAACTTCCTTTTGGAAATTACCTGAGACTGCTTTACGGAGGCGTTTTTAATTCGATTTACTCCCCGTTTATTACCTCATTAAACGATTACCTCATTTTTGCCAACAGTTATGCAACGCTTAAGCAGGTAATTGATAAGTATGAGCAAAAAGCAGTGTTGAGTGAAGATATACGCTACAAACAATACAGTGAAAATATTTCTACCACACACAATGTATTGTTGTACATCAATGTACCGCGTTCACTTATGCTGCCGGGTGTATACGGTTCAGAAGGTATTATCAGTAGTTTAAACCGTAATGTAGATACCTACCGCAAGCTGGAGTTTTTTACCCTGCAATTCAGTAGCACTAATAACAAAATGTTTTACTCTAACTTGAATTTTAAATTCAACGTGAGTGCCACGCAACAAAAACAAGTAGCTGAATCAGCAGGAGAAACCCGCGCTTTGTGGACCACCGCAATTGACTCTACTCCATCTGTTGCGCCAACGGCTGTTTATGATCCGGTAAGGAAACAGTATGTGGTACTTGTTCAGGATGTACTAAACACGCTTTATTTGCTTGATAATAGCGGTAAGATGGTGTGGGATAAAAAACTGAATAGTAAAATACTGGGCGAAATACACGAGGTAGATGCCATGAATAATGGCCAACGCCAATACTTGTTCAATACAGAAGACCAGGTATACCTAATTGATGCAGCAGGAAATAATATGTTCAGCTACCCGGTAAAACTGGGTGGAAAAGCTTCTGGCGGGCTCACCCTAACCAAGTTTGATACCAGCGAACACAAATACTATGTACCCTGCGAGAATCAGAATATATACGGCTACAGTATTCGCGGTAAGTTATTGGAGGGATGGAACCCGCGTACTTTGGAGTATAATATAAAATATGCGCTGCGCACGTTTAAGTTAGGCTCACGTAACTTCCTGTATTCATCAACTGAACGTGGCACTTTATACATATGGCAGAAAAAAGGACTGCGTGCTCCATACAATAAAAAGAAAAATACCTTGTTTACTTCACCATATGCCGTGCAACCTGTTGATACTAGCCGCGCAAGAGTATTCGCGCTAGATACAGCGGGATACATTGTATGTTACAACTTCGGACAATCAGGTGATACTTTACCTTCTTTTTATGCTGGTAAAGGGAACTACCTCGAAATATTGGATGCCGATAAAGATGGCTCACCTGAGTTGCTGTGCGGTGGAAATGGTTCGTACAAACTACTTTCACTGAATGGAAAAGTTATCAGCACATTTAATACAGGAGATACTGCGGCTAATGCTCCGTTTTTAATTGAACTTGATGGAAAAGTGAAAATAGGAATACCATCTCCGGGCAGCAATAAAGTGTACCTGTTCCACGCCAATGGTTCAGCATACGCAACGTTCCCTGTTCCCGGCTTTACTTCATTTAAGGTGGTTGACTTTTACCAGAATGGTGGTCGTTATTTCCTTACCGGTGGCAGAGGTGGAGCCATCCAACTGATGCAGTTAAAGTAAGTTTTAGTTTTTTACTAAACGCTGAACTTCTCTTCCCGTAATATATCCTGTACCTCCGCGGGTAAGTTCATACCACAAAATTTTACTTCCGTTTGCTGTTACAAACATGAGGTGGGTGTCTAGCTCAAAGGCTGGTGCAGCAAAATAAATGATATCTTTATCCTGAGCTAAAATGGCCTTGGTAATCTCCTGCGCATCGGTAAATACTACTTCACCGGGGTAATTTTTTTCAATCAGCATCTTTTGCTTTTCATCCGGCACCAACTTTTTATCTATCAATAGTTTTTTCCCTTCAGCCAATGATTTTTCACCGGGATACCTTTTTTGCATGTTTTCATAATCCAGTTCTTTGTCATTTGCTGCATCAGGTACCATAGCAAAAAAGTTATTCAGAAACTGCACAGCTCGTAAACATTGCGCATCATAATCAGCCGCTGTGGGGCCAAATTTGCTGTCGAACAAAGCAGATGCAAGAATATCAGGCAACATGATTTTTCCTTTTTTGAATTTGGAAGTCATGAGCAGGCCGGTTGTTTCTATCTCTGAACTCATGGCTTTACTTTTTAAACGCGCACCTGCACATTTAACCAGTACGAGGTACGTAAAACCATCTCTTTTTTTGGAATTCTCCGCAGCTTGTTGTGTGTTCATGTATTTAACTGCCGTATGTTTCCAGTGCTGGTTCACCATGTTCCGGATACTTTTATTGTATTGGTCAGCAGTATCATCCGTGAGCACAACAATCAACTCAGTGTTTTTTACAGCTTCCAGTTCTTTTTTACTTTTGTACCCAAATTGAGCTAACGCTGAAAGCGTAAACAGCATCAACAGTGTGAACATTGTACTTTTCATAGGCGTAATTATTAGTTGCTTACAAATATAATGTGGCTTTTTTCAATAGAGAATAAAAATAATCATCAGAAATTCAAGGCTTTGTAGCATTTTTGCCGACCCGTTGTAACAAAGCTATAATCCAATCCGTCCTACGACAAACGATGACTGAAAAAGAATTTAATAACTGTGTGGATTCCTGTTCAGATGGCCTTTACCGTTTTCTGGTAAAGAACCTGAAAGATAGGGACACAGCGAAAAATATAGTTCAGTCAGCCTTTGAAAAAATGTGGATGAAACGCACCGAAGTACAATCAGAAAAAGCCCGTTCTTACCTGTTCACTACAGGCTACCGCTTAATGGTGGATGAGTGGCGCTACCAGCAAAGGTTCTCCGGACTGGATGCCGTTGCTGACCATTACGCTGAAGAAGTGTATGCTGAAAGGAACGATGTGAAACGTTTGGTGGACAGGGCAGCAGAAGCACTGGTACCGGAACAGAAGGCCGTTTTGACTCTGCGTGATTTTGAAGGTTACACCTACGAAGAAATTGCCGAGATAACCGGTTTGAACATGGCTCAGGTAAAGGTGTATTTATTCAGGGCACGCACTCACATTAAAAAAATTATCGGAAACAGGGAGGAAGTATTATGAGCATCAACAAAGAAAATTACGAGATGTATTTCTTCGACCTGATGGAAGGCAACCTTTCAGCAGATGAAGAACAAATGGTGAGGGCTTTTGCTGCTCAACATCCTGAACTTGCGGCTGAGTTAGCCGCTTACAGTAAGAGTGTGCTGGTGGCGGATGAAACCGTGGTGTTCGAAAATAAGGAAAGCCTTAAACGTAAAAAAGGTGGATTCATTTACCTTTTCCATCCTTACCTCTCTGTGGCAGCTATCGGGATACTTTTAATAGGAGCCTTGTGGATATTGAATCAACCTGAAAGCAGTTCAACAGGTGTTCTGGCGAATGCGAAAAATGACACTTCTGTAACTCTGCCTCAATCAACTGAACAAGTCCTTGTTAACGAAACAACTGAGGAGAATATAGCAGATGAGACTTCAGCTGTACCTCATGCAATGTATGCAACAACTGTAAAAAAGCCTCACAGAAATAGTGCTCAAAAGAGAGTTGTACAAAAGGAGGAATCTGCTTCTCCGGTAAAATTCACTCCGTTACAGGAACCCATTCAAATGGCCAAGGTGGATACTTCCATTATTAAAAAAGACATACCGCAAATTCATCTGGAACAACAAGTGGAAAAAAGAGTTGCCTCAGTATTGCCTGATAAAGATAAAGATTCAGCTCAGGCTGTAGTGGTGCAAAACAATCAACCTGAACCTGCTGAGCGAATGGGAGTGAAAGAGACTATTGTCAATAAGGTAGGTAACTGGCTCAGTTACCTCAGCAAGCCCACACTTAAAATTGAGCGGGTAAAAGAAGATGACAAAACACGTTTAAAAATTCAACTGGAAAACGAGCGACTCAAAATGATGAGTACAATGAAAGCCGGATTATAAAAATAAATCATAAAAGAAAATGAAAAAGTCAATCAAATTAATGGCAGCATTGCTGCTTGCAGGAGGAGCTTTGTTTGCTCAAACTCCCGAACAAAAAGAACTGGATTCACTTCGTGCTGTGGTTAAAAACCAACAGGAAGAGTTGAATCGCAAAAAAACAATCACTATCACCGATTCTACCAGTGGTGAATCAGTGGTGGTGGATATTGCCGGAATTAAAGTGTACAGCAAAGGAGGTAAAAATGGGAAAGACAGTGTATCCGTAAAAATAGGTAAGGACAAAAAGAAACCCAACAGTGAAAAAAGAGTGCTTACCAATTATTTACGTTTGGATTTGGGTCTTAATAATTACCTGCACAAGGGTTCATTCAGTTTACCCAAATCAATGTCGGCTTTGGATTTGAACCCGGGTAAATCAGTTAACGTGAACCTGCATTTGTTTGATCAGGCGGTGAAAATAAGTGCCAACGGAAAGTTTCGTTTTTACTACGGAACCACTATACAGTACAACAATTACCGCTTTACCGAGAACGTAACATTTAGCAGTTTCAATGACTCATTGCAGGCTCTGCCTACCGGCTATAACCTGAAAAAGAACAAACTTCTTACTACTTATGTAACGGTCCCTGTTGGGTTTCAGTTTGAATCAAGGCCTGATAAACTCAAGCATTCCTTTCGCTTAGCTGCCGGCCCTACTGTTGGGTACCTCATCGGTTCGCATACCAAGCAGGTGAGCAGCAAAGAAGGTAAAGAGAAAAATTACAATGATTTGAATGTGGAACGTTTGAGTTACGGTATCAATGCTAAAATAGGTTACGGGTGGTTTAATCTGTACATGAACTACTCATTGTCACCGTTGTTCCAAAAGGACAGAGGACCTGAATTGTATCCTGTGGCTTTTGGTATAGTAATTAACGACCTCGATTTTTAAGTAACAAAAGAAACTTTTCTTCATCATCGTTTGCAATTAGCTCCCGGGTTTTCACCAACTTTGGGAGCTTTTGCTTTATGAAAGAATTTGATCTCATTGTAATAGGTGGCGGGGCCGCAGGATTTTTCAGCGCGGTGAATGTGGCTGCACAAAATCCGGCTGCACGCATTGCAATTGTTGACCGTGCATCTAAGTTTTTATCTAAGGTGAAAATTTCAGGTGGCGGACGGTGCAATGTTACACACCATTGTTTCGATGTGCAGGAACTGATTAAATTTTATCCGCGTGGCAGCAAACAACTGCAACAGGCATTTAATCGATTTCAGCCAAAAGACACGGTAGAGTGGTTCAATAAGCATGGAGTAAAACTGGTGACAGAAAGTGACGGACGAATGTTCCCATCTACCAACAGCTCTCAAACCATTGTGGATTGTCTGACGGATGAAGCCGAGAAATACGGTGTACGTTTGATGACGGGCTGCGGAATAAGAACCGTTACAAAAGAAAGAACAAGGTTCTTGTTGCATACTGACAAAGAAGAAACACTGAGTAGTAAAAATGTGTTACTGGCTTGCGGTGGATTTCCTAAAAAATCGCAATATGATTTTATCGCTTCATTAAACATTGCTATCGTTGACCCTGTCCCTTCTTTGTTTACCTTTATTGTAAAAGATAAATCATTAACTGAACTGGCCGGAATAGCCGTACCTAAGGCTACGGTGAAACAAGCCGGAAGTAAAAAGATATACGAAGGTCCGTTGCTTATTACCCACCAGGGACTAAGCGGACCTGCTATTTTGAAAACATCTGCTTTTGCTGCACGTGAATTGTTTGATTGCAACTATGTGTTTACTTTAATGGTGAACTGGATACCACAAAACAATCAGGAACAAACACTGCAAGAGCTGCAACAACTCAAGCAAAAAGAAGGCAAAAAGATTATTCCCAATGCCAGATTATTTAGCCTGCCGGAACGGTTATGGTTGTACTTTATAGAAAAGGCAGGCATTCCATTTGATACCCGTTGGGCAGACGTAAGTAACAAACAATTGAATCAATTAACTAACCTTATCTCTGCTTTTGAAGTGCAGGTAACCGGTAAAAACACATTTAAAGATGAGTTTGTAACAGCAGGTGGGGTTGATTTAAATGAAGTGGATTTTACCAGTATGCAAAGTAAAAAAGTGAGCGGCCTGTACTTTGCCGGTGAGGTACTTGATATTGATGGTGTAACGGGAGGTTTCAATTTTCAGGCGGCCTGGACAACGGGGTGGATTGCCGCGCAACATATTATGACTAATATTTCCCATAAAAGTTAAAGCGTTTTTTTACTATCACGTATCAGTTTCGTATTACATACACATAACTTTATTCTTTTGTATTAAGAACCTGATGTAGTATTTACTTCCTTTCAACTCCCCATCATTTGTATTCACGGACAAAATCGTATAGGGTGCAGAAAACAGATTTTACTACGCATGCAATGCTGAAAGTAAAACAGACTTAAAGGAAATAAGATATTGTTGTATTTTCGCTTCTACAACGTGTCCTGGCGAGAAGCGGAAAGTTTTATTCTTCTAAGGCGCTTAGTCATCAAAATGAGATAAAGAAGATGTACGAAAAATCAAGCCCTATCCGAATTTTACTGGTGTATCCCCGTATGCCCGATACTTTTTATGCACTGAAACATTTTATTCATGTGGTAGGTAAAAAAGCGGCATTTCCTCCGCTGGGCTTGTTAACCATTGCATCCATATTGCCTGATAGGTGGGAGAAGAGATTGGTAGATGTGAACGTGCAAAATCTTACTGAAGAAGACATTAGTTGGGCAGATTTTATTTTTCTGTCCGCGATGAATGTGCAGGAGGAATCTGCCAGAGAGATAATTGCCCGGTGCAAAGAAGCGGGTGCAAAAGTTGTTGCAGGAGGCCCGCTGTTTACCCACGAATATGAACGCTTTGAAGGAGTGGATCATTTTGTGCTGAATGAGGCTGAAATTACTTTACAGGAGTTTATTCGCGATATCGAAAATGGAGAATTGAAAGATGTTTACTCTACAGCAGAGTTTGCTGATGTAACCACCTCTCCTGTTCCACTATTCGAATTGGTGGATATGCGTCATTATTTGTATGCCATTGTGCAATACTCCAGAGGTTGCCCCTATTTGTGTGACTTCTGTGATGTGACCGCACTTTTTGGACGTAAACCACGTACCAAAACACCCGAACAAATTATACGAGAATTGGAAGTAATAAGTTGTAATAAAGCTGTTCAACTGGTTTTATTTGCTGATGATAACCTGATTGGCAATAAGCGGATTTTGAAAGCAGAACTTTTACCGGCACTGATTACTTGGCGGAAAAAGACAAATCCCGGATTCTTTTTTGCTACTCAGCTCACAGTTAATCTGGCAGATGATGAGGAGCTGATGCAGTTGCTTTTGGATGCCGGGTTCAGACATGTATTTATTGGTATAGAAACTCCAGAGGAAGCAGGTTTAGCGGTATCACATAAGAACCAAAACCTCAAACGGGATCTGCTAGAAACCATTCATTTTATTCATGAAAAAGGCTTTATTATTTCAGGCGGATTTATAGTAGGATTTGATACCGATACAACAAGCAGTTTTAATACAATGAGTAATTTTATTCAGCAGAGTGGCATTCCTTTACCTATTGTAAATATTCTTAAAGCTCCTCCAGGCACTGCACTTTATGAGCGTTTAAAAAGGGAAGGAAGGCTGTCTAAGCCATTTGCTTTTGAGGAGGGGGATACTAATATCACACCTGTAATGGACGAAGCAGTTTTGTTGGAAGGATTTCTGCAGGTGAGTGAAAAATTGTATGCTCCGTTAGGTTCGTTCAGGCGTCTTCAAACATTTTTTTTACACCATCGTTTACCTGATTCTCATATCAGAATACATCCGAAATTTAACTGGCACGATGTAAGTGTGGCTTTGAGAATTATATACCTCATGGGTATTAAAGATACACATCGCCAATGGTTTTGGAAGTTGGTGTGGTGGGTGTTGCGTTACAACAGAAAATATATTGACAAAGCAATATTCTATGGTATCATGATGTATCAAATGAATCTGACGAATAATCACATCAGAAAGCAGGTGGAGAAGCGCCTTCTGCAGCTAAAAGTTGAACGAGCTACAGCGTAGCATCGATTTCCACCCCAAACTGAGCAAAGTGATGTCGCACGTGCTTAATGTTCATCACCAACCATTCCTGGTAGTTCAGTTCTCCGTAAATGTTGTGCAGGGCGGTGGCGTTAGGGTTCTTTTTAAAGTAATCCAAAAAGAAGGCTACACTTTCCTTTAATGCTTTTTTACTTTCTTCGAGGTTGGCACCGGCTGCAGGCATTGGTATTTCAGGCAAAATAGGGTTGTGAAATAATTTGGGCAACGGTTTATCGCTCATTAAAATACGTTTAAGTACGGGTGTTTTATCTTCGGGCGAGGTAAGTGATACACTCATTTTTCCGGTAGCAATCAAAAAGGGGAGACATAAATGTTCGAGCATTTGTTGTGCGTCCATTTTGCCCCACAAAGGAGACACATTTTTAATTTTATTTAAATCTTCCGCCAGGTGTTCACCAAAATACGTTTCCATTTGATTTGTTTCCATACACAAATGTAAGTCATCACCAATAAAAAAAGAGATGGTGTAATTTACACCATCTCTTTTTTTAGGGTATGTACTATCGGGCTACATTAAACCGGATAGTTTGTATGCTACTATTATTCTGAAGTAAAACAGTGTAACTTCCACGGTTCATAGATGATACATCTAAATGTAAAGTATTGCCTGAATAGGTGAAGTTGCAGGTAACTTTTTGACCAAGCAGGTTGTAAACCGTTATACTACTTAGGTGATTCATTTCTTCTGAAGTCTCAATGTTTAATACTTCACTTGCCGGGTTTGGATAGACGTTTTTAATCTCGATTTGCATATTATTAATAGGTTGAATTGAAGAATAGTGTACTGTTCCGTCAAAATCTACCTGTTTTAACCTGTAGTAGCTGATTCCGGAAAGTGGGGAGTTGTCAATAAAGGTGTAATGTAAAAGTTCAATACTGTTTCCGTGTCCATTTACCTTACCTATAGCAGTGAAATCGGTAATATTAGCAGCACGTTCAACCTCAAAGTAATCATTATTGATCTCTGTAGCTGTGCTCCAGTTAAGTTCAACTGAGTTGCGTTGTTGATGAGCCGTAAAATTAATGAGCTCAACAGGTAATGCATTTACTCCTGAGAATGAACCTAAAGTAAAAGGACTAAAAGAGGTTATTGCTGAAGACGTTGTGATGGTGCCTTCTGATGTGTTGCCGGTAAAGGAGGCTTTGCCATGATTTACCCACTGTGTTCCGTTCCAGCGAGTTACCAGTAAATCAGAAGTGTCAGTTATATTTCCGCTTCTTGCGCTATTCCAGCTTAATGTTACAGTTACATTTGAGGTTCCGTTGGTTCTGTCAAGTATCCAAAACTCATTGGCACTCACGGTATTTATGGACGATTCTTTTGATGTACGGTTGTATGCTGCAACCTCCGGATTTGATTTGAAGTATTCAGCAGTAAAATGGTGGGACGAGTTGGAAGGAGCAGAGATACTTATTGGTGCATATACGGAGTCTTTTCCAACCGGGAAGGTGAAGATGTCATTACCTACTTTTCTTACTGGTCCTGAAATAAAGGCTTGTGAACTTCCTCCTGAAATTGACCTGTTGTCAGCAATCGTAAGCAGGTTAGTTGAAGTGGTAACGAGATAGCCTTTTGTGAGAGTTAGTTCCTGATCGGTAGCATCTAGACTGAAGGGAGAGCTTAGTATTACTGCACTGAGGTTTGGTTTGTTTAGAATAATATCTCCATCAAAGTTCGAGGAATTATTAATTGAAAAAGTTTGATTACCTGAACCTGTAAATAATAATTTTGCAGTGCCTCTGTCAAACGAAGACCCTACGCTTACATTTCCTTTTGCATTAATTAATCCCGTATTCGATAAACCATTAGTAAGAGTTAAGTTGCCTTCTACAATAAGAGTGTCATCACTTTGTATATTCAAACTGCCCGATTGGTTTTGGGTAAAATTGAAAAAAGTCAAAGGTGACGAGAGGGAATAATTTCTGGAACTGCCGGCATCAATGGTATAATTTCCGTTGTTGTGAGCAAATACTCCGTTAACGGTTACATTAGAAGAAACTAATGATAAGGTTGATGTGGCAATCCATGTTCCCGCTGTTTCAACAATAATATCTATGAAATTAAAGTCAACAGTATCATTTTCAGGAAAACATACTATTCCGCTTATCAGTTTGAACTGAGTAGTATTTCCTCCGGAAGTAACTCTTGTTCCAAGCGTATTTATTATTGAAACTGTATCCGTAGCGTTTTGTTTGTTGATGATAAAGTTTCGGGTCGTCATGTTCGCTGAAATATTCAGTATCGTATTTCCCGAACCGCTTGCTATTACTGGTGCTGTTCCATTGTCTGATGTGTTGAGGAAGCTTATGTTACCAAGCCCTAAAATAACTCCTGTATCAAGTTTCCCATTTTGAAAAGTAAGCTGGTTAAGTACAACTATAGTATCTCCGTTTGTGATGGAGAAAATGATACTACTACTTGTACAGTTAAGAGTAAGGTTATATAAAGTATCAATTTGTGTACTTTGATAAGTTCTTGTTGAGCTGTTATCAATAACGATACTTCCGTTATTGTGTGAAAATTTCCCGTCATTTATCTTAATACTGGATGATATTCTGGTAAGTGATGAGCTGGCAGTTAACTCAGCATCTGCTTCAACGATAATATTTTGATGGTTGATGTCAATCGTATCGTTATTAGGAAATAGTAACCGACCTTTTAGTAATAAAAGATTTGTACTGCTATTCCCTATTGTTATGTAAGCGGTACCCTTTACCATATTTAATGTGCCGCTTGAAGTTGTTTTATTGAGTATAAGATTGCATCCGTTCCAAACATCGTTAAATAACATGTATTGATTGTTCTCTCCGCTCACTATTAGTGTTCCGTTACCATCGTCCCAACTGTTGTTAATTGTTATACTATCTTTTGCTGCTATTACACCAGAGTTAAACACCCCATTGTTGAGATATAGCTGCTTGTTAATTACCAAAGTGTCATTTTCTGCTATATTGAACTGCACACCATTATAGTTAATAATGACTTTGTTTATTGACAGAGCGTTGCTGAAATTGTGCGTGCGTGCGGTTGAACTTCTGAACTCGATTATGCCATTGTTATGTGTAAATTTTCCCTCATTAATTTGGAGGTTGCCACCTAATACACTTGTAGCCGATGATGCAACTAATTCCCCGTTTATTTCAATAATTACGTTACTGTGATTTATTGTGGCATCTTCATTTTGCGGGAGAATTAATTTCCCGCTCACTATTGAAAGATTGGAACTGGTATTACCAAAAATTACGCTACTTGTTCCTTTTGTTAGTTTTAATGCAGTTGAAATTGGTTTGTCTACTATTAGATTACATCCTTGCCAGTCAGCATTAAAAATCATTACTTGATCTGAACTGCCATTTACAAGCAAAGTTCCGTTACCATCATCCCAACCTGAGTTAATGAGAATGGTATCATTTGCGGCTACAACTCCTGATGCGAAAATCCCGTTTTGAAGCGTAAGTTTTTTAGTTACATATATAGTGTCATCGTTTGCAATGTTTAATTGTGCACTACTACCGAAGTTTATAATTAAGTTATTCACTTCCAATTTCCCCATTAAATCAAAGGTGCGAGAGGTTGAGCTATTGATTTCAATGCTTCCATTATTAGGATGAAACTCACCACCTGAGATATTGATGTCCATAGCGAAGAATGTAGTTCCTTCAGAAGCAATAAAGTTTCCTCCTGATATTTCAAATGAACTATTGAAATCAATATTCCCATGATTTCCGGAGAATACTCCTCCTGAAATCTGGCATGTATTATTAAATGTAATCAAGCCAGACGAACAAGTTAATGTTCCTCTCCTCAGTTCAAATGGGCCATTCACAGTAATACTACTTGAAGATGCTTGAAAAACCCCTGTACCCATCATATAAAATCCATAGGCACCAATACTGATGCTTGAATTTTGTGCTATTGTACCACTGTAGGAAGAATCAATTAATATTCCCATGATGCTTGCACTTGAATTAATGGTACAGTTACCTGTTGAAGTGCCATTGAATAACACGGTATCAGCTGCTGAAGGTATTCCGGCAGGAGACCAGTTTCCAGCATTTGCCCAAAGACCGTTACTTGTTCCGTTAGTCCATGTTCTTATTTCACCTTTTGCGGAAATAGACAATAGCAAACTAACGTAAAGTGCAATTTTGAGAACTGATGATCTTGATTTAGTTATTTTTGTTTTCATATTTAGATATTTGCACTATTGTTTGCATAATTGTGCCATTTAGTAAATATCTAAATATGAATTAGTTATGCCCTACATTAGTCCCATAATGGAATTATTTAATCTTAAATTCCTAAATTAGGAAAAATATATCATTTGGTCTAATTTGGGAGTTTGAGCCAAAATTAGGAGTAAGGGTAATACAATGCTTAGATACAGCAAATTCCTTTCCCCACCCTGAACACAGTATTTGTGTTTGAGGCTTAAAATAAACGAAGCAACATAATTATAATGAAGAGGGGCTGAACTGTATCAACCCCTTAATCAGATTTCAAAAAAGTAGAGTTAAATAGCTTTCACTATTTGCTCTACATTGTATTTTCCGGCAACCAGCTTTTCCTTAACTTCCTTAAAGGCCTCTATGGTTCTGTTAACGTCTTCAATGGTGTGAACAGCTGTTGGAATTAATCGAAGAATAATCATGCCTTTTGGAATAACCGGATACACTACAATAGAACAGAAGATGTTGTAGTGCTCTCTAAGGTCGTGCGTAAGTGCCGTTGCCTCAGGTATAGTGCCGTTTAATATTACCGGAGTTACAGGAGAAGAGGTAATGCCTATGTTAAATCCGGCTTCCTTTAAGCCGTTTTGCAAAGCATTCACAATTTTCCATAAATTGTTTTTCAACTCAGGATTTGTGCGAATAAGTTCCAAACGTTTTAATGCACCTATTACCATAGGCATGGGCAACGATTTGGCAAAAATTTGTGAGCGGGTGTTGTAGCGCAGGTGGTTCACAATGGCTTTGTTGCTGCCTATAAAACCTCCGATACCGGCAAATGATTTGGCAAAGGTGCCGAAGTAAATATCAATCTGATCCATTACACCTTGTTCCTCACCTGTACCGGCTCCTGTCTTACCCATGGTGCCTATACCGTGTGCGTCATCTACAAACAAACGGAAATCAAATTTCTTTTTCAGTTCTACAATACCTTTAAGGTTACCCTGTACTCCCGACATACCAAATACACCTTCGGTAATTACGAGTATGGCACCACCGGTTTCAGCAACCCAGCGTGTAGCACGCTCCAGTTGTTTCTCCAGGCTCTCCATGTTGTTGTGGTTGTAAACAAAACGTTTGCCTTGGTGAAGACGAACTCCATCGATGATACAAGCATGAGATTCGGCATCGTATACAATTACATCGTGGCGGTCAACTAAAGAATCAATGGCACTTACCATGCCCTGATAACCGTAGTTCATCAGTATTACATCTTCCTTACCAATAAATTCAGCAAGACCTTTTTCTAATTGTTCGTGATAGTCGCTATTGCCGCTCATCATGCGTGCACCCATAGGGTAGGCCATACCAAATTTTGCAGCACCTTCTGCATCTGCTTTCATCACTTCCGGGTGATTGGCTAAGCCTAAATAGTTGTTCAGACTCCACACCAATTTTTGTTTACCCATAAAATTCATGTGTGCACCAATTGGTCCTTCCAACTTAGGGAACATGTAATAGCCATGACTTCTGTCGGCATGTTGGCCCAGTGGTCCGGGTCTGCTTGCAAGTTTTTCGAATAAATCCATCTTATGTATTTAAAAGTTGCGCAAAAATAAGGCTTCGCAGCTAATATTAAGGTTTTGTGAAAAAAATGCAGCTATTGTGCAAAGTTAGAAGCTGTAACGCACTTGTATTTTCAGGTCGGTACGGGCATTCCCGTTAATCTCATCTAATCCTGAACCTACAGTGTTTTTATTAGTATACGCGGTGCTGCCCAGCTTTAGCCAAACATCAACAGAACGAATTGGTTTGTATCTGATTAACAGAAAATAGCGCATGCCTTTGTCTTGCAATGCGGGAACTGAAAACTGGTACAGCAAATCATTTTCAAAAGCATATAAGCGGCTATTGTACCCGTCAGTACTGAAATAAGCAGCGCGACCGATAAACGTAAATGCTCCTCTGAGAGGTTTATATTGCACATCCTGAATGAACACCGTACCTTTTTCAGTGGCTGTTACAGGTGTTTGGTATTCGCTGAATTCTACACGGTTTTTTAAAGTAAAGGAAGGTGATACTTTGTAACTGATTTGATAGCGGTAAGTATACCTGCGGTGCACTACGAGATAATCGCTTACGGTTTCATTGCCGGTAGCGTTTTTCTCTTTGTTATCATTGCGGAAACGCCAATACATCTGAACGGTTCGTGAAGGGGCGTAATTCAACTCAGCCATGTAGTCATATCCTCGTGAAGGTGCATCTACCAGGTACTTGAGCCAAGGGGAGGAATACACATCGGTATACGCGTTGATGGTCCATTTGGGAACGGGCCGTACCGAGATACCCATGTAAAAACCCTGTTCATTGATGTTGCGGGAGTTTTCACCAAAAGCACTGCTGTAGGTGGTGTGGTAATCTTTAGCAAAATTACGGTACACCATGCTCACATCAACTTTTGGATGCAGTGAGGCCAGCAAACCATGGGTAGTAGCCATAGCACCATTGCTACTACGACTTACTTCACCAAATAAAGTAAGGTTGCGGTAATACCAGGTGTAGTCCATGCCTGTATTCAGCAAACTTTTTCCTGAAAACTCATAGCGGTTGTATGGTTTATCATCGCGTTGAAAAGCCTGGTCGTAGGTAGTGTGCACCACTGTTAAACCAAGTTGAAAGTTGGAAAGTTTGTAGCGCAAATGCCCGCCTGCTATGGTTTGTGTTACGGTTTGTTTGTCTTTTATTTCATTGGGCGTGCGGTGAAATCCGGAGGAAATGATGGAAGTAAAAGCACTTTCGTCAGAGAAAATAGTGTCGGTGTTGGAAGCTATGTTGCCGTCAATTTTTTTGTGCGAGAGAAAGGTAGTGAACTCCATTTTTTTGTGAAGGGCATAAGTGAAAGCGGCTCCGCGTAAAAACTCGTTCTCGTTTACTGAACGGTATGGCCGGAGTGATTGGTAATTACGTTTTACATTAAGCACAAAAGGACTTTTGCCAAAAGCCAAACCTGAACCAAACGTTAATCCCTGGCCGAAGGCAGCCTGAAAATCGCCCAGTGCTATGGACTTAAATTTTCCCACATCACGCACAAATAAATGGAAGGAGTAAAAGTCGAATCCGTTTTTGTTGTTGCCTTCGAAAAACTGTTCACCGGCATCTTTTTCGCCAATCAAACCCGCGCTGAAACGAGTGCCGTAAGCCATGTTGTATCTGAACAAGTGGCGGTATGGTGAGCCCAGGTAATAGTTGGTGGCATCAGGGTCTTCCGCATTCGGCAGGGTATAGCCTTTTTGTGTTTGTAAGGTTTGTTGGTGCATCAGGTAAACTTCTTGCCGCGATTGGGTGAATATTTTTTTGAACGTGAGTTTTTCTGTCATCCAATCGCCATTTACGGTGGCAAAAAGCAACAAATCCTGAATAACCTGTTGCGTAAATCCTTCAATTACCTGCAACTCATACACAGATAATAAATCACCAAATGTTAACCGATGTAACAACAGGTTATTGATTTGCAGTTCGGTTAAAAAGCCCAGTTGTTGTAATTGTTCTTTCCCGGCTTTATTAAGGTTAATAGGGTTGCGGTAGAAATAGAGCAGCTGATCCTGTAAGTCGGTGTAATCAATGTTCGACTCTTCGTTCTCAATCAACCTCTCTAGAAAATCCTGGACCACCCGTTCGTCTTCCTCACGTGCAGGTTTATTTTGTGCCCAAACAGGAGTGAGGGAAGTAACTGACAGCAGCAGACTTAAAAGAAGAATATTTTTCAGTCGAAACATCAGACTCATTTTTTCTTTTTTGCCCACCTATAGCTAATAGCGGCATGAGGCGAAACACCTAAAACGGGTTGTACGCTGGCTGCAATATCAACCTCTAAAGGCCCTCTGTTATAGCCCACACCCATGGTTACGGTATTGGGGTTACTGTAATATCCGGCTCTTATGTGTAGTTTGGAGTGTGCCTTGTATTCGGCTCCCAGTTTAATGCCGGCATCAGTCTCCATTTCTTTTTGTGTTTCCAAGCAAAGAATTATTTTATCTGAGGGAAAATAGGCCAGCCCGATTTTGCCCACAGTAGGCAGCGATTGATTATAAGGCTCACCTAATTTTTGCAGGGTAGGGTTGCTCAGGTGAAAACCGGTATGTAGTTGTTTACTTACCTTATATATAACACCTGCTTCAATGGCAGCTGCTCCACCTGAGCTATATTCTGATATGCGCACAAGCTGGTAGTTCATTTGAAAGCCGAAGGAGAACTTTTCTGTAAATGCCCTGCCGAAACTCAGACCGAATTTTTGTTCATGGTAAGCCGTATAACCAAACTGATTGATGTTAATACCGAATGTACCGAATTTAGTGGGCAATGCCGCTGCAACGCTCCCAAAGTTGAGGTTAGTGAGTCGGAAACGGTTTTCGAGGTAAGTTCCCGCGGAGGTTTGTTTGATAAAGCCCAAGCCGGCCTGGTTGTTTTGTACGCTCCATAAATCGCTGAAGGTGACAGTAGTATTGCCCATTCCCCAGCCTTTGGCACCCACAGGGCGGTAAAAGTCAAAAGCCAAAGCCTTTGGCCCAAGTAGCGCGGATGCACTTGTTATACACAGGGTGAGCAGAATCCTTGTCAGTAGCTTCATGGCTGTAAATTAAGCGAATACATATGAATTTTGTATGAATTATTTGCTTTTCAATTATGGTTCAACTCATTGAAAAATCAAAATCCTTTAAAAATTAAGAGTAAATCGTATTTTTGCCGTCCTTAAAACGGAACCTAAACATTAAAATAGATTATATGGAAAATGTTCTTTACCTGATTCCCGCACTGGGAGTAGTTGGATTACTTGTCATGGCAATTAAATCGGCCTGGGTATCAAAGCAGGATGCAGGCGATGCAAAAATGACAGAACTGGCCGGGTATATAGCCGATGGTGCTATGGCCTTTTTGAAAGCAGAGTGGAAAGTGCTCAGTATTTTCGTGGCTATTGCTGCTGCTTTATTAGCCTACTCAGGCACAATACATGAAGTTAACGGAAAGCCTATCCACTCCAGTTGGATAATTTCCATCTCCTTTATTATAGGTGCAGTATTTTCTGCTACCGCAGGATACATCGGTATGAAAGTGGCCACTAAAGCCAACGTGCGTACCACCCAAGCTGCCCGCACCAGTTTAAAACAAGCCTTAAAGGTGTCGTTTACCGGTGGTACTGTTATGGGATTGGGTGTAGCCGGATTGGCGGTATTGGGTTTAGGAGGTTTATTCATTGCCTTCTTGTCCATCTTTGCCGATTTAGGTCCTGATACGGTTAAAACAGCTATCGAAGTATTGACGGGTTTCTCTTTGGGAGCTGAGTCTATCGCTTTGTTTGCCCGTGTAGGTGGAGGTATTTATACCAAAGCTGCTGACGTAGGTGCTGACTTAGTAGGAAAAGTTGAAGCCGGTATTCCCGAAGATGACGTGCGTAATCCCGCTACTATTGCCGATAACGTAGGTGATAACGTGGGTGACGTGGCCGGTATGGGTGCCGACTTATTCGGTTCGTACGTGGCTACCATTTTGGCTACCATGGTGCTGGGTCAGGAGATTTCTGTTGAAGACAACTTCGGTGGAATGTCTCCTATCTTGTTGCCTATGCTCATCTGTGGTTTGGGAATTATCTTCTCTATAGTAGGTACCTGGTTTGTGACCATTAAAGATGATAAATCAAATGTACAAAACGCCTTAAATCTGGGTAACTGGGCTTCTATGGGCTTAACCGTTGTAGCTTCTTACTTTGTTGTGATGTGGATGTTACCTGATACATTGAACCTGCGCGGATACGAATTTTCTAAATTGAATGTATTCTGGGCTATCTTAGTTGGTACTGTGGTTGGTGCAATCATGAGTATTGTTACTGAATACTACACAGCTATGGGCAAAGCTCCCGTGTTGTCTATCATTCAACAGTCATCAACAGGGCATGCTACCAACATCATCGGTGGTTTATCTGTGGGTATGAAATCTACTGTAATTCCTATTTTAACACTGGCTGCAGGTATCATGTTATCGTACCATTTTGCCGGATTATACGGTGTGGCTATTGCTGCTGCCGGAATGATGGCAACAACAGCCATGCAGTTAGCGATTGACGCATTTGGTCCTATTGCTGACAATGCCGGTGGTATTGCTGAAATGAGCCAGTTGCCTCCTGAAGTACGTGAGCGTACCGATAATCTGGATGCTGTGGGTAATACTACTGCAGCTACCGGAAAAGGTTTTGCCATCGCTTCTGCTGCCTTAACTTCTTTAGCTTTGTTTGCGGCTTTCGTGGGTATTGCCGGTATTGATGCCATCAACATTTATAAAGCAAATGTATTGGCCGGTTTATTTGTAGGCGGAATGATTCCGTTTATTTTCTCAGCTCTGTGTATTCAGGCGGTAGGTAAAGCGGCTATGGACATGGTGCAGGAAGTACGCAGACAATTCCGCGAAATTCCTGGTATTATGGAATACAAAGCGAAGCCTGAGTATGAAAAATGCGTAGCTATCTCTACCAAAGCTTCTATACGTGAAATGATGTTACCGGGCGGTATTGCCTTGATTACTCCGGTAATTGTTGGTTTCGTATTCGGCCCTGAAGTACTGGGTGGTTTATTGGCCGGTGTTACCGTATCGGGTGTGTTGATGGGAATTTTCCAATCGAATGCCGGTGGTGCATGGGACAATGCTAAAAAATCATTCGAAAAAGGAGTGATGATTAACGGTGAAATGTTCTACAAAAAGTCTGAGCCGCACAAAGCATCGGTTACAGGTGATACCGTTGGTGATCCTTTCAAAGATACCTCAGGTCCTTCTATGAACATCTTAATTAAATTGATGTCTATCGTGTCATTGGTTATTGCTCCTTACATTGCTGTTGATGGCGGTACTGCTGAGGACATGCTGATGGACGGAACTAAAACAGAATGTTGCGCTGCTAAAAAAGAAATGAAATGCGATATGAGCATGTGTGCAGATATGAGTGAAGAAGAATGTGCTGCTTATTGCGATAGCGTAGGTTGTTCACCTGAAGAAAAAGCCATGTGTGTAAAGCATGCAGGAAAAGGTGACCACTCTTCTATGGAAGGTTGTGAACACGGTTGCAAATCAAAAGAAGAATGTAAACACCACGAAGGTGAAGAAACTGCCGAAGAAGGCCACGAACACGCGCACTAATTATTTTCGAGTATATAAATAAGAAACAGCTATCAGGTTTTCCTGATAGCTGTTTCTATTTTAAGAGGATACCATAAACGTCACTGCAATCCCGATGGCTATCGGGATTGCAGTCCCATAAAATTGAGCAGAAGTTCTCATTGGGAGATTGCCACACCATGAGTACATGGTTCGCAATGACGGTATGTTTGAAGTCTTTCTTCCTTCTCAAAAGCAACGTCACTGCGAGGCACGAAGCAGTCTCCTAAAGTTGAGCAGTATTTCTCATTGGGGGCATTAGTAAATGACGTGCGTATAAAAAATCGTTTCTTAAATCAGTGCAATCAGTGGCAGTAATATTCGCCTGTACTTACAACACAATATTCACTATCCTGCCCTTTACAAAAATTACTTTCTTGGGGGCTTTGCCTTCCAGCCATTTTTGAACGGTGGCGTCTGCCAGTACAATCTGTTCGGCTGCTGCGGCATCAAGGGAAAGTTCCATATCAATGTTGGTACGCACTTTTCCGTTGATGGAAACAGGATAACTAAAACTATTCTCTATTAAGTAAGCGGCATTGAATGTAGGGTAAGTGGCTTTAGTAATGCTCTCAGTATGCCCCAGTCTCGACCACAACTCTTCGCAAATGTGCGGGGCAAAAGAAGAAAGTGTAACCAGCAGTTGCTCCAGTACTTCGCGCTTGTTGCATTTTAAATCGGTGAGTTCATTTACGCACACCATAAACGCACTTACCGAAGTATTGAACGATAAGTTGTCAATGTCTTCTTCTACTTTCTTAATGGTTTTGTGCAATGATTTTAACTCCTTTGGTTCAGGTGCGGCATCGCTCACATTCAGGTTGCCTTGCTCATCAAAAAACAAACGCCACAGTTTGCGCAAAAAACGGGAAACACCTTCAATGCCTTGTGTGCTCCAGGGTTTGCTTTGCTCCAGCGGACCTAAAAACATTTCGTACAAGCGAAGAGTGTCTGCTCCGTATTGGTTGATTACATCATCAGGATTTACTACATTTAGTTTTGACTTGGACATTTTCTCAATAACATCTTGACAAATAAAATTGCCTTTGCTGTTTGAAATAAACTTGAAGTCATGGAATTCCGGGTATGCCTTTACGAACGTTTCTATTTCTAAAACAGGCTCACTATGGACTCTTGAGCTAAAAGTTGTATCAGACAGAATCAGATTAAGATTTGATAGACAATCCGTATTTTCGATTTGTGATAAAAGGAATTCTACATCATCTTTTACATTGATGATATCTTTATCTATTTGGTGTATATCAAAAGAGCTTATCAAATCACTTGAAATAGCAATTTTATATTTTCTATTTACATAAACATAATTTGAAAAAGCAATAATCATCCCCTGATTCACCAATTTCTTAGCAGGTTCAGTAAAAGGTAAGTAGCCCAAATCAAACAAAAACTTGGTCCAGAAACGTACGTACAACAAGTGGCCGGTAGCGTGTTCACTTCCGCCCAAATAGAGGTCAACCTGCTGCCAGTAATCAATGGCTTCTTTGCTTACAAAAACATTCGGGTTCTTGTTGTCCATGTAACGCAGGTAATACCAACTGCTCGCGGCCCAACCTGGCATGGTAGTAGTTTCAATAGGGTATTCTTTTCCGTCTTGTTGATACACCCAATTTTTCGCACGGGCCAAAGGTGGTTCACCATCTTCTGTTGGTAAAAATTTATCTACCTCAGGTAACTCCAGCGGCAATGCACTTTCCGGCATTACATAAGGTATTTCGTCTTTGTAATAAACGGGTATAGGCTCGCCCCAGTAACGCTGGCGGCCAAACACAGCATCGCGCAAACGGTAGTTGGTTTTGCCTTGTCCCAAACCTTTGGCTTCAACAGCCTCAATGGCTTTTTTAATGGCGGATTTTACTTCCAGCCCGTTTAAAAAATCGGAGTTGATGAGGGTGCCTTCTTTGGCATCATAAGAGGCTTCTTCAAAATTCCATTCACCTGCAGGTTGTATGACCTGTTGTTTGGGAATACCAAAGTGTGTGGCAAAACCAAAATCACGACTATCGTGTGCGGGTACGCCCATTACGCAACCGGTACCGTAACCGGCCAACACATATTCTCCAATCCATATAGGAATTTGTTTTCCTGTAAACGGATGAAGGGCATAAGCACCCGTAAACTGTCCGGTAATCTTTTTTACATCCGTTTGCCGCTCGCGCTCACTGCGGTTTTTGGCATAGTGAACGTAAGCATCTACCTGCGCTTTGTACTCAGGTGTGGCCAGTTCATTCACCAGTTCCAGCTCAGGTGCCAGCGTTACAAAACTCACCCCGAAAATGGTATCGGGGCGGGTGGTAAATACTTCTATTTCGCGTGATGAATTTTCTACTTTAAATTTCAGTGAGCAACCTTCGCTTTTGCCAATCCAGTTGCGTTGTGCTTCTTTTATGCTGTCGCTCCACTCAATGGTGTCGAGGTCGCGCAACAAACGGTCGGCATACGCGGTAATGCGCAGGCTCCATTGTTTCATTAGTTTGCGCTCCACAGGATAACCACCGCGTTCGCTCACTCCGTCTTTTACTTCATCATTGGCCAACACCGTTCCCATAGCCGGGCACCAGTTCACGTAAGCCTCACTTAAATAAGCCAGGCGAAAATGTTGCAACATACTTTCGCGTGTGGCTTCACCAAAATCGGCCCATTGTGCGGGAGTAAATCCATCCCGTTCTATTTCGATGTCACCGGTAAGAATGCTGTCGTTGCTGCCTTTAAAGCCGCGTGTTTCAAAAATGTGAATGAGTGTGCTGATGTTTTCAGCCTTATCGGTAGCAGGATTGTACCAGCTGTTGAACAACTGAATAAAAATCCACTGGGTCCATTTATAGTAATCCTTTTCGCAGGTACGTATTTCGCGGTCCCAATCATAACCCAAGCCAATTTTATCCAACTGCTCGCGGTAGCGTTCAATGTTGTTTTTGGTAGTAATAGCAGGGTGCTGTCCGGTTTGAATAGCGTATTGTTCAGCAGGCAATCCAAAGGCATCGTAACCCATAGGGTGCAACACATTAAAGCCTTTCAATTTTTTAAAACGGGCCACAATATCAGAAGCAATGTACCCCAGCGGGTGGCCTACGTGCAGACCGGCACCCGAAGGGTAGGGGAACATGTCCAGTACATAGTACTTGGGTTTTGGTCCGCCATTCTCCGTACGGTAAGTTTTTTGTTCAGCCCAGCGCTGTTGCCACTTTTGCTCTATTTCTCTGAAATGGTATTCTGACATGTGTATGCTATTCTGCTATGAAAAATGAGGCGCAAAATAACAAAAAAATACCAGCAATGCCCCTGTGTATAACTATGTGCAGCCTTAGTTTTTTGAATAATTGCATACTACTCAAATACTGTTTACTTTCGCAAGTATAAGTTATGGCAATACAGGAAGGTAAAAGCACATACAAACGCAGGCCATCGTACCTGCCGTCTATCATCAGCATCTCTTTGGTGCTGTTTATGGTGGGCGTGTTCGGCATCATCATTATTTCAGGAAAAAAACTCTCCGACCACATTAAGGAGCACATTCAGCTCAATGTGTTTCTGAAAGATGAGGCCAGCGAAAGCGATATGCTGGGCTTGCAGAAGAAGCTGGAAATGGAAGATTTTACCAAAGAGGTAAGGTTCATCAGCAAAAAGGATGCGGCCAAGGAATTTCAACAGGAACTGGGACATGATTTTGTGGAGTTTATCGGTTACAACCCTTTGCTTTCATCTATTGAGCTCAGCTTAAAAGCAGAGTTTGCTGATGTGAGCAAAATGAAGGAAGTAGAGAAAAAGCTACTCAGCAACCCCATTGTAGAGGAGATAACCTACCAGCAAAATCTGATAGAACAAGTTAACGCCAACCTCAAAACCATAGGTTGGATAGTATTGGCCGTAAGCGGTTTGTTTTTTATGATTGCCTTAACACTCATCAACAGCACCATTCGCCTAAACCTTTATGCCCGCAGATTTTTAATTAAGAGTATGCAACTGGTAGGGGCCACGCAGTGGTTCATCATTCGCCCGTTTATGCTGCGCTCTGTTTTACACGGAATTTACAGTGCCTTTATTGCAGGAGCTTTGCTGGCCGGGGTGCTCTCATTTCTGCCACAAAAACTGGCAGGTGTACAGCAATTATACGATTATAACCAGTTTGCCGTTTTATTCGCGGGCATTCTGCTGGCCGGGATGATTATATCTATGGTGAGCAGTTGGATAGCGACCAAACGTTATCTTCGCCTCAAGTTAGACGATTTATATTAATTTGATACCTTTGCACTATGTCAAAAAATACAGCACCAATTAAAAGTAAACCTGCACAAGCTTCAGGTTCGGAAAAATCATTTGCGTTTGACAAACAAAATTACTTGCTCATGATAGTGGGTCTTGTTGTGATTATACTCGGTTTTATTCTGATGTACGGCAAAGAAGATATTTTTGGGTTTACCAAAATTACACTCGCACCTTTGGTTGTATTGGCCGGTTTCTCGTTAGAGATTTATGCCATCATGAAAAAGCCTAAGTACTAATGGAAATTGTTCAGGCAATTATTATTGCCATTATTGAAGGAATCACTGAATTCTTACCTGTTTCGTCCACCGGCCACATGATTTTGGCCTCATCACTTATGGGCATCAGTGAGGATGAATTTGTAAAAACATTTGAAATTGTCATTCAATTGGGAGCTATTTTGGCTGTTCTTGCAATGTATTACAAACGTTTTCTGGTAAGTATTGACATCTATTTAAAGCTGGCAGTTGCCTTTTTGCCCACGGGTATCATGGGTTTGCTGGCCTATAAAATGATTAAAGCTTATTTGTTCAATCCGGTAACGGTGAGCGTTTCCTTAATTATTGGCGGTGTTGTGCTGATACTCCTCGACAAATGGTCGGGCGAGAAAAAATCACGCTATGTAAATATTGAAGACATTACTTACAAAGATGCCATCAAGATTGGCTGCATACAGTGTCTCTCCATGATTCCCGGAGTATCGCGTGCTGCAGCAACCATTTTTGGCGGAGTGTTTTCAGGATTTAACCGCACACAAGCAGCGGAGTTTTCTTTTCTGCTGGCTATACCCACCATGTTTGCCGCCTCAGGTTTGGACTTGCTGGAGAGTTATGAATACATCAACTCTGGCAATATTTCCATTTTACTTTTAGGAGCTGCGGTAGCATTTGTTGTGGCCCTTTTGGCGGTTAAAGCCTTTGTTACTTTTTTAACCCGCTACGGCTTTAAACATTTTGGTTATTACCGCATACTGCTCGGTATTTTATTTTTGGCCTACGCCTGGTATACAGGTTTAGAGTTACACGTATAATATGCAATTCCCACCTGATATAGTAAATGGTACCGTTTGGGTAGTGAATAAACCTTTAGAATGGACCTCGTTTGATGTAGTCAATAAAATCAGATTCGGGGTAAACGGTTTTGTGCGCAGGAACCCTGAATTATACCCTCAATACAAGGACAATTTCGGGAAATTGGGTATTAAAGTAGGACATGCAGGAACTTTGGACCCTTTGGCTACCGGTGTGTTGGTTATTTGTGTAGGCAAGGCCGCCACAAAAAACATTGACATAATACAAGCTCAGGAAAAAGAATATACAGGCACCATAAAGTTGGGAGCAACTACACCTACATACGATAGTGAGATGGAGCCTGACGCGCTTTTTCCTTGGGAGCACATTACCAAAGAAATGGCGTATAATGCTGCAAAACAGTTTACCGGTGAGTTGCAACAACGCCCCCCTATATACTCAGCCGTTAAGATTGATGGGAAACGTTCGTACCATATGGCACGCTCAGGCAAGGATTTTGAAATATCACCGAAAACAGTGACAGTAAAAGAGTTTGAAATAGTTGATTTTCGTCCACCTGAAGTTGATTTCAGAATTGTATGCAGCAAAGGAACCTATATTAGGAGTTTGGCACATGATTTTGGCAAACAACTAAACTCAGGTGGGTATTTGACAGCACTTTGCAGGACCAAAGTGGGAGAATATGTAATTAAAGATGCTATTGAATTAAAAAATATTATAGATTTGTTAACTAAACAAAAAAAAGAGAATGAAACTTTATCGTAGCCTGAATGATTTTGCACGCATCGAGAATGCTGTGGTATCGCAGGGTACGTTTGATGGTGTACACATCGGCCATCAGGAAATAATAAGACGAATGCTCGAAGTAAAGGAGCGCACGGGTGGTGAAACAGTTTTGCTTTCTTTTTTTCCTCATCCTCGCATGGTGCTTTACCCCGATAATGAGGATTTTAAAATACTACAGATTTTTGAAGAGAAGGTGGAGCGTTTTGATAAATACGGAATTGATCATTTGATTGTAGAACCCTTTACAACACACTTTTCCCGCCAAACTACAGAGGAATTTGTTCGCGATATTCTGGTAGATAAAATAGGGGTCAAAAATTTGATTGTTGGTCACGACCATCGTTTTGGAAAAAACAGAGAGGGTGGTTTTAAAGATTTAAAAGAACTTTCGCAGAAATATGCTTTTGATGTACAGGAAGCACCCGCACTTATACTTGACGGAGTAACTGTAAGCTCAACTAAAATACGGGAAGCGCTGTTAACAGGTAACATAAGCAAAGCAACAGAATTGTTGGGTTATACTTTTAAGTTGAAAGGTGTAGTAAAGCAGGGCAATAAAATTGGCCGAACCATAGATTTTCCTACAGCTAATATTTACATTTTAGAGAAGTATAAACTCATTCCGGGTGAAGGAGTGTATGCTGTGGAAGTAGATGTGTTGGGGGAGAAATTTAAAGGCATGCTTAACATAGGCAAACGGCCCACAGTAGGCGGAAGCGGAGATGTAACCATTGAAGTACATTTGATTAACTCAGCAAAAGATCTGTACGGAAGAGTTATCAAGATAAACTTTGTTGAAAAAATACGGAACGAAATTAAGTTTCCTAGCCTTGATGACCTCAAAAAACAACTCGAAAAGGATAAATTTGAAGCGCTCAGAATTTTAGGTTGAGTGCACCAGAGATATCGTATTGAAAAGAGTTAGATTATTTTTATTCGCATTTAGTTTATTGGTTGTATCGTTTTCTGCTTTTGCACAAACAGAAGAAGATGACTTGGTGTTACCTGATAGTGCAGACGTGGAAGAGATTGATTCCGTAGAATTTATTTCCGAAGAGTCTATTGATATGATTGATGCCGAGCTGGACGAAAAGCTTGCTGTATATATTGATTCACTATACAATGCCGAAGGAAAACGTTACGCGTTTATGTTTGATTCAGCTATCATTCCGGCCAAACAATATTACGCCATATGGGATACCATTGTAATTAATCCATACAATGAAGACCTGGCCAATATGGAGGAGATTATTCCCATTCCGTTGCAAGATGATGATGATTGTTTCTTCTTTCCACCATGTAAGGGAGAGATTACATCGGGTTTTGGTTTTAGGAGATGGGGACGCAGACTTAAGTTTCATTATGGTGTTGATGTGCGCTTGTATACAGGAGATCCGGTTTATGCGGCATTTGATGGAGTGGTACGTGTAGCCAAGCTAAGTGTTGATTATGGCTATGTGGTACTCATCAGGCATTACAATGGTTTTGAAACGTTGTACGCCCACTTTTCTAAACTTTTAGTAGTTAACGGGCAAACAGTTCGTGCGGGAGACGTTATTGGCTTGGGTGGTAGTACCGGTCGTTCAACAGGAAGTCATTTGCACTTTGAAGTACGCTTTAAAGGGGAAAAAGTGGATCCCACTCGTTTAATTTGTTTTCCTGAAAGCAGACTTTACTCTGATACAGTTTACATAGATAAAACATACTTTACACACAAGGTGGCGGTTAAAAAAGCCAAATCATCTGCATCACACTCACGTTACCACGTGGTACGAAGAGGAGATACTTTAGCACACATTGCCTACCGGTATGGTACCACAATAAACAGACTTTGCCAGATAAACCGAATTAAACGCAACGCTGTATTGAGAACCGGACGGAAAATCAAGGTGAGGTAAATTCATCTGATTGTCAAATTTTTGTACTGTAGCCAAATCCTGTTGTTTTTTCGTTAACTACCATTATATTCGTTTAAAATAAAATCATACGATATAGAAATGAGAGTTTTACGACTAATTATTGTTCTCCTTTTCTTTTGCTCATACAACAATGTAAATGCCCAGGAATACAAATGGGCTCGAAAGGCTATTGATTCTATGAGTACAGGGTATGCTTATTGGTGGGCAAACAGTTGTAATTCCTGCAACGGGATTGTACAAAACAATACTTATGCTTGGTACGGTAACGCAGGTAAACGAAATTCTACTGTTGATGCTGATGGAAATACTTATGTAATTGGTAGTTTTAACGGGACTGTTAAAATAGGTAATAATGTACTCATTTCAAATAACGTGAACAACTGTAATTTGTGCGGATGGGCCAGCACAGGTTATGCTTGTTTTGATTTTTATGTGGCAAAATATGATTCTTCAGGGAATGCATTATGGGCAGTTTCGGCAGGAGGATCACAAATGGATTTAGCTAACGCCATAGCTGTTGATGAAGAAGGATATGTTTATGTAGGTGGAACCATTAACGGTACAAATGCAATTGATGTGAACTTTGGCCCAAATTTAAAATTGAATCCACAAGGTCAGGATGGTTTTGTAGCAAAAATAAGCCCCAGTGGACAATGGATATGGGCCCATAAATTAACAGGTGCTTCTGAAGAGTGTGTGTCAGCTGTTGAGGTTGACCGTTATGGTAATTGTTACGTGGCAGGTAGCGGAAGCGGGTTTATTAAAGTAACCAGTTCTTTAACAGCCAGCACTCCGGCTTTTAATGGTAAACGCGATGTTTTTTTGGCAAAAATTTCTCCAACAGGTTTACCACTTTGGATGCGTTCAGGTGGAGGAGCAGAGGATGAGTACCCGTCTGACATTACCATAGACAATTCGGGTAATATTTACCTTACTGCTAATTTATATGCAGACGCTACTTTCAGTCAAGGATCAGTATATGTTCCCATTACAGGTAATCAAACTTATGGTGCAATCATTAAATATTCTGCAACAGGGGTTCCAATGTGGGCTAGAAAAATTGGTACACATGCCATCGCAGCTACTACAGATATTTATGGTGATATTTTAATTACCGGAGTTTACAACACCACTACCACATTTGGCACAACTACATATGTTCCTTTTGCACCCGGTAAACATGATGTGTATATAGCTAAAATGTCAGCTGCAGGAGATTTTGTATGGACAAAGCGTATTGGAAGTGATGAAAATAAAACAGTAGGAAACTATTGTGGAGATAATACAGGCGATTGGTCATCAGATATTGAAGTGGACCCAGCAGGTAATATTTATGTGTCGGGTACATTGGTTGATGATACGGAACCAGGCTCAGTATGCACTATATCCAATGTGAGGTATTACCCCTATTTTCACTACAATTGGAAACGAGCGGGGTTTGTGATTAAAATTAATTCTGATGGAACATCGGGTTGGAACGTGAGAACAAGAGGTTATTACGGGTGCAATGAGAACGTAAATGGCATAGGGCTGGATTATTTTGGTAATGTCTATTTCTCAGGCACTTCATATATGTATACTAATCAAACATATTATTTGCCTTTAGCCATTTTTAAAAATAATGACACAGTACCTGTAGGTATTGTAGGAAGCGGATTTACCTATGGTTATTACGGTTTTTATTGGGGAGAGTATCTTTCCCGTTTCAGAAACACAGAGGTAATTACCACCAATAGTATAAATAAAACAGCTTATTGCGTGGGTGATAGCATGGTAGTGAGTTATACAAAATACGGAACATTTCAAAATGGCAATATATTTACTCTACAACTATCAGATTCCAGCGGAGATTTTGACAATCCATTGGTTTTAGGTACACTTAACAGCGTCAATTCAGGAGTGTTCAAGGTTAAACTCCCGTCTAACCTGTTAATGGGGGTGGGATACCGAGTGAGGGTGGTTGGTTCCTTACCTAATATTGTAGGATATCCTGTCAATAAAACATTCATTATATCAACATACGCGGTAGCTAATGCAGGTGCTGACAAAACCATTTGCTTAAGCGACAGTGTGCAAATTACAGGTAACAACGGTTGGTACAATCAATGGAGTCCTTCCGTTGGGGTTTCCAATGCTAATGGAAAAAGTCCGTATTTTAAACCGTTAAATAACCAGGAGTATATATTGCACACATGGAACCCCGGCAATTGTGGTAGTTACGATACGGTGAATGTTACTGTTGTAGCCAGGCCTAAGGCCAGTGTTTCAGGTTCGTTAACCATTTGTGATAAGGATACTTCCACACTTACGTCTACATCAACTAACGGAACTTCCTTTAGCTGGAGTCCGTTGTACAACATCATTAATCCAGGTAGCAGTGTAGCCCGTGTTTATCCTAACCAGGATACCACCTATACCCTTACCGTTTCCAACGGTATATGCAGTGATACCACTAAAGTGCGTTTAAAAATCAATCGACTTCCTCAGGTATCATCAATGCCTGATACCTCCATGTGTTTAAACGACACGCTAAGGTTATATTTCTCCTCAGATGCTTCTTCTTTCACCTGGTCACCGCCACAAACGGTGATAGATGATCAGACAGGAAGTCCGAAATTATTCCCTACTACCGCAACCCAGTACACCCTTACCGCTACATCCGACAAAGGGTGTATTTTACAACGCAGTTTGTATGTAAATGTACTTGCTTTACCACAGATTCAGATTACACGCGATACATTTACCTGTTACCGTGAAGCAGTAACCATACAACCACTATCTACCCTAACTTATATTTGGAACTCAAATACATTCATAGAAAGTTGGGATTCCACAGGTAAAGTAATTGTGCGACCTTTGGCCACAGGTCGTTATACCGTAAAAGGATTTAACGGGGTTTGTTCTGATACAGCCTCAGTTTATGTGTCAGTAAATCCGCTTCCTGGTGTTGATGCGGGTAAAGATACCTCGCTTTGTATAGGCAATAATGTTTATCTCGATGCCAAAGGTGCCGTATCCTATCAATGGAATGCTTCAGCATACATTGCAGATACCACCATTGCATCACCTGCAGTAAATCCGGTAAGCACCTCTTTCTTTAAAGTAAAAGGAACCGACATAAATGGCTGTGTGAATTTTGATTCAGTAAAAGTTATTGTGCATGCGCTGCCCCCTGTTTCAGCCTCGGTAGATACAGTTGTTTGTCCGGGTCAACGCATCATGCTTTTTGCAGGAGGTGCATTGAGTTATAAATGGACCCCCGATGTAAATATTAACAGTACGAACATTCCCAACCCGGAAGTTTTCCCTTATGCAGAACGTTTTTACAAAGTAAAAGGAACTGACATTAACGGTTGTATTGCGTATGACAGTGTTAAAATTTCCATGAAACCACTTCCTCCGGCAAGTGCAGGACTTGATACTTCTATTTGTCGGGGAGACAAAGCATCATTGACAGGCAGCGGAGGAGTGGAGTATTTATGGAACCCTATTTCAAACCTGAGTAATGCTTCTTCATCCAATACCTTTGCTCAACCGCTTATTTCTACCACCTATACATTGATGGTTAAAGGTGTGAACGGATGCTATGGTTTTGATAGTGTTACAGTCTATGTACGACAACTGCCGCAGATCAACGCAAGTGTCGATCAAACCATATGTGAAAAAGACAGTGTACTTTTAAGTGCAAATTCTCCTTCAGGTTCTACATTTGAATGGAGAAATAAAGCAGGTCAGGTAGTATCAAGCTCAGCATCATTTTGGGCAATCCCACCGGCAACTGACGAATACACGGTAAAAACTTCAGACGGAACCTGCACTAGTTTGGGTGAATCTGTTAACGTGAAAGTGGAGCCTATTCCGAGTTCAGCATTTAAAACAGATGTAGCAGAAGGAAAATATCCTTTGGGAGTGAAGTTCACCAACCAGTCAACAGGCGATATTGTTAGTTATCTGTGGGATTTTGGAGATTCCATCGGGGTATCAACTGAACGTGATCCATCATACACTTATAACAAGCCTGGAACATATAAAGTGAAACTGAAAGCCTTTACCTCAAAAGGATGTTGGCAGGAGTTCGAGTTTGATGGCATTCGGGTATACGACTATTCGGATATTCACATTCCAACGGCATTCTCGCCAAATGAAGACGGTTTGAACGATGTCTTTCAGGTAACCACAGGCGAAATGAAGTGGATGCGTATGATTATTCTCAACAAGTGGGGGCAAATTATCTACGAGGGCAGTTGGTCAAGAGGACAATTACCGCTCACTTGGGATGGTAAATATAACAATACCCCAGTTCAGGATGGAGTATATGTGTATACCATAGAAGCCAAAGGTTTTGATGATAAGTACCGCTACTTGAAAGGGGAAATTACTCTACTGAGATAATCTGAAACTAGTTTAACTTAGGGTGTTAAGCAGTAAGCGCCATGCGAAAATTTTCTACTAATAACTGCTTTTCTAACACTGGGAAAAGATTGCTTAAGACAGGTCATATCAAAAGGATAGCGATATAACTTCAACAAGGAGGAGTTTTTCTAACATTGCACTAATGTAATCCTGCTGTAAGTTATTAATTCTAATCCATATGTACCTAGCTTTGCAATTAATCGCTTCAAAAACACACTCTAGCACCAATCTTTAATTATCAAAACTCCCCGAAACGGAAAGCTAGATAAATACCGGGAGTAGAAAGTTGGCTGTTCGAAATTTTACTGTATTGATTGGTTTGAAAAAAGGTATGCGTATAGGTAGCCCCCAATGATGTTCTGAAATGTTTAGAAATATTTAACTCAGCTTCAACATAAGGTTCAACAAAACCATAGTAAGAATTGGAGGCATTGTAAAACTGGTAAGTTGCATCATCGGCTATGCGGGCTTTAATTTCACCACCACCCAATCCAATTCCAAATACAGGGTGGATTAGTTTATATGTTTTGGGAACGTAAGCTATGTGAGTTACCCCCATTCTGTTCTCCCAATGCTGTTCAACAATGGCTATGTCAAAATAATTGTAAGGAAGTTTTACTTTTGAAATGGTTTGGCAAATGGTGCTGGATATCAAAAACTTGTCACTTAAATACCAGCCAAGTTGTATTCCAGCTGTAAAAGCATTTTTTCCGGCTATTTTATGTATGCGAGGAGCTACACCCACAAACCCAATGCTACCGCTTACTCCGTCTTTTACTAAGGTTAGTTTTTGGTAAACAAATCGTTGGGCATTAACATGTGAACAGTTTAACAAACCGGTAAAAAGGAGCAATAGTAAAATGAATCCTGATTTTAACATTGGTTCGAAAATAAGCAAATTGTTAATTTTTATTTTGAAATAAATGAATTTACAGCATCAAAGAAAAGTGCCGGTTGTTCAGCATGTACCCAATGCCCGGCTTTTGGTAGAGTAAGCAGTTCAGCTGCCGGAAACAAGCGGTGTATGTCATCAATGTCTTTATCCCGTATGTAGTTGGAGTTTCCTCCCCGTATAAAAAGTGAAGGTTTTGCATATGTTGAGTTGTGGTCTATTTGAATAATAATCTCCTCATATTTAGTATGCAATACCTCCAGATTCATTTTCCAATAAAAAGAACCATCTTCATTGCGTGCCAGATTTTTCAGCAAAAACTGGCGCACGCCAAAATCAGGTACAAAGGGTAACATGGCTTCTTCGGCTTCTTTGCGGGTTTTGATGTTAGGAAGATCAACCGCAAAAAGTGCATCAAAAACATCATCATGCCCTCTGTAGTAGGCGCGGGGTGCGATATCGGCCACCAATAACCGACTAACCTTTTCGGGATAATGTAGCGCCAAAAACATGGCTACCTTACCACCCATGGAATGCCCCAACAGAAAGCAGTTGGATATATTCATCTCCTGCATTACATGCAAAACGTCATCAGCCATAAGCTGTATACTGAACCCTTCGTTATGAGGAGAGCGTCCGTGGTTGCGCAAATCAATGGTAACTACTTGCCTATCATTTGAAAACTTCTGTGCGAGCGTATGCCAGTTATCGGCAGTACCCATAAAACCATGTAATATTATAAGGGGAGTTTGGCCTGTTCCGTAAACATTGTAATGCAATAGCATGGTGACAAAGATAAGGTAAGCTATTGATGTGTTTAGGTTTTGATACGATATGCTAGAGCAGTTTTATATCCGGGTTAGGCCTGAAAGGGCTTTAAACAATTGCGGGGACAATAATTTCCGCATTTTACTAACTAAAATCAACCACAGCCCGAATTAAGATCTTAATAACTGGTCTGAAACCCTGATTCACTTTGTTTTTTAAGTATTTTTTTAAGTAACCGCTTGTTTATTACTCGAAATTATAGATATTTGCACCTCATTTTTGCAAAATAGTTATGTCAAGAGTTTGTGATTTAACCGGTAAGAAAGCCATAGTGGGTAACCACGTGTCTCACTCCAACCACAGAGTAAAACGTAAGTTTTACCCTAATTTACAGGTGAAAAAGTTTTGGTTGCCAGAAGAAAACCGCTGGATTACTTTAAAAGTATCTACATCGGCCATGCGCACCATCAACAAAAAAGGTATCGCTGCCTGCCTGAACGATTTAATTAAAAAAGGTTCTATTTAAGCTAAAATATACGCATCATGGCTAAAAGAGGAAGCAGAATTCAGGTAATTCTTGAGTGTACAGAGCACAAAGAGAGCGGTATGCATGGCACATCGCGTTACATTACCACCAAAAACAAAAAGACAACAACACAGCGTTTAGAGTTGAAAAAATACAACCCTATTCTGAAACGTGTTACTCTTCACAAAGAAATTAAATAACCCGTTTAAGTAAAGATATACTATGGCTAAGAAAGTAGTTGCAACACTGAAAACCGGAGCCGGTAAAGAGTTTGCTAAAATTATACGTGCGGTGAAATCACCCAAAACCGGAGCTTATACCTTCAAAGAAGAGATGGTTCCTAACGACAATATTAAACAACATTTTAAAGCGTAATTTTTACGTTTTGAGTAAGAAAGAGCTTTCCGTTCAAAGGTATCGGGGAGCTCTTTTTTTTTAATTAAATATTTCAATCAGTATGGCATTTTTCGGTCTGTTTGGTAAAGACAAAAAAGAAAAGCTGGATCAGGGATTGGAAAAAACCAAAACCAGTCTTTTTGATAAAATCAGCAAAGCACTGGTTGGAAAAACCTCTGTTGATGATGAGTTTTTAGATGAGTTGGAAGAAATATTAATTTCTTCTGATGTGGGAGTGGAGACTACCTTAAAAATTATAGCCCGTTTACAAAATAGAGTGGCTAAAGATAAATATGTAGGCAGTAATGAACTCAATGCTCTTTTGCGCGATGAAATTGTGCAAATGCTTTCGGAGAATAGTCACCAGCCTGCCGCTCAACATGATTTCACTAAAATTGCCAAGCCCTATGTTATTATGGTGGTGGGTGTAAATGGTGTTGGAAAAACCACTACCATTGGTAAGTTGGCCAACCTTTTCAACAGCGAAGGTAAAAAAGTCATACTAGGAGCAGGAGACACTTTTCGTGCAGCCGCTGTAGAGCAATTACGCATCTGGTCAGAGCGCTCCGGAGTTGGTTTTATAGCGCATGGGATGAATACCGACCCTGCTGCAGTTGCCTTTGATGCTGTTAAAAAAGCGGTAGAAGAAAATGCCGATGTGGTGATTATTGACACAGCCGGCCGTTTGCACAACAAGGTGAACCTGATGAATGAACTTACCAAAATCAAAAGGGTGATGGCTAAAAT
The DNA here is from genome assembly GCA_018058135.1 of Bacteroidia bacterium. Classification (GTDB taxonomy): domain Bacteria; phylum Bacteroidota; class Bacteroidia; order UKL13-3; family UKL13-3; genus JAGPCK01. The sequence goes on along the minus strand of JAGPCK010000005.1, from coordinate 19,947 downwards.
TATTCCCGAGGCACCGCATGAGGTGTTGCTTATACTTGATGCCTCTACCGGACAAAACGCATTTGAGCAAGCCAAACAATTTACCGCTGCAACAGATGTAAACGCATTGGCCCTTACCAAACTTGACGGTACAGCCAAGGGAGGAGTGGTAATTGGTATTGCCGATCAATTCAATATACCGGTAAAATATATAGGAGTTGGTGAAGGGATTAACGATTTACAACTGTTTAATAAAGCCGAATTTGTAGATTCATTGTTTAAAGGAATAAGCAGGTAATACAGATGAAAACCAAAACACGCAAAAAGAAAATAAATATTGTTACCCTGGGTTGTTCCAAAAATATTGTTGATTCAGAAGTGTTGTACTCGCAGTTAAAAGCGAACAATATTGAAGTAGAACATGAGTCAGCTAAGGACGATGCAAATATCGTAGTGATTAATACCTGCGGCTTTATTGATAATGCCAAGCAGGAATCAGTAGATACCATTTTACGTTATGTAGAGGCCAAGCAGCAGGGGCAGGTGGAGCAGGTTTTTGTTACCGGGTGTCTTTCTCAACGGTACAAGCCCGATTTAGAAAAAGAAATTCCTGAAGTAGACCAATATTTTGGTTCCATGCATTTGCCTCAGTTGCTGAATGCACTGGGTGCAGATTATAAACATGAATTAATAGGTGAACGTTCGCTAACCACCCCTCAGCACTATGCTTACCTTAAAATAGCTGAAGGTTGCGACCGGCCTTGTTCTTTTTGTGCTATTCCCATTATGCGCGGCAAACACGTTTCCAAACCTATAGACCAATTGGTAAAAGAAGCGCAGCACCTGGTTAAAAACGGTACGAAAGAGCTGTTGATTATTGCACAAGACAGTACCTATTACGGACTTGATTTATATAACGATCGTAAGCTGCCTGATTTATTGCGTGCCCTCTCTGATGTAAACGGTCTGGAGTGGATTCGTTTGCATTATGCATATCCTTCTCAGTTCCCGCTGGAAGTACTGGATGTAATGCGCGAGCGGGATAACATATGCAAGTATATTGATATGCCATTGCAACACATCAGCGACAATATGCTCAAAATTATGCGCAGAGGCATTACGCGTAAACGTACAGAGGAATTGGTAGATATCGTTAGGCAAAAAGTTCCGGAGATAGCTTTCCGCACTACGTTGATTGCCGGACACCCGGGCGAAACAGAAGACGATTTTGAACAACTGGCTGATTTTGTAAAACAAAGCCGCTTTGAACGCCTGGGGATATTCACTTACTCTCATGAAGAAGGAACGCATTCACACACATTGGCAGATGATGTTCCTCAGGAAGTAAAAGAAGAGCGGGCTGCAACCATTATGGAGATACAGCAGGATATTTCTGCTCAAGTAAATAAAAGTCGTGTTGGACAAACACTCAAAGTGCTTATTGATCGCAAAGAAGGCAACCATTTCATTGGAAGAACCGAGTTTGACTCACCTGAGGTGGATAATGAAGTGCTTATTCCTGCTGAAAATTACGTGCGTATAGGTGACTTTGTTCAGGTTAAAATTACTTCGGCTGAAGAGTTTGATTTATATGGAACACCTGTAGTATGAGTGAGTTAGTAGGCCATGTGAGCTTAGCCCAATCGGGACAATTTCCTCCGTTGGTAGTTGATTATATCAACAAGGAAGAAAAATTAAAACCATTCGTTACTGCTTTTTGTACTCCGCAAGGGTACGCTGAAGCCATTACTCAAAGGCAATACAATGAAGCTAACAGGCCTGTATTAGTCGGTGAGATGGAGAAACAATACCGCAGCCTCAATCTATGGGATGCCGATTCAGCACAGAAGGTAAGAGATAACATCCATGTATTGGCTCAGCCTCATACCTATACGGTAACTACAGGCCATCAACTTAATATTTTCACAGGTCCGCTGTATTGTATCTACAAGATACTTACTACTATTCGTCTGGCAGAGGAGTTGCAAAAGTTACATTCGGATAAAAAGTTTGTTCCTGTTTTTTGGTTGGCTACAGAAGATCACGATTTTGATGAAATCAATCACATTCATCTTTTCGGAAAAAAGCTTGAGTGGGTTTATCCGTCAAAGGTGAAAGGACAACCGGTTGGGCGTTTACCATTAAACGGAATAGACGAAGTAATCAAACAACTGGAAGATTTGCGTTTGCCAGCGAGTTTACTTGAACCTTTTAAAGAAGCCTACCAGCATAGTTCCAATCTGGCTGATGCAACATTTAAAATATACCACCACCTTTTTGCTTCCTACGGGTTGTTAATTCTTCAACCTGATAATCCGGTACTCAAGCAACTTTTCAGTTCATTTGCTGCTGAAGATATCTTTGGGAAAAAAGCACAGTTTGAGGTTGCAGAATCAATCAGGTTGCTCGAAAGTGAAGGGTATAAAATTCAGGTTAACCCCAGAGAAATCAACCATTTTTATATCACAGAAAAAGGCAATAGAGAAAGAATTTCAGGAGATAATAATTATCAAATCAATAATACTGACATTGTTTTTTCAGCAGAAGAACTGAAGCAGGAATTAAAACTTTATCCTGAACGTTTTAGTCCGAATGTAATAATGCGGCCCTTGTACCAAGAGGTAATTCTCCCAAATCTGGGCTATGTTGGTGGTCCGGGTGAGATAGCGTATTGGTTGGAGTTGAAAAAAAGCTTTGAAAAATTCAATGTAAACTTCCCTGTTTTACACTTGAGAAACAGTTTTGTTACTCTAGGTGAGAAGGCTGAAAAGCAAATAATTTCAAGCAGTTTGAGCGTGGCTGATTTCTTTCAGGATGAGCACATTTTAGTGGATTTATTTCTGCAAAAAAGCGGTGAGCAGTTTTCCGTATCAGAGGAGATTAAGCAGATAAATGCGTTTTTGGATGTATTCACATCTAAGATGGAGCTTGTTGATAAGTCCAAAGTAGGTGCATGGGTGAAGCGAATCAACGAACAAAAGGCACTTATCAAGAAAATGGGAAAAGATTTTGTGGATATAGTAAAGGAATCTAATGATAATCAAATAGATAAACTACTAAAATTAAGAGAACATATACTTCCTGAAAATGCATTGGCTGAGCGCAGTGAAAACATACTTGGTAAGGCAAAAAATGAGGCATTCACATATATTGAAACTATGTACAATTTTACACAACCCTTTGAACAAAATGTGGCTTGTGTGAAAATTTAGACAACACCCCAAACCTGTTCAAAGTATAGGTTTGGTAGGCATCACCGCGCAAGAGAAATTTGTGTAAGCCTAAAATTAAAAAGCGCGATGAAAAAAATCACCCTCTTACTCATTTGCACTTTGGTGTCCCTTTCTCTGGCATTTGCACAGACGGACCCCAAAACTAAAACCGATCCTAAAAAGAAGACGGCAACTAAACCAGCTCCCAAAAAGAAGCCGGCAGCAAAGCCTGCGCCTAAGAAAAAACCGGAGCCGAAAAAGAAGCCAGATCCAAAAGGTAAAACCACATCTAAGGATCCCAAAGCAAAAGCACCTAAGGTACCTGTAGTCAATAATTTCCCTAAACGCGATTTCAAACGTGTTTCGATAACCGGTATGGTGGGTGTTCCGGTTACGTTCTTTGATTTAGAAAATTATAAGATGAGTCCTGTTTATGGCGGTACTTTAAATTTGAAACTGACACACTCACTAGGCCTGCGCTTTGGCTTTATGGGTGGGCAATTTTCCAGAGGACACTTGAAAACAGACACACTCAGACAAAGAACAAGTTTTGCTGAAATTTCAGGCGCTTTTGTATTTAATATTGGTAACATTAATTTCATCAGACCACATCGCCCAATTCAAATGTACTCATATGTTGGATTTGCCATGTTAATGCCGGAAGCTATTAGCTTCTCAGAATGGAACGCTCCGTTAAAGCCTTACACCAAAACAGTTTACTCCGTTCCCGTTGGGCTAGGGTTGAAGTACCAATTGAGTAATTCAATTGATATATTGGCGGAGTTCGGATTACGTATGACCCAAAGTGATTCGGTTGATTTATGGAACCCAACAGGTGGCGCAGGGGTAAATAATAAGTCATATGACTGGTACGCATTTCCTTCTATTGGTATTACCTATCATTTTGGTAAAAAAGTAGCTACTCCGATTGAATGGTCTAATCCGGTTAAATACATGTATGATGATTTAACAATGATGAAGAAAACGGTAGAAGCTTTGAAAATAGATAACGACAATGATGGAGTTTCTGATTTCTTTGACAGAGAAGTAAACACACCTGATAGCGTAAATGTATACGGAAGCGGTAAGGCAGTTGACACTGACCGTGACGGAATTCCTGACCACTTGGATGTTGAGCCGTTCACTGATCCTGGAGCACAGGTAGATGCTAGCGGCAAATCTCAAGATACAGATAGAGACGGTGTTCCGGATCATAAAGATTTAGAGCCGGGTACTGATACTAGTATGATTGTGAACCACCAAGGTATTGCGATTATTTCTAAAACAGTTGCCAAAGAATTGCAATCTGTTCCTACTGATAAAGCAGAACAGATGTTTAAACAAGTGGGTAAAATAGGTTACCTGCCTGCCATATTCTTTGAAACAGATGAGTTTGATGTGCCTTCAAAATACTATGCTGACTTATACGGTGTAGCCCACGCACTAAGAAACTTCCCTGAAACTAAAATTTACATTATTGGTGGCGCGGATATGCGCAGAGACGAGTCCTATAACCTTGAACTTGCACGCAAACGCGCTCAGTCAGTAGCCGATATTCTGTCTAAGAAATTCGGAATAGACCGCAGCCGTTTAATAGTTCAAACCATTGGTAAAAAAGATCCGTTGGTAGACGGTAGGCGCAGAGATGCGTTAGCTGCCAACAGACGTGTAACTTTTAAGATAGTTGAGTAAAGCTGTTATAGTTTGTTTTGTTAAAATCCCCCGCTTGCCGGGGGATTTTTCATTTATACAGGTGCTGAAAAAAGTGCCAGCTTACTATACCGGCACTAACTGCTACATTTAGTGAATGTTTACTTCCTGCTTGCGGTATTTCAAGATACTTATTGCACAAGGGCAAGCAATCTTCACTTACTCCGTGTACTTCGTTTCCCAGAATAAGGGCATATTTTACGCCTTCTTCTGGCGTGAAATTATTTATTATAAGACTTGAGCTGGTTTGTTCCACGGCCATAATGCTGTAGCCTTCATCTTTTAAAGCAGTAATAGCCTCTATGGTAGAGGGATAATATTTCCAGTTTACACTTTCTTCTGCTCCCAAGGCAGTTTTTCGTAACTCGTTGTTGGGTGGAGAAGCTGTTATTCCACACAAATACAGTGATTTGACAGTAAACGCATCGGCTGTTCTGAATATAGATCCCACATTAAGCGCACTACGAATATTATCCAGTACCAGCACCACGTTCATTTTATCAGTTGTTCTGAATTCTTCCACACTTAAGCGGTTTAGTTCAATATTCTTTAATTTGCGCACCATAGCATGCAATTTTGCATCTTTCTGCTGAAAAGAACAACATATTTTGAAAACAACAGAAACCGCTGAAACGCCTTTGATGAGGCAATACAACCAGATAAAGCAGAAGTATCCGGATGCGATACTGCTGTTCAGGGTGGGTGATTTTTATGAAACATTCGGTGACGATGCCATAAAAGCTTCGCAGATACTGGGTATTGTACTTACTAAAAGGGCCAACGGCAGTGCATCTCATATTGAACTGGCCGGTTTTCCGCATCACTCGCTGGACTCTTATCTGCCTAAACTGGTAAGAGCCGGACAACGTGTGGCCATTTGCGATCAGTTGGAAGATCCCAAGCTCACTAAAAAAATTGTGAAGCGAGGTGTTACTGAACTGGTTTCTCCCGGAGTTTCTTACAACGATAAAATTCTTGAAGTAAAACAAAACAACTACCTCGCTTCAATATACCTGCAAGAGAAAGATGGTGGAATTTCTTTCCTGGATATTTCTACCGGAGAGTTTTTTGTTGCTCAAGGCAAACACGATTACCTTGATAAATTATTGCAGGGTTTAAAACCTTCTGAAATATTAGTAAGCAAGCCACAGTTCAGGCAATTTACTTCATTGTTCGGAGATAAATTTTTTACTTTTCAGTTAGACGATTGGATTTATACCACCGATTATGCTACTGAAAAACTACAACGTCATTTTGAGACGCAATCACTTAAAGGCTTTGGTATTGACAGATTGAACCTGGGTATTATTGCGGCCGGTGCTTCTTTACATTACCTGCACGAAAATCAACACCACCAACTTGGACACATTGGTTCCATATCGCGTTTGGAAGAAGATCGTTTCGTGTGGTTGGATGCTTTTACTGTGCGCAATCTGGAGTTGGTTAATAGTCCGAATGAAAACGGAGTTCCGCTCATTCAGATTTTGGATACTACTTTAACTCCTATGGGTGGCCGCCTCATGCGCAGGTGGATGGTAATGCCCTTAAAGGAACAGAAACTGATTGAGGAACGACTTGAAATTGTTGAGCAATTTACCAAGCAACAGAAACTGGCGGAAGAAGTAGCCGTTTACCTAAGGCAGGTGGGTGATTTGGAACGACTGGTTTCTAAGGTAGCAATGAAACGCATCAACCCAAGGGAACTGATGCAGCTGTGTCGTTCGTTAAAAGTTGTAGAGCCTGTTCAGATATTGTTTCGCACTACAGATTCACTGCAATTAAAGAAACTAGCCGATCAATTGATTCCTTGTCATACTGCTATTCTTCGCATGGAGCAAACACTCAGCGCTGAGCCTCCGGCATTAATTAACAAAGGTGGATTGATTGCAGAAGGTGTAAACGCTGATTTGGATGAGTTGCGCAAAATTGCTTTTTCAGGAAAAGATTACCTGTTGCAAATTCAGCAACGTGAAGTGCAACGCACAGGAATTACCTCGCTCAAAATATCTTATAATAATGTTTTTGGTTACTACCTCGAGGTTACGAATGCCCACAAAGATAAAGTACCGCTGGAGTGGATACGTAAGCAAACGCTCGTAAATGCTGAGCGTTACATTACTCAGGAACTCAAAGAATACGAAGATAAAATTTTGGGTGCCGAAGAAAAAATTGCCGCTATTGAAGAGCGGCTCTTTACCGAGTTAGTGGTAGAACTTACCGAATACGTCACTCCGATTCAGCAGAATGCCATGCAACTGGCTAAAATTGACTGTTTGCTTTCATTTGCCCATGTAGCATTAAAGAATAAGTATTGCCGCCCTGAGGTGAATGATACATTTGAGTTAATGCTCAAAGATTGCCGTCATCCGGTTATCGAGCACCAGTTGCCGGTTGGGGAACAATACATACCTAATGATATCTGGCTGGATAATGAAAAGCAGCAGGTGATTATCTTAACCGGTCCCAACATGTCGGGTAAGTCGGCAGTACTCAGGCAAACTGCACTGGCCGTTTTGATGGCTCAGGTGGGAAGTTTTGTGCCTGCTACCTATGCGCGTATGGGTATTGTTGACAAGGTTTTCACCCGTGTGGGGGCATCTGATAATATTTCCAGCGGTGAGTCAACTTTTATGGTAGAGATGATGGAAACAGCCAGCATTCTGAACAATCTGTCTGACCGAAGTCTTATTCTGCTGGATGAAATAGGACGTGGAACCAGCACGTATGATGGGGTTTCGCTGGCTTGGTCCATTGCAGAATATCTTACACAGGTGAAACAAAAACCTAAAACACTTTTTGCTACGCATTACCATGAGCTCAATGAGCTGGAAGGTAAATTTGATGGGATAAAAAACTTCCATGTGGCGGTTAAAGAATCAGGTAACAAAGTAATTTTTCTGCGAAAATTAAAAGAAGGAGGGAGTGAGCATAGTTTTGGTATTCACGTGGCCCGTATGGCAGGTATACCCAAAGAGGTACTGCGCAGATCCGAGGAGATTCTGCATTACCTGGAAGAGAACCGATCTTCACTTAGCGGTAAAGAGGTAGTGAAGAAACTCACAAATCCTGATTTTCAACTCAACATGTTTCAGATTGACGACCCCTTGGTACAGCGGGTAAAAGAGGAGTTGCACAAGGTGGAAGTAGATGCGATTACCCCTTTGGAAGCTCTGATGAAACTGCATTATTTGAAGAAAATAGTAGAAGGAAAATAATGCCTCCCCTTAGCCTGCTGAAAAACAAGTAGATAAAATCTCTTAAATATTTACGGCTACTATTGCAAAAGTTGGCTGTAGCCTTATATTTGCAGTCCGTTTACATAACGTGCGAGAGTAGCTCAGTTGGTAGAGCGCAACCTTGCCAAGGTTGAGGTCGCGAGTTCGAGACTCGTCTCTCGCTCCATCTAAAAAATGGTCATTAGGCACTAGTCATTTGTTTGAAACAACTCTTTCGGTGGCTAATTCTGATGACCTTTTTTGTTTAGCTCGGGTGGTGGAACTGGTAGACACGCAGGACTTAAAATCCTGTGGCCTCAACAGCCGTGCGGGTTCGATTCCCGCCCCGAGCACCATTCTAAAGCCGCTTTCACAGCGGCTTTTTTTTTTACTCAGTTAAGAATGTGTTACCTCTGTCACTTCATCTTTCTGTTTACAACATTTTTCCTAACTTGCCCGTGTGATTACCATTTACTACAGGGAAAACGATCGATTGGTTAAAGGTACCGGCACTCAAAGTCTTGCCGATATTGATTACAATAAATTGGTGTGGGTTGATCTGAACAACCTTACCGCTGAAGAAGAAGTGTTTATTGAAACGCGTTTTCACATCAATATCCCTGACGATAAACAGATGATGGAAATTGAGTCAAGTTCAAGGTATTATGAAAGTGAGCGTATCATTATTGCCAATTCCAATTTTCTTGTGCCCGTGAGTGGTACTTACCGTCCGGAACCCGCTTCCTTTATTTTGAAAAATAATTACCTGATTACTTACCGTAATTATGATTTGCGTTCATTTAACGAGATGTTTAAACGCTTGGAAACACATGCTAAAAACTACTCGAACGGTTATCAGATACTGGTTACTATTTTTGAAATACGTATTGACCTGGACGCAGATTTAATTGAGAGCATCGCGAACGATATTACGCAAACCGGCAAACTGGTGAGTGATGAGAAATTGGTAAGCAAGGATATCATTTTTAAGATTTCCTATTTTCAGGAAATGAATATGTTGTTGCGTCAGAATATTATTGACAAGCAGCGGGTAATGCAATCGTTGTTGCGAAGTGAGTTTTTCCCTGAAGAGTATAGCCCGCGCGTACGCAGTATTTTGAAAGATATCAGTTCACTTATAGATCACACGGATTTTGGCTTCGAACGTTTGGAGTACTTGCAGGAAACCTTTTTGGGATTAATTAATCTGGAGCAGAACAAGATTATCAAGATCTTCACAGTGGTATCAGTAATCTTTATGCCACCTACATTAATAGCCAGTATTTACGGCATGAACTTTACCCACATGCCGGAGATTGGATGGAATTACGGCTACCTCTTTGCTGTTGCCTTAATGGTGCTTTCTTCTATTATTACTTTGTTGGTATTCAAAAAGAACAAGTGGCTGTAGACTATTTTTGTTCTTCAAAAAAACGTATTCCGTTTTGTGCCAACTCAGCTAATACGGGTTCATAAATTTCAGGTATAACAGGCATGTGAACTCCCCGTGATTTTATTTTTCCCTGCAACAAAAGTTTAGCGGCAATGGCCATAGGTAGCCCCACCGTTTTCGACATGGCGGTGTAGGTTTCGTCTTCACCTTTTACCACCAATGAGCTTTTTACCTGATGAGATTTACCATGGAGTGTATAACTTATCTGGTGTTGCATCACAATCATGTCAAGCTCACCCATGTTCAGTTTCCATTTTTCCTGAAGTAATTTTTGCAATGCTGTGGCAGGTGTTGCTTGCTGAATGCCTAATGCTTTGGACTCAAGAATACCCAACCATTGCAGCTTCTTAAACTCTTTTCCGTTAATGGGAATTTGCAGTGTGTTACACAATTTTTTTTCTGTGGTTTCTGAACCGGAAGGTAACAAGGCATTAACCAACTCTCTCCAGGTAAGTGTTTCGGGCAATTGTAGTGCGTCATCAGTTAGTCCTAATTTAATCAGGTGATTCCATGATGTGCAATACCCTTTTCTGCGTAGTGTGCCTCTTAAAACGGTCTCTGCCTTTTGAAGTCCATAGGGGATAATATACCCATTAGAGTCGCGGTTGGCATAAGCCTCAAAACTTCCGTATCCTTTTACTTTTACCTCTTCAGTTTGTTCAAAAATGCGGTTATATGGAATAAATTTCACCTGCTTGTTCTCTGTATAAGTTGCCGTGGCATTTCCCGCCATAATTACATTACGCGGGTTCCAGGTAAATTTATAATTCCAGGGGTTGGTGTCGAATTCAGGTGCTACCAAGCCTCCGCAAAATGATTTGAAGGCAGTAATTTGTCCGCCTTTTTTACGTATTTCCTGCATCAACTGCATGGCCGACATGTGGTCAATGCCCGGGTCAAGCCCCATTTCATTCAGCAAAAGTACACCGGCTTTTTGAGCAGCTTTGTCCATCTCCTGCATGGCAGGTGAAATGTAAGAGGCCGTAAGTAAATGTTTGCCGAATTTGATGCAGTCTTTTGCTGCTGTGATGTGTAGGGAAGGCGGTAACAACGAAATAACTAAATCATGTTCCTTTATTAACTCTTCGCGTTGCAGTTTATTTTCTATGGAGAAACCAACAGCCACAGCATTTTTGGAGCGTTTTATTTTCTTTTTTGCCAGTTCGGGTGATTGGTCTGCAACGGTTACCTGCCATTTTTCTGATGCAGCATGTTGCAACAGGTAACGTATAAGCGAGGAGGAAGACAGCCCCGCACCTATAACCAGAATTTTTTTCATACGCATTCTTTTGGGCAAAGCTAAAGGATTACATAGAAATTCTTTGAACACAGTTTGCCTCTTTCGTTCTTTAACCGTAAGTTTGAGAAAGCACATTTGATATGAAAAAATCTGTTAGGAAAGAAGTTACCGCAGAGGTGATGTTGCCTGAAGAGCTGAACAAGGAACAACAACAGGCACTTACTATTGCTAAAGCCCTGCTGCCTAATGCTTACGCGCCATATAGTCATTTTAAGGTAGCGGCAGTCGCTATTCTGGAAGACGGTACTGTTATCAGCGGAACTAATCAGGAAAATGCTGCTTACCCCTCAGGATTATGTGCTGAACGAGTGGCTTTGTTTCATGCCGGCTCTATTTACCCGCACAAAAAAGTTACACGTTTGGTCGTTACGGCACTAGGTCAACACAATTCTCCTGATGGTCCGGTTTCTCCTTGCGGGGCTTGTTTGCAGGTGATGTCGGAGACAGAATACCGGCAGGGAGAAACATTTGAAATTATTCTTTCAGGTGCAACAGGAGATGTATTGGTCACCAACGGGGTGAGTAATTTTCTTCCTTTCCGTTTTACGCCTGAACAACTGAAGAAATGATTATTGGAGCCAACTTAGTTGATGTTCATGAACGGAAGATTTATCCCGTATGCATTACTATTAAAGACGGATATATTCATAGCATTACTCCAACAGATAAAATATACAACACTTTTATACTTCCGGGTTTTATTGATGCGCATGTACACATTGAAAGCTCCATGTTGGTGCCTTCAGAGTTTGCCCGTTTAGCTGTAACACACGGAACAGTAGCAACAGTTTCTGACCCTCACGAAATAGCCAATGTGCTAGGCACGGCAGGGGTGGAATACATGCTCAACAATGCAGCTAAAGTTCCTTTTCACTTTTTCTTTGGTTGCCCGTCCTGTGTTCCTGCAACATTTTTTGAAACTGCTGGTGCGGTGATGGATGAAGAACAGGTGAAGCAGTTAATGCAACGTCCTGATATCTGGTATTTGTCAGAGATGATGAATTACCCCGGAGTGATTCACGGGGATGCTAAAGTACTGGCTAAAATTGCTGCAGCAAAACATGCAAGTAAGCCGGTGGACGGACATGCTCCGGGCTTGACGGGAGCTGATTTAAAAACATATCAATCTGCAGGCATAACTACCGATCATGAATGTTTCACTTTGGAAGAGGCATTGGAAAAGGTGGAATTGGGCATGAAAATACTGATTCGTGAAGGAAGTGCTGCTAAAAATTTTGAAGCGTTAAAACCGCTGTTGTCTTCACATGCCAAAAATGTAATGTTCTGTTCGGATGATAAGCACCCCGATGATTTATTGTTGGGGCACATTAATCAGTTAGTAGAAAGATCTGTTAAAGATGGCTTTGATGTATTCGATGTGTTGCAGGCAGCTTGTGTCAATCCGGTGGAACATTATAAGTTACCGGTAGGTTTGCTGCGCGAAGGAGATAGTGCAGATTTTATTGAGGTAGATGATCTTAGCGAGTTTACCATTTTACGCACGGTGATAAAGGGGGAGGAAATTTTTGCTCAACAGCAGGTTCGTATACATCCGGTGAATGTTAATATTGTTAACCAGTTTAATTGCAGCACCAAACACGCAGATGATTTTAAATCTGTGGCTACAGGAAACACGGTTCATGTTATTGAAGCGCTCAACGGGCAGTTAATTACCCGCCATACAACTCATGCTGTAGAACAGGGCACTAGTTTCGAAAGCGATGTTGCAGCTGATGTCTTAAAAATAGCAGTAGTCAACAGGTATGCTGATGCCCCGGTAGCTATTGGCTTCATCAAAAATTTCGGTTTGCAGCGTGGGGCCATTGCATCTTGTGTGGCTCATGATTGCCACAATATTGTTGCCGTGGGAACCAACGATGATGATTTGTGCCGTGCAGTCAACATGATTATCATGAACAAAGGTGGTATCAGTTTGGCTGATGGGATGGAAGAGTATGAATTGCCATTACCTGTTGCAGGTATTATGAGCGACAAAAGTGGGGCAGAAGTGGCAGATGGGTACAAGCTTATTCATAATCAGGCAAAGGTATTAGGAAGCAAGCTGGATGCACCTTTTATGTCGTTGTCTTTTATGGCCCTGTTAGTTATTCCAAGTTTAAAATTAAGTGATAAAGGTTTGTTTGATGGCAATACATTCAGCTTTACGCCTGTATATTCTTAGTGTTTGCGTAATCTTTAGTTTACAGGTTATGGCACAGCAGGACACTGTTTTTGCTGAGAAGCGGGATAGTTTTTTTATTGACGGAGGTTTTGAACCTGCTATCAAACGCTGGCGCTTTGGCATTGAAGGAGGTTATGAGCGTAACTACAGGAGCTTTACTACCTCTGATACCGTCCCTAACTCACCTACCAATTTTAAAAATGTAGGTAACAGAATTCCTTACAATAATTTTCACTTTGGTGTTACTGTTATGTATACTGCCAGCAGCAAGTGGTTCTTTGAAACCGGGGTGTTGTATGTACCTTCATTTTTTGCCATACAGAAATACGATGTGCCCATGAAAGCAACCGCAGTAAGTGGCTTTGATACGATTGTTTTCGGAAATCTAAGACAGGAGTTCAAACAAAACTACCTCTATGTTCCATTGCATTTGAAGTATGTTTTACACGCGGGCCCCAAAGTAGATTGGTATGCAAGTGTGGGTAGTGGTATATGGTTTTTGTTTTTTGAAGATGAAGCGTACAATGTAGGTTTACCGCAGAATAACTACAAAATGGAATACAACCCGATGATAATAGGCTGGTATGGAGGTGCCGGTTGTTTTGTAAAAGTTAATCAGGAGCTTTCATTAAAAGTTGAACCGGGTGTAAGAGGCACACTCACTTCGGTAACCAAATCTCCCGATGCGGGAAGCTACTTGCATCCCACATTCTCCATCGGGATAATTTACAACCATTAAAAAGCCCTTTGCACAAGCAAAGGGCTTTGAGGAGTATTTTGTGACTATTCTATTCCTTTATTAATCTGCTCACGTAGTTTTTTTCAGGTGTGGTAAGACGGAGGATGTAAATTCCTTTGGTCATATCGGCTATCGAAATCACTTCTTTGTCTTGCGCGTTTCCTTTACGAACAGATTTACCTGTGATGTCAATCAATTCGTATGTGAAATTACCTTTCATGTCAATGGTAAATGAGCTGTTTGTCGGGTTAGGGTAGATGTTGAACGCTGGCAGGGCAATTGTTCCCACGCCTGTGTTTTTACTTACGGTAACGGTATAATTTTTAGTAGTACCATCTTCTGCTTTTATGGTGTAAATAACCGGGTTGGTAAAATTATTGGTTGTTACACTGCTTATTTGTTTGGTGGAACCGATACTCGCTTGTGCCAGGGGCGACACAGAGAAAGATGCAATTAAAGCATTGATGTTGGTGGAGGAAGGAACGGTCACACTTACATTAGTTCCGGATATTGTGGCATTCGCTGCAGGAGTGAGCGATGGAAAGCTGAAAGAGGTAAGGTCTTTGCCACTGCTTTTGAGTGAGCGCGTGCCCTGCGAATACCATATTCCCCATTTGGCATCAGGAATAAGCAAAGAAGAACTACCCGATCCTTTTATTTTAGATGTTGTCACACCGATTTGGGCAACTATCGGATTATTATTTACATCCTCAGCATTAAAAAGTATTTTATTATCCAACTTGGAGTAATCAGGGAAGCCTAAAACAGTATTGGTACAGATTAAATCATCATCACCTGTAATAATATTTTTGGCAAGTACAGCATTCACATTATTGTATGAGTCAATGTAATCAAAAGCAATAATATAAGGGGAGTTTTTAGCAAAAGTCGGGTTGCCTATGCTAACATCCTCGGGTAGCTGAGTATATAACTTCTGTACAGAACCATCTCCCCAGGTATTGGTTGCATTATCCCATACCTTTATCATACCAATATCCCAATATTCAATATCATCACCAAATGGATTGGAGATAACATTTTTTGCATCATAAATAATGTATTGGCCGCTGTAGTCCCATTCCAAAGCATCAGCATACAGCACACCCCCGGCATCCACACCTTCTGAAAAAGTTGGATTATACAGAACAAATTGTTTCCATTGTTGAAGATTATAATCGTAGATGTAAATTGATGTATCAACATCAGTGGTAATAGCTGCAAGTTTTGAGGCATCTCTTGCAATGGCTACGTTGTCCCAAATTGTTTGAGAAGAGATTACTGATTCACTTGCTGTTCCAGTTAGGTTGAGTGAATATATTTTACTGTCGGTGCCCACAAATACACAACTGGAGCCGTTGTCAACCACACTTGGTTTACGTTTCATGTTGCGTTGTGATTTACTCACATAATTGGTGCCTGTTGTGCTTGATGAATAAAGCGTTACGGGGTCAGACGTATTTTCATCGTAACTCAGAATGTAGTCTTGTCCGGGATTAACAGGTAAGTCAACAGCTGTATTTGTTCCACCTCCGCCACTTCCACCTCCTCCGGGGTCGGTGGCATAAATTCCTACTGCATTGAACGCATTTTTAGCTTCGTTTACTTCGGTGGTGTTGTTACCGTATAAATCAATGGCCGACTGCACAACCGCTATTCTAAGGTCAACAAATTGTGAAGTTTTAGTGAGGTAGTTATTTAATGCACGGTAATAAACCTTTTCGGCTTTTTCTTTGGTAATAGCAGTGGCATATTTATAGAAGGCCCAGTTCGGAATTCCGCTGTTGATGTGTACTCCACCGTTGTCTTGTGTGCCTGTATAGTATTCGCTCATTACACGGGGTTGATATCCGTCATCATTTAAGTTGTTGCCTCCGTTGTGAGGGTCTTGCATACTACGTAATGCGCCCGATGGGTAATATTGAGTTTTCACCACCTCTTCACCTATCAGCCAATCGTTTCGATCCATCATGCAGCCAAAGATATCGGCCATAGATTCATTGATTGCTCCTGATTGTCCTTGATACTCAAGGTTGGCAGTATTCTGCACTACACCGTGGGTCATTTCGTGTCCGGCTACGTCCAAACTACCTGCCAAAGGTTTGAAGGCAAATTTTCCGTTTCCGTAGCACATCATTTCACCTGTCCAGTAAGCATTATCCAATCCTGAGCCATCGTCATCTGAAACATTAATTACTGAAGTAATAGTTCCTCCCTGAGCATTTATAGAATTGCGGCTATGTGTATTTTTATAATAGTCGAAAGCTATGCCGGCATTGTAGTGTGCGGAAATGGCTTTGTTGTTCCAGCCTGAATTTGTACTTGTGGTAATGTTGTAGATGCTGTTGCCGGGAGTATTTTGTGCATCGATAGTCCAGATCGCACCTACAGGGTCATTCGGTAAACTTGATTGTGATGAATTGTACATGCTGCGGGAAGCATCAATCAGATAAAAACTCCCGTTATACTCATATGTATTAATAGTTCTGTTTACCCCGTTCAGGTCATTACCACTGGCTGTTTTTGGCCCATTGATAGTACAGGCATTGTTAAAGGAATGGAGAACTTC
Organism: Bacteroidia bacterium; assembly: GCA_018058135.1. Classification (GTDB taxonomy): domain Bacteria; phylum Bacteroidota; class Bacteroidia; order UKL13-3; family UKL13-3; genus JAGPCK01. The sequence continues at coordinate 3,591 of JAGPCK010000005.1, read as the reverse complement.
TCCGGTATTGGCGTCAATAAAAACATTCCAGCTTTCGAGCCAGTTGGGTTTGATTTTAATGTGCCAGGTAATTTTTTCTTTACTTGCATCCTGATTCACATGGTAAACCACCAGTTTTGCTTCCGGGCCTTTGTACTTACACAACTGTGATTGAACTTCATTTAACTCCTTCCACTTTGTTTTTGATTGTAACTCTTTTATCGCTGAACGTATTGCATCAGCGGAGTTGATTGCGGCAGATGTGTAAGGTAATTCAGGTGTGGGGAAGTATCTTCCGTTCATTACTTCATTAACTCCGTTTTTGGCATGGAGTATAATCTCTGCGCCATAAACAGGTATTCCCTTATACATTTGCTCTAAACGTGTGTGCTGATTGTTCAGTTCATCCTGTGAAATGCTGCTCACCTTCCACTCATCAGCAGGTTGTTTAATCTGCATCATATCCTTTACCTCCGCAAGAAACTGATGAGCCAGTTCCTGTGCTTCGAATACAGAATAGGTTTTGAATTTTGCACTTTCAGGTGCCGCTTCTTTTTTAATGAATAAAGGAAGTGTGTGTGCTTGCTCACGGATTATCTGTGGTGCATAGGTTGTTCCGTTTTTTTGTAGGCGGTTTAAGGCGGAGGGAGCAATGGAACTTTTTGGAAATCTTTTGCCTTGAATAGTGCCGTGTATAGCGGGCTTCTCAACAGAGCGGATGTTTTTCTGTTTGTTTCGGGCATCAAAAGAATTTACCTGTTTTTGTGCCATTGCAGTGGCTATAACCAGCAGCAATGCTATCCCGGTGATAAAAAGCTTTTTCATATTATTTATTGTGGAATTTTAGACATGAATAATTGATAGTAATTTTTTAAGGGTTCAGGAACATCTTTTTGTTCAATGCCCCAGCTTACTTCGTAAGTACTGTCTCCCTTTGTTTCCCGGATGAAATAAGTAATGTTTCCGGTGGTTTTGACAGCATAATCAGATAGCTTAAGAGTTCGTAATGATTTGTACAGCATGGTGCAATCAGCGGTAGAAATTTTACCAACGGGTTTACCTGTTTGGTTAACTCCTAATCCGGAGAAAAACATTATTTCTCCTGCTGAGTTCAATGAATAGATTTGTGAGACACCTGTAATACCTCCTGATTTCCCCACGCGAATAAAATGATTATTGGCAATAGCTTCTTCAGTTAAGGTGTTGCTTTTTTTCTTTCCTGAACGGCAATCGGTAAAGAGGGCCGATGTGACCAGCATAAGCAGCATGCAGGTTATGGTTTTGGAGACTGGATACATAGGGCAAATATATACTCTTCTATTTGGAGGTTGGAATTGAATCCTGAATTTCTTTTAAGTTGAGAATGGTCTCTACTTTTACTTTCACTATTCCGGCCTGTATCATGTCCAGCTTACGTGCTGCTGCGACAGAGAGGTCAATTACCCTACTTTTACTACGCGGACCACGGTCATTAATACGTACAATTACCCACTTGTTGTTTTTGAGGTTGGTTACTTTTACCCTTGTACCGAATGCATAGGTGCGGTGTGCAGCAGTCATGCTGTCGCGGTGCATCAGTTCTCCGCTGGCAGTTTTGCGCATGTGAAATTTTTTCACTCCGTAATAGCTGGCATTCCCCACCTGAACTCTTGGCGGAAATGTGCTTATGGTAAATGAACAACAAAGCAACAATAGCATGAAAGAGAATATTTTCATCATGTATGTTTAAGCATGAGGCTTAAAAGTAAAAGTAATACATTTACCTGCAGGGGCAAAATAATGTGGATAAATCAGTGCTTGTAATTAACTGTGTGTAACGTTATTCCACCTGTAAAACCAGCCCTTTCAGGTATTCTCCCTCCGGATGGAAAATGTTAACCGGATGATCGGCCGGTTGGGTGAGTTGGTGAATAATGCGCACATTTCTGCGGGCATCTGCTGCTGCACTGAATACTATTTTGCGAAACAAATCGCGGTCAATATTTTGTGAGCAAGAGAAAGTGAAAATAATGCCTCCGGATTTTATTTTCTTTATAGCCGCCATATTCAGCTCCTTGTATCCGCGAGCGGCATTATCTACTGATCGTGCATTTTTAGCAAATGCAGGCGGGTCAAGTACAATTACATCATATTGCTCTGCCTGTTGTTTGATGAAGTCGAAACAATCGGCACTAAAAGATTCGTGTATTGTGCAATCTGGGAAGTTCAGTGTAACATTTTCATCGCACATGCTGCAAGCATCTTTTGAAATGTCGACAGAATGCACCAATGAGGCGCCTCCGGCCAATGCATACAAACTGAATCCCCCTGTGTAGCTGAATGTGTTTAATACTTTTTTATCCTTAGCAAAATGTGTTAAGAGTTGACGATTATCACGCTGGTCAATGAAGAAACCTGTTTTCTGACCGTGTTCCACATCTACCAAAAATCGGATATTGTTTTCTGTTACCTCTGTTTTGGAAACAGGAGGATTGGTGGTCCATCTGGTACCGCTTTCCACACCCTCCATCATTTGTGAACTTTTTTTAGTTTTCAGAAACACATGATCTACTCCGGTTATTTGCTCAATGGCGCGGATAAGTTGTTCCTGTATTAATTCCGTTCCTTTAATCAGCAGTTGAACAGAAGCAACGTTGTTGTAAATGTCACAGATAATTCCGGGGGTAAAGTCACCTTCCGCATGAAGTAAGCGGTAGCAATTTGTTTCAGGATTCAAAACATGTGCACTACGAAGTGCATAGGCCATCTTTACTTTATTGAGCCAATAGGTTTCGTCAATAATCAATTTTTCATCCTGAGTAAATTCAAACAGGCGGCAAACAATCTGGCTGTGTGTTGAGTAAAAACCATATCCCAGTAAATCACCGTGATTGGAACATACCTGAATAATTTCTCCTTCAGTTGCTTGCGGTGCTTGTTTAACACCGCCTGAGAAGAGCCAGGGGTGGCGATTGTACAATGAACGTTCTCTGCCTGATTTAAGAAATAGCTTTTTATACATGGTGCAAAAATAAAAAGTCCTGCGGTATAGCAGGACTTTTAAATAATTATTTCAATGAGTTGTTTATTTTGATTCTAAGAATTCATTCAGTTCATCAACAGAGGCTGAATAGGTGAAGGCATCATTCAGCAGATAATAGTTATTCTTTTCCACGCACTTGTCATAAGCTGTTTTGGCAAAATCAAGTTTGCTGGCCTCATAAGTGAAAAGGCCGATGATGGTTTTTATTTGGGCGCAATTCATGTAATTGTTTTTTAATACTTGTTTGGCCACCTTCATTTTTGTGTCTTCGAACGTTTGTTTTTTGATTTGCTCTACTGCTTTTTGAAAATCCATGCTATTCATGGCTCGAACTACAGTAGTGGTTCGTTCAGGTGTTGAATTTGCCTGTTGATTTGTTGTTGAGCGTTGTGTAGTTGTTGAACGCTGTGTGGTTGTTGTGTTGGTTGAGTTCTGATCAGTTTGTACATTCACACCTGTTCCGTTCATGTTCATATTCATGTTGCCACTATTCGGGTCAACATTAAGGTTGAAATTTATACCTCCGGGAGTATTGTTTGTAGGGGTAGTGGTTTGCTTGTTTACTGTTGTAGAACTTTGTGAGGTTTGAA
>JAGPCK010000038.1 GCA_018058135.1 Bacteroidia bacterium | reverse complement strand
CAGACGTGATGTTAAGCTTTACAGTATAACTTCCTGCAGCAACATAGTTTTTGTTTTTTTGTCGTGCGGTATCAGTAGTTGCATCCCCGAAATTCCAAAGTCTGGTATAACTACCTGCTACAATAGAACTGCTGTCAGTAAAAGAAAAACTATGCCCCTTTATGCACTGCTCATTTGAACTTGATGCTTTGAGTTTTGCAAAAGGAGCTGCAAATACCTCTACTGTTTTGTAAGAAGAATCTTTGCAACCGATATCTGTTGTGACCAAAAGCGACACGCCATAAATGCCATGTGTGTTAAATATTCTTTGTGTATCGGCAGAAAATGCACGTACACTATCTGTCCATAACCATGTTCGCGAGGCAATGTTGCCCACACTTATTTTGCTGCTATCGGCAAATTGAAACAGATTTCCGGGGAGGCATTGCTGTGTTGTTGAGTTGATACGAATATCTGACACCGGATTGGGGTAAAAGGTGACCAACGTATCTTTAGAGGTAGTAACGCAGCCGCCACTGGTGGTCGAAATTACCCGATAAGTGCCTGTGGTGAAAGCTTTATAGTTAAACAGCGTATCTAAAAAAGAGGTGTTTGTTCCGTTGCGTTGCCATTGATAGCGAATTCCTGCAGCGTTAACTCCGCTTAGCCACAAAAAATTTCCCTGGCACACCTGTGTACTGCCGCCATTCAGAATATTCAATGAGTTGGATACGGGTTGTTGTACTTTAAATAAAGCAGAGGGAGACGAAGTATCTCCGGGGTTGGTGTTAATAATACGAATGCGATAAGAACTACCCGGTGTGAGGTTGGCCGGTAACAGGATGCGTAAACTATCTGCTTTAATTGAAGCAGTATAACTTTTTATTGCAAGTTTAATAGGGTTGATGAATACTCCGTTTACATCACTTAGTTCAACTGTTAGCGTGTTGCCTGCATAAAGGGGGCTTAATACGTTATACCTTACCCATATACTGTCCCCTCTGCACATCTCATTTTTAGCAAACTTAGGTCGAGAAGTTCTGAACGTAGTATCGTATAGCATTTTCATCATAAAGCCATCCCAAGCATCCCCTCCATAAGTGTTTTGGTGTCCACCGGAGATGTTGATAGTTGTATCAGCAGTGCGGCCACAGTAGTAAGCATTACCGTTTCCATCAATGCTGCCTCCATGGATGATGAAATTTTGTGTAGTGCCCTGGTTGTATATAATCTGTGCATTAGGAGTAAACTTTCCCCAGTAACTACCGATTTGCGTTTGCGTAGTTTGTCCGGTGAAAAGCATAAAATTTCGCTTATCAACGTTAAGTGACTTACAACTTCCCATTCCATGGGTTGTCCATATTCTACTGCCTGACGAGTCGAAACGGGCAAATAGCCCGGGTCCGTTTGTAGCCCACCCATTGTAATTCATTTGTGTACTTGCAGTTGTACCACCTACATATACATTGGCATTATTATCAAGTCCAATGGAATACAAATATTCATGCAATGTGCCACCTAAGTAAGTACCCCATACCCATTGCCCGTTTGGTTTAAACTTGGCTATAAAACCGTCATAATATCCTGCAGCACCCGACTTGAAGTTTTGAAAAGCATTTTTGCAAAAGGATGTACTGTCGGTAGATGTGGTAGAGCCGCAAAAGTAGATATTACCGTCCCAATCTGTTGTAATGGAGGTGAAAGTAGTAGCAGTGGCATATGAAAACGTTGGAAAGAAAACCTCTTTTCCATACATAGTTCCCCAAAGTCTTTGTCCCTGAGGAGTAAAACGGGCAATGTAAACTACTGGACCAAATAAGTTGGAATTGTGAACAAAATAACCTGGCATGGCACCTGCATATTGGTTGTTGCCAATACCAGTCAGCCCCATCAGGTATATATTGCCCAATCGATCAATGGCCAGGCTGGTTACATATTGGATGCTGGTTTGATCGCTGCCGTAGTATGTGCCCCATTCCCGATAACCACTTGTTGTTAATTTAGCTATAAAGCCCTGCGTGTTGCTTCCTGTAGGGCGGGTGGACTGGTAAGCAATGGTTGAAGCAATATTGACTGTACTTTGAGTAACACCGCCTATCACAATCTTATTTTCATGATCAATGGCCATGCAAAAAATGATATCTTGCCATTCACCTCCGTAATATGTTGCCCACATGCGGCTGCCGCTTGCTGCCATTTTAATTAGCATCCCGTCATGATTAGCAATTCCACCGCGAGAACCTTGCCAGGCATTGGAGGTAGATATATTGTTTGTGCTATTAGTTCCACCAGCAAAAAGTACATTTTCATCATTGTCGGTACAGGTAGCGTAAAGCATATCAGTTGAGAGCCCGCCATAATAAGATCTCCATTGAACAAAAGGATCAATGGTAATATCTGCGTTTGTATCATAAATAGCTGAACTATTTTCATCACCGATGAATTCTACCTTATACCCGTTTTCCTTTTTAACTAGTTTGTATTTGTGCTGAAGGGGTGTTTTATTCTTCCCCATCCAACTTACCGGAGCACTTTCGTTATTCTCCCCCAAAGGGTTGGTAACGGTAAGCGAACCGTCACTGTTAATGCGTGCATCGCTTGCGTTTAAATATTCTATGCTGATGTTTTTGACATCTCCACCGGGGTGAATGATGAAATCATATTTAAGTTGTTCATTTACTATGTACAGTTGCCAATCAATATTGGGGTAAATGTTTTTGTAGGTTATTTTTTCAAAAGAAGGCACATGTGGAATTCCTTCCGGTCGTCCGATAACGTTGTAGTAATTTTCATAGTAATCATTTTTATTTCCTCTGATGAGCTGGCTCATCGGGTTGGTTCCCGTAAGGTGCATTTGCATCCGGTAAGTCGATATAATTACCGAGTCCTTATCTTGTTTGACCGAGCTATAAGCTGTTTTACTGAACAGGTAGTGGATGCCTTGCGGACCTATAAAAACATTAACATGCCGGTCTTTAAGAACAAAATGAATATCGGGCTGAGGTAGACCGTTCTTGTCAGTAATCTGGCCTTTGTTCTCAATAAACAACTTAGGCGTAGCAGAATTTAATCGTGTTTGGGCACTAACAGCCGCGGCAAAGCACAAGAAGCACAGTAATAGAATGTTTTTCATAGCAATAATTTGATTGCCGAAAATAATTCATGGGTCTTGATTTTCAAAATTATTTATACTTGTTTAATCCGAAAGCAATCGTCAGGTAAAGAAAGCGGTCAGGGAGGGTATTCACCCTCCCTTCTTCCATGTAATTTCCCACGGAGCAGAATTCGAATGCAGGGTATTTACCCTGCCACATCTATTTTATTTAGAATTCTGGCTGCGATTTTTAAAACCATTTTAAAAACTTCAAAATCACTAAAAATAAAAAGCACATCGCCATGGATGTGCATTTCATAGGAGTAGTTTCACCCGATATTTTCTCGAACGAATTTATTAAAGACATGGACATTTTAACTGAATTCTATAGGGTGTTGAAAAAATAAATCGCTATAAGTAAAAAAGTGTTGTTGCAATATGTAACCACCAATGTCTATTGTAGAAATTGAAAAATACACCAAGCTATTTTGAGTATAAGATTTTTTTAATATTACAGTTTATAAAAAATAAAATTTGGAAATATGAATCAAACAACTTTTCTTTGGATTACAGAATAACTGATTATCTGCTGCTACTCATAGTTAGTTGTTCTGTCTGCTCAATCTGAACTAACTTAATGACCTGACCATTGAATCTAAGGAAAACCGCGTTGTCGATTTTCATGGCCATTGTGCCATTTGTATCATATGGTTTTTTAATGGAGTTTAGTTCTGAAAGAGTGTTGTACTTAACCGATACTACACTAATGACGACAACTGACTCGCTGAAAACTAAATCTGTTAAAATCTCCGGTTCGCTGAGTAGTGAGTCAGTAGTGTCTGATGCGAGGCTTCCTTACCAAACCCTACCGGCATCTTATTCCCGTTTAGTATTTCAACCACGAATTGATTTAGGTATTTTACCGTTGTATGGCAGCTTGTTCTTAACTACAGAGCAGTTTTCTGTTTCGCACCCTATCCACAATTTTTCTTTAAGCTTTGATTATTTAACATTTACTGACAGACTTCGCAAGCAGGTAGCTGCCAAAAAAAAGTACGATGATAGTATCATGGGTGCTGATACCAATTTGCTTAAATACGGGCAACTCAAAAGCAGGTACAATGAGTTGTCACTACAGATGAAAAATCCCCGGTACACTAAACAACTCGAGAAAGACAAACGAATACTTGCGCTTTCTTCCAAAGATACGCTGGCAACAAATAAGGACCTTAATCTTCAGAATGCACAGCTTCGTCTAAAGCAGCATGAACTGCACATGCAGGAGATGAAAAAAATTGAGGATATGCTACCGTCATTGGAAGCTTACAGCAGGGATAAACGGGTTACACAAGAGGGAAAATCATTGGAATCAGGCGGGCTTAAAAGCGATATGAAAAAGTACGGACTAAATAGCAGCCGTATCAATCACCTGTTGGCTATCAAAAGGTTTGACATCGGTAATACCTCACCTGACTATTCAGAGCTTACCATAAAAGGGTTGAGTATAAATGGAATTAATGTGGAGTACAACCCCGGAAAATTTTACACCGCTTTCGCTTACGGTAAAACGGTTAACCAGTTTGCCAATCCTTTTGGAAACAGCTTCAGAGAGGGGCGAAAAATTTTAGCAGCACGCTTAGGCTACGGAGAAAAAGAGGGCTCGTTGATATGTGCCACTGTTATGAAAGGTTGGGACGGAAATGACAGCTACGTTAATGACAGCAATTTTGTTTATTACGAACCCAAAGAAAATACCGTTGTTTCTTTGTATGGTAAATGGAAGTGGAAAGAACATCTTCAGTTAGAATCAGAATATGCAGGAAGTATTAACACCGCAAGAAATAGTACTGCAGAAAAAAACGACCTGATAGAAAAACCAAAGGGCTTAACGGGGATGTTTTCTCAGGCATTCTCTCAGAAAGGGCATCAGGCATTTAATGTTAAAGCCTCCTCCACTATAAAAGAGTCTGGTACTGAGTTGATGTTAGCCTACAGAAATGTACAAGGACAATACTACAGTTTTGGAAATCCGTTTCTCAGACCCGACAATAAACGCACTGAAGGTAAGGTTGTACAAGGATTTTTTAAGAAACAGGTAAGTCTGACCGGTTCTTTCAGAAGAGATGAAGATAATATCCTGTCACAAAAGCAATTTTCCACTATTACCAATTTATACAATTATACTGCTGATTTCCATTTTCGTAATACGCCCTTTTTGGTTGTGAGTTATGCGCCATCACTGCAACATTATAAAGGGACTGATGCGAATAATTATGTAAGTAAAACTCGTGTATATAGTGTATCAACAGGCTACACGTGTAAAATCAGAACCTCATTTTACACCCTCACATTATTGTATAGTAACCAAAGTTTTGATTCACGGTTTTTTAACAGCAAGTATGCAGTACAAATGTATTCAGTAGCTCCTCAGGTACAATTCAAAAACGGATTGCAAGTATTTGGCAATGGTACACTCACACAAGCAAATGGAAATGATTCCATGCAGGTGAAACAGGCCAGTGCAGGAGCAGCATTTATATTTAAAAACAAAATGCGCCTGACAGGTAGTCTGTTCTTTACCGAGGACAAAGTTATTCAAAGCAGAACAGGGTTACAGACAGGTTGGGGCATGCCCTTAGGTAAAAAAGGTAGAATAGACCTTACGGGAGAGTACCACTGGATTGACGAATATAGAAAAGCAACTTCCAACAGTACTCAGATGATATGGAGATTAAAACTAACAAAGAACTTTTGAAACGTATGAAAAATATACAGGCATTCTTTAATTCATATGACCACTTGCGGTTAGGCAGTAGAGCGGTTTTATACATTGTTCTATCCTGTCTGGCTTTAACCGGCAAGGCGCAGGTGAGTGTGCAATTGCAACCCATTATGCCGGTACAACTCAGACTCACCGATATGTGGAGAGCCAATGTAATGAACAGCAGCGGAGAGGAGATTAACGCCTATTTAAAAGGAAGTGTGAGTTATGGCAACACCACGTTGATTGTAGAAGGTACATCACAACCATTGGTACTAAAACCCGGCATCAATGTGATTAATCCTGCTTCCATCAGTATCCGTGGTTACGAGTTTAATCCTGCTGTTAACCTGCCGAACCTTTCCTCCACAGAGTTATTCCCATTTGGCTCGTATGTGATTTGTTTAAAAGTGTACAATGCAAATTCATCAGAGTTAGGAGCTTCTTGCATAGAAGCGATTATCAAACCGCTTTCTCCACCCATGTTGTTGAGCCCATATAATGAGGCGCAGGTACATACTGCTTACCCTTTACTTATTTGGTCACCCCCCACACCAGTACCATCAGGTATGCAGGTGCAGTATGATTTAAAACTTGTTGAAGTATTGAGCGGACAAAATCCGGCAGATGCTATTCAACGGAATTTCGCTTTGATTCAAGAGAATGATCTTCATTCTAACCTGTTTCAATATCCGGTAAACGCAGTTAAGCTGGAGCCCCAAAAACATTACGCTTGGCAGGTTGTGGCCAAAGGAGATAATTTTCTAATCGGTACTACGGAGGTGTGGAGTTTTAAGATGGTGCTTGATACCATGAATGCATATAAGCTACCCAATCCAGAGCAGTTTTATGAACCTAAAATAGCTTTAGATGGCGCCTATGCAGTAGCAGTTGAAGTACTTGGTGTGATATTAAAAGAGGCTGATAATTTTAAATTAACATTATACAACAGTAAGCATGAATTGCTCAAGGTAAAACCAGAACTGAAACGAATTGCCAACGATAGCAGACATATTGTTAACCTGAAGGAGACAGGGAAGTTGCAAAATGGCGAGGTATACATGTTGGAGTTTATCTCTTCAACAGGAGAAAAGACCTACATACTTTTCAAATATTTCTCAAGTATCAAAAAGTATAAAAACACTTCGTCCAAATGAAACGGTTCTTAAGTTTACAACTATTGCCTCTGTATGTCCTTATACTAAGTTGTTGGGCATATGTAGTATTGGGTAATAAGCAGGAACATGTGGCATACGTGAATACCCCAAAACTGTTTAAAGAATTTCTTCTCACAAAAAAGCTTGAAATGCAGTTGACCGAAATAACAAGCAGGCGTAAAAGTTCATTAGACAGTATGATTATTTCTTTGGGAGTATTGAACGAACAAGTGAAAAAGGCAAAAGAAAATGTGGAACTCACTTCAAGGTTGCAATCAGGTAAAGCTTATTACATGCAACAAAACGAATTTTTCAGTCAGGATAATGAACGTATCAAAGCTGAATACGACAAACAGATATGGAACCAACTGAATCAATACATAAAAGACTACGGCATTAAGCACCATTTTGATATGATAATTGGTGCTGATGGGTCAGGGAGTTTGATGTATGCCGATTCGCGTTTGGACATAACAGATCAGGTAGTGGAGTATTCCAACAACAGGTTTACAGGAGTTGAAAAATGATTTTAAAAAGCACAAACATACTATTGCTCATAGCATCAATTTGTCTTTTCGGGTCAGGTTGTAGTAAGCCGCTGTCCATAGAAGAATATTTGAATAGGGTTCAAAATTCCGATTATGCTGTAGTAACTGAAAGAAGTACAGCGGGAATGAAAATAATAGTAACCTATGTGCCGGCAAAAGCTATCGCCATTATGGAGTTGATGGGAGAGGATATAGACGAGCGGCAACTTGAGCAAAGAGCCAATGAACTTGAATCATACCACCACCTCAGAGTACGTTTTTCTCCGGAACAAAAAGGAATTGATTTTTTGAAATTTGGTTCCAATGACCCTCAGATTTCGCATCAAAGATTGCAACACCTCAACAGCTTTTTTAATACTGATTTAACTCTAATAGATGGTAAAGATACACTCCCGTGTGTTTTGCATCATTTTGAGAGAACATATAAACTAACAGGTTATGGAGACGTTTCCCTTTTGTTTGAAAAACAACACAAAGGGACAGTATCCAATCTGCAATTGATATATAACGATCAGCTCTTTCAACTGGGAGAGCTTCGTTTTAACATTGACTCCGAAAAAATTCATCAACTATCTAAATTAACTATTAACTGATGACACGATCAAAGAAAACCATTCAACGCATTTCCACTCTGTTGCTGCTCACAATAGGTTACGAAATTTGTTTTCCTGCTGCCGCCTGGGCATTAACCAGTGGACCAAGCCAGCCTGAAGTGCAGAGTTTTGAACCTGTAGGTACTACCGAGATGGTGGATTTATCATCCGGAGATTTTAATTACAATATCCCGCTGTTGGATGTAGAAGGCTACCCCATCAATATTGCTTACCACGCAGGTGTTACTATGGACCAGGAAGCCAGTTGGGTAGGATTGGGATGGAACATTAACCCTGGTTCCATTAACCGCAACATGAGAGGATTGCCGGATGATTTTGACGGATCTGCAGATGATCCTGATAAAATTGAAAAGCTGGTGAAAATGAAGGAAGCAATTTCATTTGGACTTAGTACCGGACCTGGTTTTGAAATATTAGGGATAAAGCTCATAGGAGAACAAATGAACGTTTCATTGGGAGTAAACTACAACAACTACAAAGGTGTAGGTTATGAGATAGGAGCCGGGCCCAGTGTTTCCATAATGGGTGATGCTATGACCTTTGGGTTGGGATTATCGGCCAACTCACAAGAAGGCTTTGGAGTGGAGCCGTCTGTGTCTTACTCTGCTATTGTAAAAGAATTTGAAAGTAAAGAAAAACCCTCGGTTAAATCAGCTATTACACTTGATGCTTCTGTTTCTGCTCAGTTTAACTCAAGATCAGGTTTGTCAGGTATGAGTTTTGGACTCAAACCCGGTACAAATCTGATAACAACTACTCCTAAAAAGGATGACACAGGTAAAGATGTGACAGATGATAAGGGAAATGTTGTAACGGAAACCAAGGTACGTAAAGCGGGTTCATTTTCTTTTGGCTCAGGCATTAGTTTCGTGAATCAGACGTATTCTCCGTCTATAAATCAACCCATGTCGGTCTCCAGTTTTTCTTTGTCCTACACACAGGGCGCTGCTGCTAAAACCACACACCCCAACCTTACCGGTTCAGGTTATTACAGCCAGGAACAACCGCTGTATCAAGGAGTGTCTATATCAAAACCGGCATTCGGCTATTTGTATACACACAAAAAAAATTCAAACAATGTGTTGCTTGATTTTAACAGGGAAGGGGAAGGAGTGTTATCTGAAAATACCCAGATGCTGCCTTTGGTTAACTATACTTATGATCAGTATGTAGTAACCGGTCAGGGAATCGGAGCCCAATACAGGCCCTACCGCAGCGATATCAATATTCTGCATGATGATGTTGGTACAAAGGTGAGCAGTTCCGGAAGTGCAGGTGTTAAACTTGGGGGGGGGCCTACGGATTTACATCTTGGCGGTAGTATGAAAGTTAATAATGTGGATGGGGTATCTGCTCCATGGTCTGAACACGCCTTGTGGTCAGTTTTTGGGTACTCAAAAGATTATTCCTTAAGTGTAAACGGCCCAGGCGTCCCGATATACCCCCACTATGAACCGGCCTATTTTAAAAATGTTGGCGAGTTAACTCCAACAGATGAGGCTTATTATGCTGTGTTTGGAAATGAGCAGTTGGTAAGACCCTACATAAAAAGCAGTACAGATTATTCATTGAATCCCATGAACGTGGTTAGCAAAGCAGTTTTGACCAAGCCCTCTTTTATTATAGCCACACAAGAGGAAGCCAATACTGACGGGATAGTAGTAAATACCTCACATCAGGAAAATATCAGAAAAAAACGTGATAAACGTAATCAGAACATAAGTTATTTAACGTCCCGTTTTGCCAGATCGGCAGGTCTTAGCAGAACAATTGATTCGTATACTATTTCACAAGCAAATGGTAATCAACAAAAGCAATCATTTGAACGAATGGGAAACCACAGAAAAGGTCACCATATTTCTGAGATTACCGCAATGAACCCTTCAGGTATGAAGTATGTTTATGGAATACCGGCCTATAATCTGGAACAGCAGGAGTTCGTCTTTAATGTTGACCCGACAGTTAACATCACAGATGCACAAACGGGGTTATGTACGTATACCAATACCGACAAAAGTGAAGGAAATGCAAAAGGGTTTAATAAGTACTTTTCGAAAACCAAAACACCGGCTTTTGTTCATTCTTATTTGCTTACTGAAGTACTTTCTAACGATTACGTTGATGTAACCGGAGATGGGGTTACCTTTAATGACGATTTAGGGTCAGCCGTTAAGTTAAAGTATAGTCTTGTTACACCCTCTTACCTGTGGCGCACACCGGTAGGCAAGGTGGGTACCGGTATTGACCAATATAAAACAGCATCATACAATCAGGAATCAATTACAGATGCGGATGACGATAACGCGTCACTGGTATGTGGGGCAAAAGAAATATGGCACGTAACCGCAATTGAGTCGAGAAACTATATTGCTGAGTTTACCCTGTCAGATCGTGAAGATGCCATAGGTGCAGATGAAAACGGCACTTTGCAGCCAGGTAATAAACTTAAAAAACTCGATAAAATAACACTTTACAGCAGGAGAGACCGTGAGTTGAACGGAGCCAACGCTGTTCCCATTAAAACGGTGCACTTTGAGTATGATTACTCACTTTGCCCAGATGTACCGAACAATACCGGCAGTGCTGTTAATGTAAACGGAGTCAATATCAATAGTGCCAAAGGTAAGCTCACCTTAAAAAAGATTTTTTTCACCTATGGTAAATCAAACAAAGCGGCATTAAGTCCGTACAGGTTTTCCTACAGTTCAAATAATCCGTCTTATATGCCAAAAGCATATGACCGCTGGGGCAGTTACAGGCCCATCAACTCCGTACTTTCAAATGCGGAATTTCCATATGTGAACCAGCAGGATGCGTCAGTTGATGAAGAAGCATCAGCCTGGTGTTTGAAAGAAATCACCCTGCCTTCTGGCGGTAAAATTTCTATTGGATATGAGGCCGATGATTATGCTTTCGTACAACATAAAAGGGCCATGCAGATGGTGAGGTTAATTGGAGCGGGTCATCTGGACGGGTTAAATGCCGTGCCTTTCAATGAGCTCTACACCATAGACAGAAAGCACCACGAGTGTTTATTCTTTCAATTAAGCCTGGGCACTTCTGCCCAAACTGTGTTGAAAGACTATTTTCTTAACCAGAATGGTAAACCCATCGATTTTCTGAATTTCACTATTCTGGTTGACTTAAAAGGAGATCAGCAACATTTTGAATACGTTAGAGGATATGCTGATATCAAGCTGACAAGTGCAGGGCTGCCTGATGTGGGTGTTGCCAATTACGTGTTGAATAATGAGAATATTACCGTAGGGTATGTGAAGCTAAAATCAGTGGGCATTGGCGACAGGGAGAATGCAAATACACAGGTGGGTCAACTAGCCAGGGCAGCCTGGCAATACATGCGTTTGCAAAAACCCAAATGGGCCTATCCGGGGTCTGAACCTAAAAATACAGAAGAATCATCAATAAGAGGCTTGCTGAGTTCAATGGGTGAAGTAAAAACATTGTTCTCCAGTTTTAATCGCACACTTCAAAACCGCGGTTGTGCACGTCTTTTCACACCCCAAAAATCATGGATTCGTCTTTACAATCCTGATTACAAAAAAAGGGGTGGCGGTCATCGGGTAAAGGAAATTCGTTTAACAGACAATTGGGCCGGCATGTCGGGCATAACCAATCCCACCGAGGCAGCACGTGTAACGGCTGAATACGGGCAGTCATACACTTACACTACAAGTGAAGATGTTTTTGGGGTCAAAGAAAAAGTTATTAGCAGTGGTGTGGCGAGCTATGAACCGGCAATTGGCAATGATGAGAACCCCTGGAGGCAGCCCCTTTTTACATCTGTTGAGAACCTTATGGCCATTGACGAAAAATATTTCGTTGAAATTCCTTTCGGGGAATCTTTTTTCCCGTCTCCGGGTGTCACCTACAGCAAAGTAACGGTTAGCAACATTAAACCGGCAGGAGCTTCAATAACTAAAAATGCCACAGGTAAAGTAGTACATGAATTTTATACCACAAGAGATTACCCCACTATAGTAGCTAATACACATATTAAGCCCATCAGGCATAGGGAATGGTCGGTTATTCCTATGGAGTCGGAGGATTACCTTACCTGCTCACAAGGATATATCATTGAATTAAATGATATGAACGGAAAACCAAAGGCACAATGGGTTTATAGTGAAGGGGCAAAAACGTATCAGTCAGGTGTGGAGTATTTTTATAAGAGTGAACATCAAAAAGGCAACAGAGTTATCAATAAACTCAATAATAAGGTTAGCGTATTTGACAAAACTACCAACAGAGTCGAGAATGACAGGGATATTGGTGTGGAGATAGACTTTTACATGGACAGTAGGGAATCAAATATGAATGCAGTAACCAGTGGAGTGCAGTTCACTACTGATATGGTTATTGCGGCCGTTGCACCGGTACCTTTCCCAATGGCCTGGCCTGTGCATAATGCAAAAAGAATTCGCTCGCGATCCATGGTGGCAACTAAAGTAGTGAGTCGTTTTGGTATACTCCAAAAAACCATTGTGCACGATAACAAGGCATCAGTTGAAACAGAAAATCTGTTGTATGACAGTGAAACAGGTAATGTACTTCTTACACGTACTCAAAATGAATTCCGTGACGATATTTTTGATTTCAAATACCTGAGCCATTTTGCCTATGAAGGCATGAGCGGGGTTTATAAAAATTCAGGACTCATGTTACATGGTGTTAGTGCCAGTAATGGTGTAATTACAGCCTATGCTGCATCAGGCGGTAATGGTATTGAACATTATCTTTACCCGGGTGATGAATTATTGCTATTTAATCAAACGTATCCCGGTTTAACCACCAAAGCCTGGGTGCACAAATCTGATAAAGCACCATATCCGCTTTTGCTTATTGATGAAAAGGGTTTAATAAAATCACATGTTAAGTTGATTAATCCTCAGTATCCGGCACTTCCACCTATTCCGGTTACTGTGTTTTCTATCCTTGTTGTTAAATCAGGACGAAAGAATCTTCAGAACACCGTTATAGGTCAAACCTCATCTCAAAATTCACCTGTGCAAACGATAGTGCCGCCATCCGGGCCGTCATACTCTGGAGTTGTATTTAATACAGCTACACGGGTAATTCATACCAAGGCAATTGAGTTCAGTGATATTTGGGCAAAGTATTGCGAACCGGCAAAATACTGCGAAGATCAATCGGCTACTTACGGGCCGTTTTTGACAGGCATGTTTGACTACTTGTTTGAACCGTTACCGCAAAATCCGCCAAATCTCCGTATTGATATACCGGGTGACTATACTGTTCCTGCTGAGCTTATGGAAGAAAGTTTTCTGAAACATATACTCGACAGCATGTGTCCGATGCAAGGAGAATATGTATTTAAAGTAGAGCATACTTATGAATCTTCCTCGAACCCGGGAGCGTTTCTTTTTATCTGGAAGGTAGGTCTTTGTAAAAAGTATCCCGATCCGCAGGCACCGGGAAGTTATTTATACTGCTGTATGAACCAGAGTGAAGGCGGGTGTGGATTTAATTTCAGGTTCAGTGTGGAGGCAGAACAACGTCCGTTGCTGGAAGCCGGGCAACGTCCTGCACAAGAAAATGAGTTTGTGAATATTATTCCATCCACTGAGCTAGTAATAAACGGTTCATTGGCCCATGACTACCTGTTTAACTTCAACATCAAACGAGTAGGCAGCATAGAATTCGAACAGGCCCAATGGCACCATTCTACAGACCCCGGTTTGCGGCCGCAGATGAAATTTTGTGAGTACTATAAATGTGATTGTGAATCACCTCAGAATAAACTCAGTTTCATTAACCCGTATTTGCATGGGTTAAGAGGAAACTGGAGACCTAAGCGGGAATTTTTGTACGATGGCCGAAGGTCTTATTCTAATCCCGTAAACACACGTAAAGATGGTACATATGAATCATATCTTCCGTTTTGGACACCTCCGTCATCACCAGCACTGGTAAACTGGACCCCATCACCTGTTACCCCTTGGGTTTGGGCCAACCGCATTTCTCATTATTCACCTGCCGGCAACGAAATTGAAAATGAGGATGCGCTTCACAGATATTCAGCTGCTCTTTATGCAAAAAATAATCTTACTGAAGCAGTGGGAAGTAACGCCCGTCTTAGGCAAATAGCATTTGACGGATTTGAGGATTTATCTTATCAGTTACCTGAGTGTGAACAGGAGCACTGGAATTTTAAACAAGGGCAAACGTTATCTAATTTAAGAGATAATGCGTATGCACATACCGGAAGTAAAAGTTTTAAAGTAGGAGCAGGCGGAAGCCACAGTGTAACGCGTAGAACATTTACTCCTCCAGATCCGGTGCAGGCGCAGCTTCAGTGCTTAAGGAATGATTATCATGTGTACAGGCTTCGTACCTGTGATTGTATTGATCCTTTTTATCCGGATGTTGCAACCCAGTATGTTCTTAGTGCCTGGGTAAGGGATGAGCAACCTCGGCACCTTCCTTCATATACTGCACCTTCCGTAAAAATTGTGCTTAAAGACAATAATCCTGCTACTCCGGATATTGTTCATATTGTGAAGGCAAGCGGTCCTGTTATTGAAGGTTGGCAAAGAATGGAACAGACATTCACTATCCCCTCTCAAATTACTTCCATAGCCGTTGTTCTTGAAGCAGGAACTGAACGGGCAGCCTGGTTTGATGATATTCGTATACATCCGTTTAATGGTAACCTTAAATCGTTTGTATATGATCCGGTAAGCCTGAAGTTAAGGGCTGAGTTAGATGAAAATAACTTCGCTACTTTCTATGAATATGATCAGCAAGGAGCATTAATCAGAGTGAAAAAAGAAACGGTAAAAGGTATCGTTACTTTAAAGTCTGCACGTTCATCTACAGTTAAACAATAATATGATCAGATCAATTGCCACTTTCACACTTAGGAAGCCTGTTATTCAATACAGGAGGTGGGTTATTTTGTTTATCGGAATACTATGTTCGGGAGCTGCATTTGCACAGCATTTGGATAAATTCGTTTCCGGTGAATATGAAAAAATTGCTGATGCTCATGCCCTAACTACAGGTATGCGCTACAAAGTTACCATCAGGTATTATTTGCCCGATTCGGTTAATCCGCAGAGCAATGCTTCATATGACGTTGCTGTATTTAAAGGGAATGTACTTCTTCAACTTCCTACTTACGACAGGGTTTTTTCTTCAGATTATTCCGTAGTGGCTGACCACATACAGAAAAAAGTGTACGTGAATGAACCTGATATCAAACGCAATGAGTCGTCTGCTCAACAGGTTCGGGAATTGAAAGAAATGATGAAAGGTGCAGTAGGAATAGATACGCTAACAATAGGAGATGTTTGCTCAATTACTTTCCGGTTTGATAAATCAGAATACAGCAGCGCTTCTGTTAGTTACAACAAAAAAAACTACCTCATGAATCAGCTTGCTTTTACTTATTCCAACGGGCAAAAAATTATCTCTCTTTATTCAGATTATGCCACCTATCCTTCCGGTAGTGCACCTGATGGCTATAATTCCATTGTCACAGTTATTTCACCAAAAAGTAGAAGGAAAAAAAAGCAATTGAACATTGTTCTCACCGATAAATTTAAAGACTATGAACTTATCAACTCACTTAACTAAACCGGTTGTAATGAGAAAAAATATTATCCGTAATGCTGTTGCTAACCACATTTCAAGTTATTGTCGAAATGTGACAGAACTGTTTTTCACCTCAATAAAGCGATACGCAAATATGACTTTCAGTGTAAAACCTGCGAGCAACAGTTTAAGCCTTAATGCAGTTGTTCTTTCAACAATTTTTCTATTGCTTTCTATTGCGTATAGCCACATTGCTACTGCTCAGGTTACGCCTCTCAAAACTAATTTTGAAACGCTTTATGAGTTACCGCTAAATGCCAACCCCGTTTCATCTATTACCACAACGGCTGATATTAACACAGCTGGAGATGAACTCAAGCCTAACGATATAAGCAACCGCATTAGCCTGGGTATATGCAATGAAGCCAACTTATGTCACATTCAGGGATTGGTTACTTTTACTGCCTCTGTAAACATTACTTACAAACTTTTTACTGATGATCCAAATGATCCACCTCATACCTTAAATAACATTGACCTGACAATAACCTACAATCCTCAAACAGGGCAATCTTATATAGAGAAAAGTACTTACCTGCTCTACGGAGCGTATGAGGTTACTGTTACTCCGATAACCTACAGTAGTACAGATAACAATATTCTCAGCGCCCTTTGTTTGTATAACGATATGGATTTTACCCGAAGGTGGAATATGGCCAGTTCAGCCGTTTTGAATGCCATTCCGCAGCTGCAGGCACTATTCAGCACTACAAATCAGACCATTGATATTAACTGGACATTTATGAGCTGGGCATCTGAATATGAGTTGGAATGGATTTGGGTGGATGACTATAATTTACCCGGAAGTTCATCAACTTTTATTGCTCCGGCTAACCTGCCGTATTCATTTAATCAAAATTGGGAGCGGGTTACTCTTAAAACAAATACCTATTCTTTGAACACGGTATTTGAACACGGCTATGTTATTTTTCGTGTAAGGGCTGTGGGTATGGGAGGTCCCCAATATACTCACAGAGTAACAGGTACATGGAGCTTGCCCAATGCATCAGGCACGGTTGGTCAGGTAATAAACAGTCATAGCGATGATTGTATTGCTACTTCTCCTCACTTCGCTTCATACAATTGGCAATACGAAGTCAATTATGCTGAAGATGGTAAACGTAAAGAGGTAGTGTCCTATTTTGATGGCTCACTCAGGGCAAGGCAGTCAGTAACGTTGAGTAATTCTGAGAATACGGCACTGGTGGCTGAGTCTTTTTATGATCACGCTGGCCGTAAAGCGATATCTACCTTACCCGTGCCTGCTTTCAGTTCCATACTTGGGTATTATACAGAATTTACACTTAACAGCGCTAACAAGACTTTTGCGCAGCAGGACTTTGACAGAGATGCGTTCGAAAGCTATTGTAGCAGTCCCGGTTCAACCATTACCCTGAACAACCAGGCCGGTGCATCAAAATATTATTCCCTCAATAATCCTGATGTATCAACTGCCATGCACCAGTATATTCCTGATGCAAAACTATATCCCTATACGCATACAGAGTACACACCCGATAACACCGGACGTGTTAGACGCCAAAGTGGAGTGGGTCCTGATCATGCTCTTGCTTCAGGAAGAGCTACCAGTTATTTATATGCCACACCTGAGCAAAATGACCTCGACAGATTATTGGGTACAAATGTGGGCTTCGCAGCACACTATAAAAAGAATACCGTTACTGATGCCAACGGGCAAACCAGTGTTTCCTACTTAGATGCAAGCGACAAGGTGATAGCTACTGCGCTCATTGGTAATGCGCCACCTCACATGGAAGCGCTTTCATCTAATGCCACATTTACACAGCAGGATAATCTTATACCACCACCTGTTTCTTTACCAGGCGCAATCAAAGAAGATCAACTTCATATTGTGAGGGAAATATTGGTGGAGAGCGACAACTCTGATTATAAATTCAAATACGAACTCACTACCAAAGAACTTACAGAGCAATGCCCGGTTAATTTTTGCAGTGAGTGTGTGTACGATTTGGAAATCAGCCTCAGGGACGATTGCAATCAGGAAATGATGCCCGGTGGAGTGCCCATTGTGCGCACCATTGGTAAATTACCTCCTGAAGTAACCGAGTCTGCGGCTATAGCTTGTGATAATGTAACGGCACAATATAAATTCAGTACTGATGACCAGTTGACTTCGTTTTTAGATGCCAACGGATTTATTACTATTCAAAACCTGGCCAAGGGACAGTACACCTTGTCAAAAAAATTGAAAGTGAATAAAGACGCTATCGATTATTACACTAAAAAGTATTTAGAAAAAGCAGAAGCTGAAGGTTGTTTGCCCGGAGAGGAAGAGTTGTTGCAACAAATAATGACGGGTGTTGATTTGACTGATTGTGACATAAACTGTGAAACGTGTAAAGATCAATTAGGCACCTTACAACAATTTAAAGATTCATACAAGGCCGATTATAATATTACTACACTTACACAACAGCAGGAAACATACTTAAGTCAGGTATACGACTTCAGGATACAACAATGTGATGTGTTGTGCAACAAAGATGATAAATGCCGCTCTTACCTCATGTCAATGATGGCACATGTGAGCCCGGGCGGGCAGTATGCCTTGTATGGTATGAACAGTCAGAGCCAAAGCATTTCGGTTATTAATCAATCATTCAGCATTTTTGCTCTTTGTAGCCGCAGTAACCGCACCACTATACATACTGAATTAGATAACTGGGTGAATGCGCTTTCGTATAATGTGGACACTATGCGTTTTATGATCAACGGATTTTTAAAACCGCTTTCACAGATAACCCCCAACGAATTGTTTACCAATTGGCAACCCGAGTGGGCCTATCGTTTCGCAACCATCCATCCGGAGTATTGCCATTACCTCAGGTGTGTTGAAGAAACCGCCAGCAATGAGTTTGATGCAGAAATGATTAATACCCCCACCTGGGATGAAGCCTTTGCCAAAGGTTTTCTTAACCCGTTGAGATTAACCGATGATATTGACAACGTTTCTTCTCCTCTTACCCCGCTGTCAGCAGCAAAATTCTTCCCAACTAGTCCCACTCGAAACGAAGACCCTTTTGGTAACACAACTGGACGCAATACAGCTTTTAAAGCAGACATGACGCAAGGTCTTGTTAACTACGAAGTCTATTTATCAGGAACCACCAATGGCAATAGTACTCTTAGTGCTTGGCATTATGCACTTTCAAGAAATTGCCCCGTACCAGTCGATTTTACCTGCCTGCGTAATAAATTTCTTCCAAACAATACTCTTTCCAACTGCCTTACTCCCGAAGAACGTAATGAGGCCTGGAAAATTTTCAGGGGCATTTACCTTAGTTTAAAGCAACAGGTGGTTTATATTAAAAACCTAGAAATATGTTCATCTGGCAGTAATCGTGTAGAATACTTCAGGAGTTTGTTGGAGGAGCCTGACAAATCAAAATTTCAGATATTGTTTCCAAGTCCGAATGTGCAAGCCCAGTACATAGGATTAACTAAGAATGATGATTCGAAAGACCCAGATTTAGTTAAAAATGAAATTAATGATAAACTTGATTTAGCCTGCCATACGCAATGCTCCAGTTATGAAGATACCTGGCGTGAAAAGCTGAAGGGCTGTTTGAGTAACATCTCGCAAACCGTGTTTAACGACTTGCTTGAAGACTTAGTGCTAGTTTGCAAAGGAGGCTGTGATCAGAACAACCCTTACGGCTCATCCTCTGTATTACCCAAGAATAGCACATTCCCAGAGAAATCTTTTAAAGAAGTATTTGAGAAATATAATATTCCCCTTTCATCAATTTGTTCTCCCGATTTACTTGCTTTCCCGCTTGAGCCTTACCACGATTACCATTTGTCTGACGACCCCAATACAAATCAATTTTCACCCTACTATGTAGAAAAAGATGCCTCAGGCAATGTGGTGATGCGTAGCGGACAGGATGACTGTGCCTGCAATGCCCTAAAAGATCTAAAAGAGTTTCACCTTATCTGGAGCTCTCAAAACCCGGGATGTCTGTTGCTGCATGAATTCATCAACAAAACATTTGGAACAAATTATACGCAAACAGATGTGGACCTTTTATTGGATGCCTGTCGATTTAGACCTGATGGCGGTGGCATTGATAATGGTACCGAAGTTGTTTTATCTCCTCCCATTAATCAAAACGGACAGCTTTACCGCGATGGTATACCCACAACTATTCCTCCATTCCCCGATGCCTGGTTTTGTAAAGCCACCAACCCTGCCTGTATTTCTTGTGGTGATATTGCTAAGCTGGCTATTCAGTTTAAAAATATTTACAATGCCTTTCCGGTTAACGGACACGAGATACCTGAAATGTTTGCCAACTTTGTTAACCGTAAAAAAGGCTTTAACCTCACCTATCCGCAGTTTGTTGATTTTGTTCATTCCTGTAATAAAATGTATGCTGCATTTGCAGGATTAGATTTAGAAGATCAAGCTGATGAAATGGTACTACCTCAATTTGTTAAAAGTTGGAAAAAGGCACCACCAATTACCCCTTTACCTCCCAACAATATCATTAATCTTCCTCTAACTCCGGTTGGCACTTGCGCTTGTATCGAAATTTATGAGTTATATGCCCAATGGTTGCAGGCCAAACAAAACAATCAGTTAACCTTGCCTCAACATGAACATTTTGAAGACTATGCTGCCATGTTTGGCGTATATGTAAAAACCACATACAATGGAGGTACGCTTACATTAGATGATATTTTAAGTCAATGTGAAAATTCAGTGCAAATGAGTATTCATGACTTCACCGATACACAAATTATCAATGACGAGACTGTTAGAGTTGTGGATGATTATTGCACATTTCTTAAACTAGTAAAAGAAAAAGGTAAATTATGCCAGTGTCCGTTGATATGTGATGTTTTGAATGAAACAGCGGCAGAAACACCTCCTCCGGTTGATGCTACTTCAATGCGCAATCACTTGATTATTGCTAACGAGTACAAGCATAATTTTTTTGTTATCGAAAAAGATGTTGAAGTATATCCTTGTTCAACAACAACCTGCCCTACAGAAAAAATGTATTCTATATGTTCTGACTACACAGATGGGATGAGAGATTTTATCAATCTTTTTAAATATCTGATGGTTTCTCCAGACCCATACAATCCACCCGTTGGACTCAATCTGCTCGATTATCCCCTCGATTTAAACACAGTACTGGCATATCTGAAATCAACCTTCAACACTCATGCGAATCTGGATCCTTTAACTTGTACCAACAATGGTATTAACCCCACCACGTATCCTGTATGGTTTTATGATTACGTGAATGTAAACAGCAAAAATTACTTTAAACTCGGGATTAGTGACGGTACCTTTTTCCAAGGTTGGCATTTGGAAGAAGTACAAGGATTTTCTGATGTAAACCATATTCGGGATATACGTAATATTACCCCTACATCTGTTTATACCAACGGAACTCAGCACTTCACCATTGAGATATTGGTTGAAGTGCCCGGTAATGCACCCACTTGGATTTCAACCACCGGCTTTACTACTAATTTAATTATAAGTGATTGTTGCGAACCTAAACGTAAAATTTGCAACGAACCCCTCTTTACGCGCTTTATCAATCCACCCTCGCCCTGTGAGGCACAGTTGCTCAAAGCTGCAGCCTTCAAAGCACGCTCACAGTACCTCGAAAACCTGCGTATAGCAGAAGAAAACTTCCGTGCCGCTTATTTAGAGCGCTGCTACAGTGCCGCTCCAAATGAAATTTTTGAAATGATATCTGAGCGACATGAGTACCACTATACCTTGTATCAATATGATGTAGCAGGTAACCTTATTCAAACTGTTCCACCAGCCGGTGTGCAGGTGCTTTCAGGTACACAACTTGATCAGGTAAAAACAAACCGGGCAATTTATACTCACCAAATCAGCACTTCCTTAACTCCTGCTCACACCCTGCCCACTACGTATAACTACAACACCCTTAATCAACTCATATGGCAACACACTCCTGATGCCGGTGAAAGTAATTTTTATTACGACAATCTGGGGCGCATCATTTTCTCTCAAAATGCTGTACAGGCAACCAGAAGCACACCGTTTGAGAAGCATTACAGTTACACGCGGTACGATGAGCTGGGCAGAATTAAAGAAGTAGGGGAAATGTTGTACCCCGTTTCGTTGAACAACCCGGCTTCCGTTACACACACCAATTCTAAAATTCCGGCAGATGTGGAGGATATTTTCAGTGCATCCAATAAACGGGAAATTACCAAAACGTTCTATGACAATGCCCAGTATACCCTCAGCTTTCAGCAGAATTATTTAAGAGGAAGAGTAGCGCATACCACCTTTGCTAAACTTCAGGTAGGCGATTACAATTCAGCCGTTCATTACAGCTATGATATTCATGGCAACGTGGCCTCCATGGTTAGGGAAGTAAAATCTTTAGAGACTCCGCTTGGGCAAAGCAACAAACAAGTTGATTACAGTTATGATTTGGTGAGTGGTAAAGTAAACCAGGTAAGTTACCAGGCAGGTGAACCCGATGAGTTTTATCACCGCTATGAATACGATGCTGATAACCGCCTTACCAAAGCTTACACCAGTACCGATGCCATACACTGGGATAGGGATGCGCGGTATGAATATTACAAACACGGGCCACTTGCCCGAACAGAATTAGGGCAGCATAAAGTGCAGGGCATTGATTATGCCTACACCCTGCACGGCTGGCTAAAGGGCGTAAACTCCAACACCCTTAACCCTCAAAGAGACATGGGGAAAGATGGTTACGCATCAAGCGCACACAGCGCAGTGGCACGTGATGTATACGGGTTTACACTCAATTATTATCAAAGTACCGGAGGGCTGCAGGATTATTTGGCCATTAACCAGGCCAACATAAGCGGAACCAATCATTTTGAAGCCAACATGGCCGGTTCAGCCTTTCATGCTTCTGTAGGTAATTTGTACAACGGCAATATCAAAAGTATGGTGGTGGCCATAGGCAAGTTTATGGAAAACAACAACCAGCCACTGGGGTATGCCTATCAGTATGACCAGCTCAATCGCCTGGTGGTTGCCAACAGTTGGAACAACGTTGACTTAACCAACAATGAATGGAGCAGCACAGGTGCCGCACTGGTTGATTACCGAAATCAGTTTACGTACGATGCCAATGGCAACATACTAACCCAGGTTAGGGCAGGAGGGGGTATTCACCCCCTCCAATTAGATGATCTCACTTACACCTACCAGACCAACACCAACCGGCTTACCCATGTTGATGATGCAGTAAGCAGCACCAATTATACCGATGATATTGACGACCAAAACCTGAACAATTACCAGTACGATGCCATAGGTAACCTTATTGCTGATGCGCAGGAAGAAATTGCCAGCATTGAGTGGACAGTGTATGGAAAAATAAAACGCATTATTCGCACCGCGCTTTCTGTTAAGCCCGATTTGGAATTTGAATACAGCCCTGACGGGCACCGTATTTGTAAAATTGTAAAACCCAAGGCAGGTTTACGTTTATGGAAGTACACCTATTACGTGCACGATGCGCAAGGCAATGTTTTAGCCACTTACAGCAGAGAGTTGGAGGCTATTTTTGACCCCGAAAAAGTTACTTTTGAACAAACCAATGCTGCCCTGGTAAGCATTGAAGGCGGTACAAATTTTAATACATTTATACAGGGCTTACACCCGCTGGGAAGCAGCCAGCAGTGGTTGCTCGATTTAAAGAGTGCTCTTTTAGCATCAGGTTATGAGTCTCAGTTTATACAACACTTTGACCCTACCTTTATTTTGCTCTCCAATTCAACGTTGTTTAATCAGGTACTTCAACAATTTAACCCGATTATTTTACTCAATCAAATGAGTAATACATATGGTTTAAACACGCTGTATGCGCAGGGTTGCTCTTCAAACGGTGTACCCTTTATTGAACTAAGCGTAAACCATGCTCCTTTGCAATTTTTGATGCATTTATCTGTTTACAATCTTTCCCTCTTAGAACAAATGTACCTGGATGCAGGTGGAATGCCCTCAAGCCCTATGCCCGATGCCAATACCATGTCTACGTTTATACTTTCCACCTGGAACAATACACAAATTGCCCAATGGATACATACAAACCTAAGCTGTAACAGTTACAGTAACCTTATGATGGGCATGCACAGCACACCCGATTTGGAAGGTATATTACTTGCCGGGCCTTATTTAACCGCTATTTATACTACCCACTACACCACCCAGCAAATTATAGATGCATTTTTAGCTACCGGTTCAGTTTACACCTGGCAGCTCATCTACCAATTCAGTGCCTCGGGTTACTTGCTCGATATGCTGTACTTAAATGATATGACCTCTTTTTATGCGCAACTCAATAAGACCTACTGGATGCTCATAGGCCCGCAGCAGCAGGTCCAACAACCCTACACCCGCACCCAGTATTACAGTTACATACAGGCCCACTTCTCATCCAATACCTACCAGCAACTGGTGGATATGTTTATACACCTCAGTAACCAGTATAGCGATAAATTTGTAGTAAATGAGTGGCACATTTACGGCAGCAGCCGCATTGGAACACAAAAAATAAACAGGCAATTGGTACAGGTAGTATTTAACGGCACTTGGAACAGTTACGAGGGTAACTTTGGCACAGAAACCAACCAGCAGGTAACTTTTTACCAGCCCGATATCTTTCGCACCGCACTGGCCCGTGGCAACAAACGGTATGAACTTACCAACCACTTAGGCAACGTACTGGTAGTAATTTCTGATAAAAAGCTACCTTATTGTACTGAAGGTACAGCTGACTATTACACAGCCGAAGTATTGCAGGCAACGGATTACAGTGCCTTTGGCGTTATTTTGGAAGACCGCGTGTATTACGCTACTACTACGGATAAGTATCGTTACGGGTTTAATGGGAAGGAAAATGATAATGAAGTTGAAGGTGATGGTAACTGGCAGGATTACGGTATGCGGATGTATAGCCCTAGGTTGGCCAAGTTCCCGAATGTTGACCCTATAACAAACAAATATCCATTTTTAACCCCATATCAGTTTGCTAGTAATACGCCTATTCAAGCTGTTGATTTAGACGGAAGAGAGGCATTCTTCATTCATGGTACTTTATCCGGACCAGAGACATGGTCTCCTGCTCTTACAAATAGTATTACGAAGGTATTTACAAATAACAAACATATTGATGCTTCGTTTTCATGGAATTCACCATCTCCTGGAGGACTAGTTAATAGAAACTGGATTTTGAATAGTGAAGCAAGTAGAAATACGGCAGCAAAAGAGTTGGTAAATCATATTATTGAGTTTCGACAAAAAAATAAAATTGTAGATGAGGAGATAACTCTAATTGGTCACAGTCATGGTGGAAATGTTGCAATTCAAGCAGCACAAATGCTATATGAAAAATATGGTGTTACAGTAAACATTATTGGCCTTAACGTCCCAGCCTTTAATGGATTTAGCGATCCTGAAAACCCCCGAATTAACCGTGGAATAAATCAAATGTTGAATTTTTACTCGGATGGGGATGCAGTAGCTGGCCAAATTGCTCCAGGTTCTGATGATTATTATGAAGGTGGTGGAGGTTTTGCAGATGTTTCAAACTATAAAATTGAGCCACTTGAAAAGGGTGCTATTGATTCTCATTCAACAGACAATATTTCGGTCAAATCAATGATTGAGTCAGGAGCTAAAAGGTTAAAAGAAGTATTCAAAGGATTGAGAAATCCCGGAAAAAGGATAGATGTAAAATGAGAAACTAAATTGAATTAATATGCGGTTCCCAATCTTAATAATTGCCAATTTGATTTGCTTAATAGTAGTTTTTTGTTCTTTTGTTTTGTATTCCTCATTTATTGAATTTTTTCCGTGGGGGAATGACAAAAGTGCAGGATTAGCAATTATTGCAATACCTCTTTATCTTTTCCCAACAGCACTAACACTTGGTTTTATAAAATCGAGATTACTTAGAAAGAATAAAGAGATTCCGGTATACTCTAGAATTGATTGTATTATTAGTTCTATTCTTATTCTCTCTCCAATTATAATAAATGTGAATGTAGCGCAATGGGGATTGTGGATTGGTACAATATTTAGTTTCATAGCACTTTTACTTTTATGCTATTCGACAGTTTTTTTATTAAGACATAAAATATAACGCGCCTATCCATTTATAGGGTAGTGTACCATTTATCACTTTTTGAAGTTGAATTTTGTAGGTCAAAGAAAACGAGAGATTTAGGTTGTTTAAAATAGCAATAAGAAGAGGAGTATAAAGACAGGTTTAGAGAAGGAAAATGTGGG
>JAGPCK010000037.1 GCA_018058135.1 Bacteroidia bacterium | reverse complement strand
AACCCATGCAAGAAACCCGCTGGAAAATTTGGTACACTGTTGTGGTAATGGCTTTGCTGGCAGAGGTGCTGCTTTTTTATATCTTTACTCATTATTTCTCCTAAACCAACCGCACATGAAATACTTCTTCACTTCTTTGATGTTGCTATGCCTGCTGTGTATCGCACAAAACACCCTTGCTCAACAGCCATCCTTTGATAAACATCTTGCCGACTCTTTAGGTGCCGATGAACTAGGAATGAAAAAATACGTGATGGCTTTTCTGAAAAAGGGGCCTAACCGAAATCAAGACTCCGCTACTGCAGCTCAACTGCAAGCCGCTCACATGAAAAACATTGGCCGCATGGCCGATATGGGTAAACTCATTTTAGCCGGACCGTTTATGGACAACGGAGAGGTGCGCGGCATTTATGTTTTTAATGTGGCCACCGTTGAAGAAGCCCGCGAGCTCACGGCCTCCGACCCTGCTATACAAGCCGGCCGTTTGGTAATGGAGCTGCACCCCTGGTATGGGTCGGCTGCTTTGTTGCTGGTAAACGGTTTACACAATAAGGTGGCGAAGAAAAGTTTTTGATGAGCAGCATTGATTGGATAGTACTTGCCCTTACCTTGATTGCCGTAATTTCTTACGGGGTTTACAAAAGCACGCACGAGAAAAACCTCAACAGTTACTTTAAGAGCAACAACTCCATGAGTTGGTTTCTTATTCTGCTGTCCATTATGGGTACACAGGCCAGTGCCATTACCTTCCTCTCCGCACCCGGCCAGGCCTATACTGACGGTATGCGCTTTGTGCAGTATTACTTCGGGTTACCTTTGGCTATGGTGGTGCTCTGCATCACGTTTGTGCCCATGTACCACAAATTGAAAGTGTTTACTGCTTACGAGTTTTTGGAACAACGTTTTGATTTACGCACCCGCACACTTACCTCTATTTTGTTTTTAGTTTCACGTGGTCTATCAACCGGCATAAGCATTTATGCTCCTTCCATTATTCTCTCCTCTTTGTTGGGTTGGAACATCTATTACACCAACATCATTATGGGTGGTTTGCTCATTGTGTACACCATCAGTGGCGGGGCAAAGGCTGTGGCCTATACACAAATGCAACAATTGTTTATTGTGTTCATCGGGATGTTTTTAGCCGGTTACATGATCGTGCATTTATTACCTGATGGCATAGGATTCTCAGATGCTTTGCACGTTGCCGGTAAAATGGGCAAGCTCAACATTATCGAAACCAAAATTGATGTAACCGACAGCGCCTGGTGGAAAGATAAATACAACATCTGGAGTGGAGTGATTGGCGGTTTCTTTCTGGCCCTCTCCTATTTCGGTACTGACCAGAGTCAGGTAGGACGCTACCTCACCGCAAAAGACATGAAAGAAAGTCGCATGGGTCTGCTCATGAACGGACTGGTAAAAGTACCCATGCAGTTTCTGATTCTGCTCATTGGTGCGCTGCTGTTTACTTTTTACATGATGTTTCAGTCGCCCGTGTTCTTTAACCAAAAACAACTGGACAAAGTATATGCCTCAGGTTGCGAAGACTGTGTGACCCAACTCAAAAAAGTGGAGGCTGAACATGATTCGTTGTGTACCGTTGGGGCTACTCAAACACGTTTGCTTTTAGCTGCACAAAATAACAATGCTTCTACGGAGAGGATTCAACACGACTTACACACCACAGAAAAACAGAAAGCAGAAAAACGTAAAGAGGCCATCGCCCTCATCAAACAAGCCGATAAAACGGCTGACGTAAACGACACAAATTATATCTTTTTGTACTTTGTGGTGCATCATCTGCCCAAAGGTTTGGTGGGTTTACTGATAGCCGTAATATTTTTAGCCGCCTGGGGCAGCATTGCCGCTGCACTCAACTCGCTGTGTTCTTCGACTATCATCGACCTGTACAAACGCGTTTGGGTGAAAAACGAGAGTGATACCCACTACTACAACATGTCGAAATGGGTAACTTTATTTTGGGGAATTTTCTGCATTGCCACAGCTATGTTTGCCTCTCAGTTGGGAAGTTTAATTGAGGCGGTGAATGTATTGGGCAGTATCTTTTACGGACCCATGCTCGGAATTTTTGTGGTGGCATTTTACCTGAAAAAAATAGGTGGTAAGGAAGTGTTTTATGCTGCACTCGTTTCACAAGCCACCGTCATAGGTGTGTATTGGGCCGATATCATTTCGTTCCTGTGGTTGAATGTGATTGGTTGTTTGGTGGTAGTGGTGGTAGCAAAATTCTTACAGCTGGTGAGTGGCGAAACCGCTGCTAGATAACCTCGTTTTTCTTCGACACCAAAAACAACCCTGCAAATGTCAATGCTCCGTTTATGAGCAACAACTCCAACCCTATCTCAAAAGAGCCTGTAAACATTTTCTGGTAGGTATCAATAAAGTAGCAGACTACGGGTGAGGCTAAACAAATAAACGGTACCCACTTATCGTTGAGCGACCTTTGGGTGATGAGCCCGAACGTAAACAATCCCAATAGCGGACCGTAAGTATATGCTGCCACTTTCAAAATAACACCAATCATGCTGTCGCTGTTAATCCATTTAAACAGTAACACAAACAACAAGAACACTACTGCAAAACTCAGGTGTACCCGTTGGCGGATTTTTTGCTTCTGTTTATCGGTGAGTTTTTCATTGCGTTGTATGCCCACAATATCCAGACAAAACGAAGAGGTAAGTGCCGTAATGGCCCCGTCAGCACTGGGGAACAAAGCAGAGATCAATGCAATAATAAATATCACAGAAACCAAAGGGGGCATGTGGTGCAAAGCCACTTCCGGAAACAACTTGTCGCCCGTTACAGCAACCCCTGATTGTGCCGCATACAAATGCAAGAGTCCGCCCAGGTAGAGAAAAAGTGCAATCACCACCAGCATAATTACCGAGAGCGTGAGCATGTTCTTTTGTGAGTCGCCCAGTGTTTTTACTGATATGTTTTTTTGCATCATTTCCTGATCCATACCGGTCATGGTAATGGTGATAAAAGCCCCCGCCAATATCTGTTTCAGGAAAAACTGTTTGCTTTGTACATCGGTTTTAAATACCTGCGTTAAACCGGCCTGCTCCATTTGCTGAAACCCGCTGAATAAATCCAGTTGCAGGTTGTTGAGAATATAAATGACACAAATAACCAAACCGCCCAACATGCAGGTGGTTTGCAGGGTATCCGTCCACACAATGGTTTTTACTCCACCCTCGTAGGTGTATAGTAAAATCATGATTAATATAACCAGTGTGGTTACCCAAAAAGGCACACCAAAACTTTCGAGTATAGCATCCTGTAAAATTTTTACCACCAGATACAAGCGGGCAGTAGCTCCCAGTGTGCGCGATACAATAAAAAATCCTGCTCCTGTTTTGTAAGCAGTAAAGCCTAAGCGGGTTTTGAGGTAATCATAAATGGAGGTAAGGTTGAGTCGGTAATACAATGGTAGCAACACATAGGCCACCACTACATAACCAATGAGGTAACCAATAGTGATTTGTAAATAACCAAAGGCATCTTTACCTACTGCACCGGGAACGCTTACAAAAGTTACCCCGCTCAGCGAGGTGCCAATCATACCAAAGGCCACCAGCATCCAGTTGCTGCTTTTGTTGCCGATGAAAAACGAATCGTTGGTGGAGTTGCGGGAAGTAACCCAGGCTACTGCCAGCAGAATTAGAAAATAACCCAACACAAAGCTGAAAAGTACTGCAGGTGACATGAAACAAAGTTACCTCTATAAACCAAACTGAAAACAAAAGTTATCCTGTGCTGTTGGGGAAATAAGACACCCAAAAAATCTATTGGCAGTTGTTCCCATACCTTTGAATAAAATAAACAGCACCACCATGAAAAATAAAAATCTTATCGGACTCGACACTAAAAAGTGCAAAGAACTCGCTGACGGGTTAAACGAACTGCTGGCCAACTACCAACTGTTCTACATAAATGCCCGCGGCTTTCATTGGAACATTGCCGGGGAAAAGTTTTTTGAGCTGCACATCAAGTTTGAGGAATTGTATACCGATGCCTTACTCAAAATTGATGAAATAGCCGAACGCGTGCTCACCCTTGGCCACACACCCATGCACTCATTTACGTCTTATGTAAAAGCAGCACGTATCAAAGAAGCGCAAAACATAGCCGATGGCAAAAAAGCGGTAAAAGAGGTGCTGAGTTCTTTTGAAGTTTTGCTTACCATTGAGCGCAGGTTACTCGAGCTCTCAGCTAAAGCCGGTGACGAGGGCACCAACTCCATGATGAGCGATTACATTCGCCAGCAGGAAAAACTGGTGTGGATGTACTCGGCTTCCTTAAAGTAATGTTGCTACATGGTAACAGAACCCGAATAAAGTGAAAATAGTTACACCGTACCCGGATAAAAGTAGAATATGAACATACTACTTTGCAAATGCATAATCCTCTGCTGTAAATGTATATGTTAGCGTAACAAAGCGAGAGTTTTTGCTTGGGTCGTCAATCTTTTTTTTATAACTGGAGGTGTTATAAAAGCACCTGTCAGATAGCATATTGTAAAACTTTCCTAAGTGTTGGACACTATCTCTGTAATGAACGACTGGAAACTGATTATTGAAAATAACTGTTACAGGAAAACCGTCAGCGAAAAAAGCTGTTTCAATCCCTTGTGTTGTACCTCTTTCAAATCCGAAATCAAACTCTAAAACTTGGTTGCTTTTTATAATTAACGTATCACTTAGTGTAAGACTTGGGGCAATCTTTACAACCCCTCCCGATTGATTGTGTAAAACAAACTTGCTGGTGGTTGTTTCTTCACCTTGACATCCCGATAAAATTAAGATTACGAGCCAAAGTAGTATAACTTTAAATACTCGAAAATAGACTGTTCTGCCTTTACTGGTCATTACCTCTGAGAAAAAGTCAATTATCTCTTGCGTATATGTAGTCTTCTTCTATAAACTGATACCTATATTCGTTTTTAATGTAATCAGTCTTCTCATTAACAATGTGTCGCTCGTAATTGTATTCGTTAAAAATGTTTCTTGAGTTCTGATAAAAGATTGTTGCCGCGTTTGTTGAATCTACGTTTTTGGGGTAGTGAATTACTTCAACTGTATCATCAAATGAAACTAAGGCGGAATCAAAAAAAGCAATTACAACACCCGGGTAAGTTAAGCCAGATCCTTTGCCTCTGTTATTAATGCTTGACACCTTTTTGACCGCGCCTTGAACTAAAATAATAGAATCCACAATACTGCCATTTTCATAATATGCGATTTTTATGCTGTGAAATGTTGGGTTAATAATAACTGTGTCTGTAGAAGTGTTCTTTTCCCCAATAATATTGCATCCTAATTGAGATAAATAAATTATTGATAATAATATACTCGCTTTCATTGAAATTCATTAATAAGGTCATCAATTTGCTGGTCAGTTACATTGCTTGGTTTATGAGCCTTAAGTTCGTTCTTTAACGTGTTAAGGCCAATAACATTTTGGAGATAGCCCTCTATTGAGGCAAGTGAATAACCCTGCACCTGATCACTAATTGGTGCTGTGAAATTAGCATTAACCTGATTGTAATCATCTATTAAATCAATAAACAATGATGTGTAATCTGGATCAATGTTTTTGTTCCAATATTGATAACCATAGTTAATGGGGTAAAGTAAATTATTGTTTCCAGAAAAGTATGTTGGACCGGAATAATCACTAATTCCTCTACTCCTATATTCCAACTGGGTTATTTGCCACTCAACTCCTATGGCATAACTTTCGAAAATTATTTTGCCCACATTGGCCAAAGAAACGACCCCTCCAGGAAGCAAATCAATATGAGAAGAATGAGCCGTTTCATGAATAGTAGTAGTGTAAATTTCATCGGCAGTATAGGGTGAGTAGTTTTGGTCAAAGCGCCATATTTTAATATACTCGCTCCAATTTACACCAGAGTGTGCTCCTGGTGAACTATGGTTATATACCCAATACCGTAGATTTTTTTGCCCAGGTCTTTTTAATCCGCCAATGTTTAGGTAGTGGTACCTGAATGCGGCACGATGAACATTTGCATAGACCCACGAAACACCATTTTTAACAATATTCAAATACCAATCGCCCCTTTTATGTGGGCCGTTAAAGTATGCCTGTCCTATTGTACCGCTTCTGATATGATAGTCTGCTCTCTCCCATTTAATTGAATAGTTAACTGGGTATCTAAATTTATGTAAAACATTAAAATGACCAAAATAATCAGTCATATTCTGCCTCATTTCAAACCACCTCTGAGCTCTAACTTTTGCTTGTAGTAGCCCAATATTTTTATTGAGTCTATCGTCAAATACGGTAATGTAGCCCTTAGGTGTATATTTAGAAGGAAGTAACCCCAAAACTTCTCCACCAGACGTCATCGCATCATAGTTTTCAGTTGTATCGAAATTTCCTGTTCTCTTTAGTGCTTCATCAATCAATAGTGTAATACAATCATCAAAAGCGGTTTCATAGAATTGTACAAGCTCGGGATCTTCTTCGGGTATATAAAGTTCTGCAAGAATGTCATATGGGATTTCGGATGACAATAGTCTATCTATTGGAACACACGTCCATTGGAAATTCGGCTGCCCTTCAGGTACTGTCGGGTCTCGATAATATGTTCCCCCTTTTGTTATTTTTCTGTGTAATGGGTAATCAAAAAGAATGAGAGTTGTGTCATCATTTAATGAGTCAAACTGAGCCTCTGTTTGAGGTTTAAACTTTATATACTTATGGGTCACCCGAATATTAAATATTGATGTATCACACCCAAGCTCTCCACTTATTGCTAAGGTATTTAAAGCTGCTACCATATTAGATACTGTATATGGGTTAGGGGTTTCAGCGGCAAACTCCATACACCCCTCTGACCCGGGTGCCGTTACAATAAGTGAATTGTCAGGGTGTGGTTTTGCTTTGTTAATTAAAATATCTGAATCAGGAGAGTCTTTACGACAACCCATTTGAACTAATGCTAATACGTACAAAAGTAATAAGGCTAAACAGTTTTTCATTTTTTAAAGGTTTGAGTAATACAATTATAACAATCTTGTTACAAAAAGACAAGTAAATAATTTATCTTTTACATACATTATACTGCCTGTTTAGAAAGTTTTTAATATCCAAAGTCTCAACTCTTCTTTTGGCCGGTTTTGAATTTTTAATTCCCCTTGGTTTCAAAAGGTACTCAGGATTGTTAAATTTGCACCCTAAGTATACTATAGTATGGGACGAGTTTTTGAAAAGCGCAAGCATAAGATGTTTGCCCGCTATGCCAAAATGAGTAAGGCTTTTACCAAGTTTGGGAAAGAGATTGCCATTGCTGTAAAAGCCGGTGGACCCGACCCGGAGGGCAACTCGCGCTTGCGGGCCATTATTGCCAACGCCAAGGCTGTGAACATGCCCAAAGCCAATATTGATGGTGCCATACAACGGGCCAGCACTAAACAGGACAAAGAGTTTGAAGAAGTAGTATACGAAGGAAAAGGACCACACGGTGTGGCCCTCATTATTGAAACCGCTACCGATAACCCTACACGTACCGTAGCCAACCTGCGCAGTTATTTCAATAAACGTGGCGGGCAAATGGTAATATCCGGCAGTCTTGATTTTTTGTTTGACCGCAAGGGTATTTTTAAAATCAAGAACACCGGCATTAACCTCGAAGATTTTGAACTCGAAATGATTGACTTCGGTTTGGAAGAAGCAGAAGACGATGGCGAAGGTCACCTCATGTTATCTGTACCGTTTACTGATTTTGGTGCCATGCAAAAAGCACTGGAAGACCGGAAAATTGAGATTGTGAATGCTGAGTTGCAACGCATACCTACCACCTATGTAGAGCTCAATGAAACACAGGAAGAAGAGGTGGGCCGTCTGATTGAAATGATAGAAGAAGACGAAGACGTCACAAACATTTACCACAACATGCACTAAGCATGAACTTCCCCTCGCATCTTATTGAACAGGCAGTAAACGAGCTGGCCCGGTTTCCCGGAGTAGGTAAAAAATCGGCTTTGCGCATGGTGTTGTTTTTGTTGCGCCAAAGCCCTGATGAAGTTAGTCGTTTGTCCTCCTCATTATCCACGTTAAGAAACGAAATAAAGTTTTGCAGCCGATGCAACAACGTGTCTGATGAAAACATCTGCCGCATATGCAACAGCGTTAACCGAAACAAAAAAATTCTGTGTGTGGTAGAAGATTTGCGTGATGTAATGGCCATTGAAAATACAGGTCAGTTTAACGGGCTCTACTATGTGCTGGGCGGACTCATTTCTCCCATGGACGGCATTGGCCCCGAAGCCTTAAACATTGATAAGTTGTTGACCCGCATAGCTGAAGAGAACATAGAAGAACTGCTGATTGCACTAAGCGCCACCATGGAAGGCGATACCACCACCTTTTACCTGTCCAAGCGGCTGCGGGAGTCTCCTGTAAAACTAACAACAATATCAAGGGGAATTGCCGTAGGTGGTGAGTTGGAATATGCGGATGAGGTTACGTTGGGAAGGTCCATTATGAACCGGATACCGTATAGCGGGTAGAGTTAGGTGCAACAGTAACGAACAGACCAATGGAAATAATGCTTATTTTGTTAATGACCCAATTTCAGGATTTACTGCAAAAGAGATACAAGATGCACTGCCTAGCAACACCTCACTTAATAACATAAAATCAGATCTTAATCAACTTAATAAAGCTTCCAGTAATGACATGTACAATCTATTTGAATATTATAACAACTTTTAAAATAGATAATATGTATAAAAAATTAATATTATTTTTCATCCTCGTAAATTTATTCTTTTCCTGCAAAGACGTTCACCCACCATTAGGTGAGCACAAAATCATCATTACCAATTTATTTAACCAAGATTTAAGTGGAACATTCTATGGGTCATATGAAACTTTCACAATACCTGTCAACGGGTCGTATACATATAATAAAACTGACGAAGGTGGGTCATTCAGTTTTGGAGACTCAGATTCAGTAATAATTAAATTTGACGATGGGAAAAGAAAAACAGACTACCGTTGTGGTATCCCCCGTATTAATGCTATAAAGCCTGAATGTTGGAAAGATACTGTAAATTTGTTTAATGCGAGCAGATATCTTCAGGCTAAGATTGGCGAAGGAAAATTTGTTTCTTATTATTACATTACGCAAGCAGACTATGATGAGGCCAAATAGTTCATGGCCTATCACTTTGGGGACAATGTGTTTGATAAACCTTCACACGTAGGCTTTCTGACTCATTAAAGTTCATTTTTAAAAAGGCAGATAGTTTATTTAGATGTGCTTGGCGACAAGTAACCGGTTTCTCAAAATTGGCACTTGACAATAAACATAATCGGGCTGACAAGATACTCCCGCAGAGTGCTACGCCTTATAACACAA
This sequence comes from Bacteroidia bacterium, assembly GCA_018058135.1. Classification (GTDB taxonomy): domain Bacteria; phylum Bacteroidota; class Bacteroidia; order UKL13-3; family UKL13-3; genus JAGPCK01. The sequence goes on along the minus strand of JAGPCK010000037.1, from coordinate 17,396 downwards.
GCCAGATGCAAGTGGTGGTGGCATTGGTTATTATTGTTTGGGTTTCCGCATTCATTATCTTAGCTTGAAAGCTAATCCTCCGACAAAATTTTATCCCTACTACTTCACTCCACCGGCAACTGCACAAAAAAAGTAGAGCCAAGCCCCTCTTCACTTTCAAACCATATTTTGCCTGCGTGTGCTTCTACAATTTGTTTTACTATGGACAAACCCAAACCGAATGGTTTCTCTCCTGAAGTACCTGCGCGTTTGGCTTTGGTAAAGGTTTCAAAAATCTGACTCTTCATGTGGCCGGGTATACCAATGCCCTGGTCCTTAACCGACACTATCCAGTGGTAATTCTGTACTTCTGATCGCACCAGAATATTACTTCCGTCTTTACTGAACTTGATGGCATTTACCAGCAGATTACTCAACACCCTGCGCATTTTATCGGGGCTCATCATTATTTCCTGTTCCTGTTCCGGCAAAATCATTTGAATGGTCTGCCGCTTTTCTGCCGACTTAAAACGAATGAGCTTCACCGTAGAATCAACAAACTCATTGATTCGTACACGCTCTTTCTTCACAAAACCTTTGTTGTGTTGAAGGTCGGCCACCATCATAATCTCTTGTATCAACTCCAATGAGCCCTCGCAGGCTGTGCGCACCAGGTTGGTCATTTGAATCTCCTCATCATCTTTGCGCTCTTTGGCCTGTTCATTCAAAAGTGTGGCCATGGAATAAATCGCTGAAATGGGATTGCGTAAATCATGCGCAACAATTCCCATAATGCGGTCCTTTGTTTGGTCAAGCAACTTCAGGTCTTCATACGTTTGTTTGATGGTTTTGCTCTGGTCCGCAATTTGTTCATTCAACAACAAAAGCTGTCTGTTTTGTTTACGCGATTTCATCCACGAAAACAAAGAAATCATAGTGGCAATAAACGCTGCAATGGCTATAATTACTGATAACAACAGGCGTTGCTCTCGGTTTCTGCCTTCCTCCACAAGTTCGGTTTCCCGCTCGTTGTACTCAAACGCCTGCATAAACAAATTAATGCTGTTGGCCTGCGTTTCTTTTTCCTCCATCAATATGGAGTCTTTTAAATCCCAATACGCTTTTGCGTATTGCAGCGCTTTATCTTTTTCGTTTTTGAGCAAACTTAATTTCCAGCGGGCTTTGTACAAATCTCTTTTTATTGAAGCAACGCCCGTTTGCTGTTGCAACTCCTCTGCCTCTTCAATGCTTGCTTCTGCTTCATCGAGTTGGTTGAGTGCCGCGAATACTTCAGACATTCTCAGCAATGCACTTGCAGTAAAAGTTTTCTCTCTAGCCTTGGCTACCGGTGTAATTCCTTTTTTATACGCAGCAAGTGCAGCAAGTGTATCGCCTTGGTACAGCAGGCACTGCGCCTGGTTAACATACACCACTGATCGGGCTGAGTTTAACATATCAGAAGTAAGCTGCGTGGCAGACGGCATGTTGTTGATATAGGCCAGAGTACTGTCATAATACAGTTGCGCTGAATCATATTTTTTCTGCTTAAAGTAACAAAGACCAATGTTGTCATAAATCTCCTGCACCCTGAACATGGGAATAAATGAGCTGTCGCACGCCAAATATGAACTTTTGGCCCTGTTGAAATAACCTATGGCTTTGTCGTAAAACTCCTGGCGGTACAACACCATCGCAATGCGGTAATCAAACATGGAAGAGATACAGGCGTCTTTCGTTTTTCTGGCAACCTCTCCCGCTCTGCTGTAAAATTCGTAGGCAAAGTTGTATTTCCCCAACAGGATAAAAATGTCGGCTTTGTTAAAAAGAGCTTCGGCATATATTTTTTGTGCGGAAGGTTTTTTCTCTGTAATTTCTATAAGCGTATCTAAATCAGAAAGGGCAAGCATCAAACGTTCATCTCTCAGGTAATGTGCTGCACGATAAGCCAGGTGGCGCTCACGTGAGAAGGGAATGTGTTTTTTGTTGGCAAAAAAAGAATCAATTGCCCCCACTTTACTTCCCTGCGGAATGGACATTAAAATCTCATTGATGGACCGCTCCAACGTGTCCAATTGCGAATAAGATTGGGTGGTATCAATGCCGAAAGACGTCTCTGCTTCTTTCCTTTCGCAAGCACTGAAAGCAAACGAAACCAACACTACCCCGATAAGGTAAAGAGGTAGTTGCCGAGTAGCTCTCAAAAAGCCGGGAAGTTGCTGTAAGGACACCGGTAGTAGTTTTTTCAAATATCGAGATAAGTTTCTAATATTAAAAACAGTTGTAAACACCCGTGTTGTGGAGTATACACGGCCCAAGTTCATATAATTTGTTACTTTTGCTATACTCAATAACACACACAGCACGCTTGAAACTATCCGTAATCATTGTTAACTACAACGTTAAGTTCTTTCTGGAACAGGCACTGCACTCGGTAAAGCGGGCTTGTTCAGAAATTGATGCGGAGGTTTTTGTAGTAGACAACCGCTCGGTTGACGGATCGGTAGAAATGGTACAAAGCCGCTTTCCGGATGTAAAACTGATTGCCAATACGGAAAACGTAGGTTTCTCTAAAGCAAATAACCAGGGTATTCGCGCTGCTTCAGGAGAGTACATTTTACTCCTTAACCCCGATACGGTTGTGGAGGAAGACACTTTTTCAAAAGTGATTTCTTTTATGGATCAAACACCCGATGCCGGTGCGGTGGGTGTAAAAATGATTGATGGCAAGGGTGTGTTTTTGCCGGAATCAAAAAGAGGGTTGCCTACACCTAGTGTAGCCTTTTACAAAATATTCGGACTATCGAAATTGTTTCCGCGTTCAAAAACTTTTGGGCGTTACCACCTGGGTTACCTGAACAATAACACCACACATCCGGTAGATGTGCTGGCCGGTGCGTTTATGATGTTGCGCAAAACCGTGTTGGATGAAATCGGTTTGCTGGACGAGGCTTTTTTTATGTACGGTGAAGACATTGATCTTTCCTACCGCGTAACCAAAGCGGGTTACAAAAACTACTATTTTCCGCACACCACCATCATTCACTACAAAGGCGAAAGCACTAAAAAAACCAGCGTAAACTATGTGTTTGTCTTTTACAACGCCATGGTCATTTTTGCGCGAAAACATTACGCTGCCTCATTGGCCAACTCCTTCAGTATACTCATACACTTTGCCATTTACCTCAGGGCATTGGTTGCTGTGGTGCAACGTTTTGTTGCCGCTGCTGCCAAACCTTTACTGGATGCCTCCATTATTTTTGGCGGAGTATATTACATCAAACGTTACTGGGAGTTAAATCACCGCTATGTTTCCGGTGGTGAGTACGGTGCCGACCTGATGCTGGTTTATGTGCCGACATATATTTTCATTTGGTTAAGCTGTTGCCAACTGAATGGCGTTTACCGAGCCGATAATAATCCGGGCAAAATATTGCGGGGCATATTTACCGGTACTATTGTGATTGCCTGCCTGTATGCTTTTTTACCTGAGCACCTGCGCAACTCAAGAGCCATCATTATTTTAGGTGCAGGATGGGCGGCCTTCTCCATGGTGTTTTACCGTTCGCTGGTTTATTTCTTCAAATCGGGTTCAGTTAATTTTGGCGATGCCTATTACCGCAAAACCATTATTGTGGGAGAGGGCGAAGAGGCAACACGGGTATTAAATCTTCTGGAAAAATCAGGTGCCCGCAACCGCTTTATCGGTTTTGTGAACTCGGGTAATCACGTGCAGGAAAGTGATGTGTATTTAGGCAACACATCTGCTTTGGCTGAGATTGTAAAAATATTTAAAGTGGATGAAATTATCTTCTGCTCAAAAAATTTGCCCGCTCAAAAAATAATTGACTGGATGGGCTCTATACAACAACCCGATTTGCACTTTAAAATTGTTCCCGAAGAAAGTTTGTTCATTATTGGCAGCGACTCCAAAGATGCTCCGGGAGATTTTTATACCATAGACATCAGTTTGTCTTTGGGCAAACAGCAGAGCATACGCAAGAAACGTTTGTTCGATATTTTCACCAGTTTGTTCCTTTTGGTTTCTTCTCCCGTTATTGCTTTGCTCAGTAAAAATCCGGTGGGCTATTTCAGAAACGTGCTGCAGGTACTGAGCGGAAACAAAACCTGGGTGGGTTATGCAGTGGCCAAAAACATCGCCTTGTTGCCTAAAATTAAATCAGGTGTATTAAGTCCGGTAGATGAGTTGGGCTCGTTAAGCACTGATGAGAAAACGGTAGAAAAAATCAACTTCCTGTATGCAAAAGATTACAGCGTGGAGCGCGATTTAAGCATTGTGTTGCACTGCCTGTTTAAGTTGGGCAGGTAACTACTTTATTGCCACGCCATTTTCTGCAACCTTTCAGGTGCTACCGGTTCCGGTTTATATGTGCTGTAATTGCTAACCAATTCATTGATAATTTTTGCCGTGTCGTTGGTGTAATCAATTTTTACGGGTTGGCCAAAATGAATCCAGCTCAACAACTTCTGCAGCATGCTGCTGCTTAATTGAGAGGCAACGGTAACGCCCAGTTTCTTCAGCGCTTCTGCATTGCACAGTTGTTCGTATTGATTGCTCATGGGAATGGAGAAAACCTTCTTTCCCAAAAATATGGCCTCTGCGGGACCCTCAAATCCTCCGGCTGTAAGCAACCCGTTGCCCGTAGCCATACTTTGTGTAAACGCCTCATTGCTGATGGGCTGAATGTATACGTTCCCTACCTTGTAGGCTCCTTTGGCTTCGCGTGAAAAAACCTCCCACTTCACATCGCGTAATACACTCAGGTGTTTCACCACCGTAGTATCACTGTGTGCGGGCAGGTAAACAGAAATGTGTCCGTGGTTGCTTACCTCTTTGTTGCGTACATCAGCGCGTATTACGGGCCGGTGAATGAAGTTGTCAAACAAATCAAAATGAAAACCGATGTGCCGGCTGGCCGGTGCGTAGTTCTTTAAAATTCCTTCTGCAAACACATTCTTTTTCACTGGCCGGGGAGATTTGTCGGAAAGAAAAGACGCCTGATGGCTCAAGGCCACACAGGTTTTGCCCTTCAGTTTACAGGCCCAGGCGGTAAGGGGTTCAAAGTCGTTTATAATTAAGTCATAGGCGTGAACCGGAAATTCCAGTATATCCTTCATCAGCTTAACGGGCCTGAAGTTTTTCACCGTATCAACAATGGCAATGTTCCCGTGTGTGCCGAAAGTAAATCCAAGTCCGTGTTTTTTGTATTTAATCAGATACGGCAACTGAACATTCGATTGCGTTCCGCTTACCAGCAAGTCTACCTCTCCGTATGGAGTTAAATAAGGTATAATTTCTTTGGCCCGGCTCAGGTGTCCGTTACCCGTTCCCTGTATGGCGTATAATATTTTCATAGAGCACTGCTATTTCAGGTATATTCAGTTTTTCGTTTTCCTCAGCATCTTCTTGTTGCGCCACATAATCGGTGGCATAGGTAAAAAGTTTCCACTCCTTGTTGTGGTATTCCAAAGCCGTGAGGTTTTCTATCCAGTCGCCTGAGTTGAGGTACAACACACTGCCCTTATCGTTGCTATACTGCGCAATAACGGGTTGGTGAATGTGGCCGCAAATCACGTAATCGTATCCGTTTTCAATGGCAATGTCGGTGGCCGTTTGTTCAAAATCTCCAATAAACTTAATGGCGCTTTTTACACTGTTTTTAATTTTTTTAGATAAAGAAATTTTACCCCGCCCCAGTTTACTGCTTATGAAATTAACCACACCATTAATAAGAATTAATGTATCGTACCACCTTCATGTGCGAATCGGGCCAGTAGTATTTGCTGAATTGCCAGATGTCAATGATGTCTCCGTTAAGTACCAGTATTTCGGGCTCAATGGATTTAAGGTAGCGGTTGAGTTCTTTGGCGTGGCAGCCGTATGTTCCTAAATGAACATCAGAAATTACTACCAGTTGGACTTTTCTTTTTATCACCATACAGATAGTTTAAGCTATCCGTATACAAAAATGGGTTGCCCGTGTTAGCAGTACATTACTTCAACATCATGCTTTTATTACTACTTGTTTCGGGTAATGTAGATTTTGGCCTTGCCCCGGTAATCGTATATGAGCAAGCTGTTTCCATACTGGTCAATGGGCAAGTCAGCCGGTTCATAGTTGTACATGCGCTCACCCGGAGGGAGCTGCAAAGTAATTCCTTTGGCACGCACAGGTATGTTTACTTCAATGGTATCCATGGTTCGGCTGAATTCTACCTGGTCTCTGGCACTCCACCAATCGGCAAAGTTTCCGAGTGAACCAATCCAGGCAAACTCTTTAACTGCATCCACCAGTTGTTGTTGAAACTGCATTTTTACTGAGGTATCGGGGCGTAATGAAAGTACCATCATACCTCCGTAGTTGGCAATACTGTATGCCATGTCAATGGTGGCCGATATACTGCTTTGCAAGCTTTTTATTCCCTGGTCATCATCAATGGTAACCGGAAACTCAAAAGTTTCTACTTCCTGGCTGATGTCGTAGTTATAGTTAAGTCGGTAGGGCAGGTGAGAAAGCACCTTATCGCTGGTAATGGATGAGCTGTAGGCAAAGGAGTTGGCTTGCAGCAACTGCGGCATAGAGCGCGGTATCTGATGATCGGGCGCACGGAAAGATTTCATTTCATAGTTGCCCAACAATTTTTCAAGCAGGTATTTGGCTACCCGCGTTTCACCCATTAAGGTGGCGTTGTAGGTTTTTTTCTCGCTTTGCACAAACGGGGTATAGTCGGGGTATTTTTCAATTCCTTTTCCCACTGAGTTATTGGCAAAACGGTTATTAGCTGATACTCCCTGTGTGCCTACCTCCATATTCCAGCCAACCAACAGCTTTAGAATATCGGTAAGGTATGGTCGCAAATATGCTTCTCCGTTGTAGTCATTAATGTATTTAGCCTGCACAAAAAAGCTGGAAGTAAAACCGCCTCTTCTTTCCTGAGCTGCCACTTTAACGGCATGCAACAACTCTTGTTTGGTGTTGATGTTGTGGGTGAGTATAAGCGACATCTGTTTGTTGTGGGGCACAGTGCCCAAAACAACCGCAGTGGTGCATTGCGTAAGGTAAATGTTTTTGATAAGGCTCAGCAACACATCAGAAGAAGGTTCAAACTTTCCTTCACCCAGCGGAGAAATAGTATACCGCGTATTGCTGTAGGAGCGTTGTAAAAAGTACCCTAAATCAAACCCGATAAGGTAAGAGCGCCCTATGGCATAGGGTTTTACTATAACAGCCGGAGTATTGTCTTCGTAATACGCTATGGGTTCATTTTTTACATTGTAATAAGTATTGGTGGCAATGGGATCAACCCCGCGCTCTTTGTTGCCCAGCCTGATCATCCAGCCACTCTCTGCTTTCAGGTACTCGTTTTCCTTCGCTTTGCGGTTAAACCTGATTTCGTAACGCTGAATGGAAGCCTTGCTCTCTGTGTAACCAAATACTTCTTTTAATCCGTCTGAAGGAGTGCCGGTGGCCATAAGCACACCTCCGTTGAGCGGGTGTTGTGCTATGAGCTTCAACGCATCCTGCCGCAGGTATTTGCCGGAGAGCTCCGGATACACCATTACAATCTGGTGCTTGAGTGCAGCCTTGTAGTTTTGAGTAATCAAAAACGGAACTCCAATGGATTTTAATCCGTGGGCCAAGGCCAACCAGGAAGAGTTGGTATCAGTAACCAATATGGCTATGCTGCTGGTGCCGCCTTTGGCAAATTTTTTCCAGGAGGTGAATGACTCGGCCGGTAATGCGGTACCCTCAGCCGGACCAACAATAGTGTCATAGCTGATAATCTCTTCTGTTTTTACTTTGTAGATGCCCGTTTCATCCGGATGATACATTTTACGGTATATCCACCAGAGGAACAAAATAACAAAGCCGGAATAAAGTACAATTTTCTTAAGCACGAGGTAGGGTGTTTTGTGACAAACTTATGTGGTTTTTATGTTTATGGCCTTGTCAATTCGACCAATTTTTTACTTATGGTTTCGGATAAAATACTTTACGTTGTCAATTAAGAACATGGCGGGAATAGCGTGTTGGTCAATTTCGTGGTCTTCATTCATGTTGCTCCATATGCTGAAGGTGAGGCGCATCATAGATCCCGGAATGCGCTCATAACTCTGGTAGTAAAGCTTTCCGTCAATGTACCACTTGATGTATTTCCTGCTCCACTCTATGGTATAAACGTGGTATTCTTCTGCTGCATCAAACGGAAGAAAATAGCTGTTACCATTCTCCATCCTGTCCTTTCGTTTAAAGTAATTGAAAAAAACGCTTCGGGTTTCTGTGCCCCTGAACTGTATGCTCATTTCATCGTGTGGCTTCAAATCGGCCCCCACCAATGAGGTGGCTATAAAGGCGCAAGCCACTCCCCGGCCCTTTGGTACGCGCATTTTTACATCAATTTTTCCGTAGCCCACATCTTTTAATCCGGCTACCTCGGCTCCCGTAAAGGGCTTGTCGTTATAATTTGCGGTATCCAGCACCAGCACCAGGTGGCCGTTGTCGTTGAACACATGTGCCGGACTGTATCCCGTGCTCCCCGTGCCCTTGTCAAAATCACGAACGTACCACAAAGAGCCATCCAGCCGTTCCATGCCATCGTTCCACTCCAGTTTCCACTCTTCCTTCTTGGGTTTTTGCTGTGCGGGTTTAGCGCCTTTTTTGGTTTTGCTTAATGAAGTATCGGCCGGTGCTGTGCTTTTTTGAGCATAAACAACCTGTTGGCCTGCAAAACAAAAAACAAAAAACAAAAAAAGTATTCTCGCCATATTCTTGGTTGTCGAAATTAAGGAGCATTGTTGTATTTAACAAGGTGAAGGAATTAACTACTTTTGCATATATGACCCACTCCATAAAAAAGGTTGCTGTATTGGGTGCAGGTACCATGGGTGCCGGAATCGCTCAGGTTTTTGCACAAAGTGAATACGATGTACTGCTGTACGATATTCAGATTGAAGCGTTGGAAAAAGCCCGGCAACAAATTGAACGCAGCATTAACGCTGCTGTTGACAAAGGAAAACTGACTGCCGACAAAGCCTCTCAAGCCATTAAGCGCATTACAGTAAGCAATGATTTTAATTTACTGAAAGTTGATTTGGTTATTGAGGCTGTAGTAGAAAATTTAGAAATTAAGCGCAAACTTTTCAGGGACATTGCTGCTCAAAATCCTGTTACCACCATACTGGCTACCAACACATCCTCTATTCCTGTTACACAAATTGCAGCCGGAGTACCTCACCCCGAAAGAGTAGTGGGCATTCACTTTTTTAACCCGGCCCACATTATGAAGCTGGTGGAAATTATTTCGGGTGCACAAACCTCTCCTCAGGTGGCACAAACTTGTCGCGCACTTATTGATAGCCTGGGCAAAACCACCGTGCATGCCAAAGATGCTCCCGGGTTTATTGTGAACCGCGTAGCCCGTCACTATTACGTAGAAGCGCTTAAAATGATGGAAGAAAACGTAGCTTCTTTTGAAACGATTGATGAGTTGGCCGAGTCTTCCGGTTTTAAGTTGGGCCCATTTAAACTGATGGACCTGATTGGTGTTGATACTAATTTTTCGGTAACCACTTCGGTGTACCATTTGTTTCATCAAGACGGAAAATTCAGGCCCAGTCGCATTCAACAACAAAAAGTAGATGCCGGCCACTGGGGCAGAAAAACCAAACAGGGATTTTACAGCTATGAATAAATTCAGCACGTTTTTTTTACTTACGTTGTTTCTGCTCTCTGTATCATGTAAAGATGAGAAACGTAACAACCTGTGTGTGCCCGATGTGTTTGTAGATGCCTACATCAACACCACATTACCACAATACCAACAGCTCACCGTAATTGGCGGATGGACCTATTTCAGCGGTGGTAACCGCGGACTGTTTGTGTACCACAACGCAAGTGATGAAATTGTAGCCTTCGACCGCAACTGCAGCTACCGCCCTTTGGACTCCTGCTCTATTGTGAGCCTCAACAACTCCGAAGCCTATTTACAATGCGGCAGCTATGTGGGCGGACAATGGAAAGCCTGTTGCAATACCAAGTTTAATCTGGATGGTTTTCCTTACGAAGGTTTTGCCCAATGTGCTTTGCGCAAATACTACGTGTCACAAAACGGCTCAGTAATTCGCGTGTCGAGTTCTCCTTTTTAACTTACTTCTTCAACTCCACCAGTATCGGACAATGATCGGAGTGCACTACAGAATTCAGAATATCGGCACTTACTAGTTTGTCTTTCAGAGGCTCAGTGATGAGGTTATAATCAATGCGCCAGCCTTTGTTTTTGGCCCTTGCACCTGTTCTGAATGTCCACCATGAATATTTTTGAACGGCACTGTGCTGTGATCGAAAAGTATCAATAAACCCTTTGGCTAAAAACTGCGTTAGCCACTCGCGCTCTTCGGGCAAAAAGCCTGAACTCTTTTTATTACCCACGGGGTCATGTATATCAATGGAGTGATGTGCAATGTTGTAGTCTCCGCATATCACCAGGTTGGGCCGTGTTTTACGCAACTCTAAAATATACTTTTCAAAAAAATCGAGCCACACCATTTTGTAGCCTTGTCTTTCTTCGCCTGTGGTTCCTGAAGGAATGTAAACACTGATAACCGAAAGGTCTCCGAAATCAGCCCGAACAATCCGGCCTTCGCTATCGAATTCCTTGTTGTTGAAACCAAACTCCACGTGGTCGGGTTTTATACGCGAGAAAACTGCTACTCCGCTGTATCCTTTTTTCTCGGCTGAAAACCACCAGCTTTTGTAACCGATTAAATCAAACAGGTTTAAATCCACCTGATCGGGTGAGGCCTTGGTTTCCTGAAGGCAGTACACATCAGCAGCGTACTCTTGCATCCAGTTCACCAACCCCTTGGTCATGGCTGAACGTATACCGTTCACGTTGTAGGAAATGATTTTCATTTTTACTCTTTTTTAAAAATTCAAGTTTAAGCAATGCAACTCTTAATTGGTAACTTTGTACTGCTAGTTATATGAACAAATTTATAATCTCCGCGCTATTAGTTGTTGCTTTTTCGGCTAACGCTTTCGCACAAAAATTTACGTATGCCGTTCACTTTAAAGACAAAGGACAGCACAAAAACATGGAACAGGCCGCTCGTTTGGCCCTGAGTGAATACAGCATAAACAAAAAAACGGAACGCCACATTCCGCTTACGGTAAGTGATTTGCCCGTGAATGCAGACTACCTGCAGCAACTTACACAACAAGACATTGACATCCTACTTACCTCCCGCTGGATGAACCTCGCAATAATCAGCACCAACATGGAACAGGAAGCGCTATTGCAACAATTCAGCTTCATCAGCGGTGTGAAAGAACTAACCAACACATCGCCTTCCACTGTTAATTTATCTGCCCGAAAACTCAACGCTGCAAATAACGAACCCGCCACCACTGCGGTTGATTACGGCAACACACAGGCACAAATCGCACTCATGAATCTCGATTGCCTGCACAATAAAGGTTATCAGGGAACGGGGTCATTGGTGGCTGTGTTTGATACGGGTTTTTTAGGTGTAGACACCATCAGCGCCTTTGACTCCATCCGTTTGCAAAACCGTTTTATTGCCACCCGCAACTTTGTGAACCCCGCGCAAAGTGTATATTCTACCGACCTGCACGGAACAATGGTGTTCTCTACCATGGCCGGTAATCGTCCGGGTAATTTTGTGGGTGCTGCCGTTAATGCTTCGTATGCGTTGGCCATTACAGAAAACCTGGGAACTGAAACGCATCAGGAAGAATACAACTGGCTGGCTGCTGCCGAGTGGGCCGATTCCATGGGAGCTGATGTAATTCAATCGTCATTGAGCTACAAATATTTTGATGCCGGAGAAGGCGATTATACCGAGGCGCAGTTAGACGGCAAAACCGCTATCATTACCAATGCCGCACGCATGGCTGCCTCCAAAGGAATTATTGTAGTAAACAGTGCAGGAAATGACGGTACGCTTCCGCCTCCCATGTCTAAAAAAATATCTCCCCCTTGCGATGCTGATTCTATTTTGGCTGTGGGAAGTGTAGACGCGAACGGATTGTATCATGACATCTCTTCCATAGGCAACACCGCTGACGGAAGACTAAAACCCGATGTGGTGGCCATGGGGCGTAACACCTGGATTCTAAACAACCGCGGTACTGCGCTGCAAAACAGCGGCACCTCCTTTGCTGCTCCACTCATCAGTGGTTTGGTGGCCTGCCTTAAACAAGCCAACCCGCAACGCAGCTACTGGGAAATAATGCGGGCGGTTACGGTAAGCGCCAACCGCTTAAACAACCCCGATGTGTATTATGGTTACGGCATACCCGATGCCTGCAAGGCCGATTCCCTACTCAAAACATACAACAGCGTAAACGAACCGTCTTTTTCGCTAAAGAATAAATTGCTGTTGTTTCCCAACCCTTCTTCTGATTTCACCACCCTTACTTCGGTTGACCCCTCGGTAAAAATTGCTGAAGTAAATCTACACGCGGTGAACGGACAGCTTATACAACACCTTGCCGCATCATCAGCTTTTGAAACCAGCATAGACCTTCGTTCATTGGCTTCGGGTATTTATTTGGTTGAGGTAAAAACTACTACAGGGCTTGCTTCCGTGCTTAAGTTGGTTAAAGAATAGGCGGTTAATCACATACTGATTCAACGCTTTGTTTTCTCAGCTGCTCTTGTGTATTTTAGCTGTATGAAAAAAGGACTCCTGTGCGCACTGTTTTTTTTGCTTTTGTTGTGTCGACATGCTACGGCACAATACCATTCGCCTTACGCCTTCCCCCGAAAGGAAATAGCTCCTGCTGATAATTACACAGAAAGGTGGTACAGTTATGCTCAGCTACAATTTGAGCTCGGTGGTTTTAAGCAATATGCTTTGCCACTTTTTCCTGATTCAGCCGTAGTAAACCTGTACCGCGATAGCGTGGGCTATTCTGCTGCGCCCAACCACTGGTATGCAGCCGGCATTTGTTTTGACCCCAAGGACCCCGAATATTCCTTTGGCTCTACTCCATTAGAGGTGTTAAGTAAGTTTAAAAGTTTCTATTTGGATTCAATTCTCATCCGCTACCTGTATGAAAGACAACTACACGATGTTACCGATACTTTAATTGTACACCTTTTCAGAGAAAAGTACGGTATGCGTTACGGGCAATATTCCCAGGCGAATGTTTTTGGTACTGCACCGTACAACCGCTCAAAGCTAGAGGCGCAAAAAGATTCCGGTGTGTTTGAATTCCGCATACCACTCACAGCAAAAGACTCAATCTTTACACAGGGCAAGTGGGGCGCGCTTACTATAAATCATCAATTGCCCATTTTTCTTGTAGGGGGATCTGAGTTAGCGGTAACCGTATCTTTTAAACCGGGCTATTCTTACTCCGCAGGAGATACGTTGTACAGCGACTCGCTTTTGCCCGCCAAAAAAAGAAACGTGTTTTGCTTACGGGCTGTTTCTTACCCTGAAAACATTCTACGGGGCTACTATAACAACGGTTTGTTCATTGACCCCAAACAAGCCTACAGCGACCAATTCCAAGACAGTGTGCTGAAGAGTTCCTTTATCCCGTCTTCGTTTTACGATACTTCTTATTTTCCTGATATCTCCTTCCGCCTTTCTTACTTAACCGGTGTTGAAGATGTACTAAATAAAAACACCCTCCTTTACCCCAACCCAACCAACGGTACAACACGCCTGGTGAGTACCAATACGTTTCCGATGCAGGTCGAAGTATTCAATGCACAAGGAACATCCGTATACAGCACGCAACTAAATACCAACACAGAAGAGTTGAACGTAGCACACTTACCTGGCGGTATGTATACAGTAAAGACAAAGGCTGTTGACGGGGTGCTTATCACCAAACTGATTAAATTTTAGCACAAAAAAATCCCGCAACTGCTCAGCTGCGGGATTCTCTTTATTGGGTTGGAGAAATCTTATTTCAACACTTCCTGTACGTCTGTGTATTTCAATTTAAACGCATCGGCAACGCCTTTGTAAACCACTTTACCATCCACTACGTTAAGACCCAGCAGCAACTCTTCGTTCTCTTTGCAGGCTTTTTTCCAGCCTTTGTTAGCCAGTTGTAAAGCATAAGGCAAAGTAGCGTTGGTTAAAGCCAGTGTAGAAGTGTAAGGCACCGCACCCGGCATGTTGGCCACGCAGTAGTGAATTACACCGTCAACCACGTAAATAGGGTCTTCGTGTGTGGTGGCTTTAGAGGTTTCAAAGCAACCACCCTGGTCAATGGCTACGTCCACCATTACCGTGCCGGGGCGCATGGTTTTAAGCATGTCGCGCACAATAAGTGAAGGGGCTTTTGCACCCGGAATCAATACAGCACCAACAATAAGGTCGGCAGTTTTAATGGCTTCGCGAATGTTATATTCGTTAGAGAAAACGGTTTTAACGTTCTTAGGTAAAATTTCGTCTAGCTGACGCAAGCGAGGCAAGGAGATGTCCATCAAAGTAACATCAGCACCTAAACCTGCAGCCATTTTAGCGGCTTGTGTGCCCACAATACCACCACCCAGCACCAGTACTGATGCCGGACGAACACCGGGAACACCGCCCAGCAGAATGCCGCGGCCACCCATTGGTTTTTCTAAATATTTAGCGCCTTCCTGCACACTCATGCGGCCGGCTACTTCGCTCATAGGAACCAGTAATGGTAATGAACGGTCTTTTTTCTCTACGGTTTCGTATGATAAACATACTGCTTTGCTCTTAATCATGGCCTTGGTTAACGGCTCGTGCGAGGCAAAGTGGAAATACGTAAACAACAACTGTCCTTCTTTAATCAAAGCATACTCCTGCTTGATGGGCTCTTTCACCTTGATAATCATTTCGGCTTTTTTGTAAACCTCCTGAATGGTTTTGAGCATGGTGGCACCGGCTTTTTTGTATTCAGCATCGCTGAAACCGCTTCCTTCACCGGCAGTAGCCTGTACAAATACTTTGTGGCCGGCTTTTACCAGCGCTGAAACACCTGCAGGGGTTAAACCTACACGGTTTTCGTTGTTCTTAATCTCTTTGGGAACGCCTATAATCATAAATATGGTTGTTTGTGTATTGAGGCTGCAAAAATAGCTGAATTGGGGATTAAACAAAATGATGCGGGAATGTTAATTCATGGCTGAAAAACGGTCACCACTCTGGCATCACTCGAAACGGTTTAAGTCGTACTTATACATGCCTCATTTTTATTTAAAAAGGTGAGGCAACCCATCTTAAGCATAGACTTTAATTCTATTAATTGAACCAAGCTGGTCGATAGATTATGCTTTGTTTGTCTTCGATGTTTAGATGTTCAATATTATAGTCTAAATATTATAGGTACATTATATTGAAATTTAACAGGCCTACCGTTAACCTCCCCGGGCGTCCATGAATTTAATAGCTTAACAACTCTAATTGCTTCTTTTGTTAAATCAGGGTCAGGAGAAATTAGAGGATAAACATCTATCATGTTGCCATTTTCATCAATTACAAATGTGATGTATACTTTCCCTTGTATACTTTTGTTAATGCAATTTGGGGGATATATTATTTTTTTTGTTATAAATTCAATTACGTCCCCTCCATTTTTTTTAAACACAGGAATTTTGTCTGCTAGATAAAAAATTGTGTCGTTTTTTTCGATCTGAAACCCTGCTGTTGGTATGCTGCTCTCGTTATTGAACGTTAAATAAGAAGTAAAGTCGGAGCAAATTGCTTTTGTTATGACAACAAATGTCGTCTTTGAAAATATTGTGTCGTTTTTAAGGCAAACTGATTTATATTCATCAAATGCTTGTCTATTGCCCGTTTGTCTCTTTAACTGTTGTAAGCTGTCGCAGGTTTTACATTCATTTTGCCCAAAAGATTTTGTAACGGTAAACAACAGAAATAGATAAATTATTTTTCTCATAAAATAATGTCTGTTTTAAAAGTAACAATCTTTGTCAATGTACTTAAAAATAAACTTAGCACAAAATTTACACCTACCGTCTAAGCGCAAAAGCTGCTTTTATACTTTGTCCTGTAAAACTGAGAATAAAATGCTGTAAAAGCAAACAAATGGTACGCTTTGTTACTATTCCCTGTCCACTGTGTAATTCAGTTCTGTTACACCGCAGGAAAATTGTCGGGTAACAGGTGACAGGTTGAGTTTTATTCGCTCTTTGATGCCGGCAAACAAGGGAATACCCTGCCCCAGAATAATGGGATTAACAAACAGCCAAAAGCCGTCAATCAGGTTCTGTTGCATAAGTGCGTGGGTAGCGGTGGGGCTGCCAAAAAGTAAGATGTCTTCACCCGTCTGTTGTCTTAGTTTATTGATGTTGTCTGAAAGGTTGTCGCTGATGATGCTGGTGTTGGGCAAAGCCTCTCCATTCATTGTTTTTGACAAAACAACTTTGTGGCTCTTTTTATACCAGGCTGCGTGTTCAATGTCGTGTTTGGTTGCCGTGGGTTGGTCTGCTGCGGTGGGCCAGTAGCTTTCCATCAACTCAAACGTTACCCGGCCATACATGGCGGTATCACCTCGACCAATTCGTTTACCTATGTAATCGAACAACTCTTCATCAAACTTAATCCAGTCCATTTCTCCGTTTGGTCCGGCTACAAAACCGTCAAGCGATAGGTGCATAAATGAAATTATTTTTCTCATAGGGGTTTGTATGTTTTAAAATCATTCGTTGTTTGTGGACTCGTCTAATGGTCGCTGCTAAAGGTTGTGTGTAGTACTACTGAGCCGGTGTCGATTTCCTTTATTCTATTAAACCCATCAGCGTCTTCATAGTCCCTTTCAACCCCATAAATTTCTCCTTTTTCCAGCAATTCCTTTAATTCTTTTTGAGTGTAAAAGAGCTCTTGGGCAACAAAATAGTCTTGATCATTTAATTTGTGAACATACCTAAAATATTGAAAGGCATTTGGATAAACTACTACCGTGTCTCTTTGAATGCGGGCAACTCTTAGAAAATGGAAGTATGTGCTGTCACCCACTTCCTTTCGTATTTGGTACACATCACCAACTTTTGGATTGGCAATGAAAAGAGCCTTTTCTTTTTGAGTGTTAATGTTTCCAACCACCATGATGCCAATCAGAGTGAAAAACATTAATAGTCCCGAGTAAAGATAAACCGGGGTCATTGTAATAGATTCAATGTGTTTTACACGCGGATTGAAGTTATTTGGATAACCACACTTAGTGCAGTGGCCTTTGGATTCTTTGTCACCAACCGGAAAAAGGGGTATCCAGAATAGGTGAAAATAATCTCTGAAAATATCGAATTCAAGTCCAATAGAATTACAGCTTGAACAGGTACCTATGTAATCGGTGGCCGACTTAATTTTTGCCTTCTTTCTTCCGTAAATAAAAAACATATTGCGCTTTATTAAAAATAAA
>JAGPCK010000036.1 GCA_018058135.1 Bacteroidia bacterium | reverse complement strand
TTCTCGTCAACAATGATAAAAACCTCTTCATTGTCTTTTTTCATGTGGTACTTTTCTCGGGCAAATTTCTCCAGTGCTTCTTCGTTAGTGAACAGTTGGTCGCGTTCTTTTTTGGCCTGCTCTATTTGCGTAATGTAGTACTCTTGTTCCTGTTTTATCTTCCGGTATTCTGCCCTCAGTTTGTACTGATCTATGAAGCTGTTTTTGTCAAAAAAACTCATCCACACCAAAAAGGCGAGGAGCAAGATTTTGTATTTGTGTTTCAGCAATTGATCCCTGAGGTTCATAGTACAAAGCTAAAGGAAAATACATACAAACAGATTTCGGTTATAAACAGGCGTCTACCTTAGTTGACAATTTGTTTTGAAAAAAGTTGGATTTATGAGGTATGATTTATAATTTGCATTTTAATATTGAAAATTATGAAAAATTATATTTTAACTGCCATATTAGCTACCGTCTCATTTTCTTGCTTCTGTCAAGATATTAATCAAGGTCTTGTTTTGTATTTGCCATTTACAAATAACCTGAACGATGCTTCGGGTAATGGGGCTACAGTAACAAAATTCTTAGCAAGTGGCGGACAAGTTAACTTTACATACGACAGGAAAAGCAATCTAAATCAGGCTTTACTTTTTTCATCAAATGCAGCAATAAGGATGAATGTTTCTAATGGGGCGCTTTCTTTCGGTACTTCCACTAGTTTTAATATTTCATTCTGGTTTATGACAAATGATCAAAATGAGATAGATTTTTTATATGCTACAGATGCGCCTTATTACAGGGGATTCAGTTTAATTGCAAATGAGTTTGTAAAGGGGCAATTTGATTTTATTATTAGATCAAGTTTTCTTTCAGATCAGGCAGAATTGCTCTATACAAATACTGCTCTTTTAGATAATCAATGGCATCATTTGTCTATTAACGTAAACAGAAGTAGTTCTGTAATTGATTTGTATATTGATGCTGTAAAAGTAAAATCTGTTTCATTCACAGGGAAAGTTCCTGATGCAACTCCTCAGAGCTTAACAAGCCCAAGCATGGGTGCATGGTATGATGGTAAACTAGACGAAACCAGGTTTTATAGTCGAGTATTAACTCAAGTGGAGATAAATATCTTGGCAGGTAAGGCCAATCCTACAGGCATTGCTAATTTGTCTAAAATAAGTTTGGCAAAAATTACTAATCCGACTAAAGAAAATCTTGAGGTGACTCTTCCAACAGATGATCTAATTTCAGTTATAATCGTTAGAGATTTGATGGGTAGAGTAGTTCAAATGATACAGCCGGAAAATTGTAGAAATACTTATGTTGGACAATTGGAATGTAGCTCAGGTTTATATAATGTTAGTGTTACTACACTAAGTGGGGAAGTTTATACAAACAAGATAATTCACCTATAACCAATAATTATTTCATTAATACTTTTTTTCAAATTTTAATTTTCTTTTATATGCCGGAAACTACACCATCAAGCTGCATTAACAAAGACCCAATGACTGATTGGGGTACTGGAACTGCACCTAAATTAGATTACAACATCCCTCAAACAAATGGCTTTGTTGCTAATGCTTACATTCCCTTAGATGTTAATAGTAGCTATTTTAAAACAGGAGCAGGATTTGATTTGCCACCAAGTGGTAACTATTATGATGTGGTTGCAGGATTAGATGCTTCAACAATTACTGCACGAATTGCAAATAACTTTGTTGCAGTTGGTACACCTAACATTGTTAACGTAAATGCAGAGGAAGTTACTCAAGTAGTGAGCGTGGCCCCGCAATATTCATTGGCAAGCCTAGTTGGTTTTGAATCTGCACCAACATCAAGTCCTATTGCAGATTATACTATTGCTGGACAAGCAGTAAGTAATATTGCTGTTCAGTCATTGTATGGGATGCCCGTAACAATTGTTGATATCATGGGCAACCAGAAGATAGAGTACAGGCAACAACCCGCAAGTGCAGTTCCCAGAATAACCATTATTGAACATTATAGGGTTGATACCTTTTTAGGTGATTATGGCGCAGGAGAAACAGTTAAAACCTTTACTCTACTTCCAGGAGAGAAAACAACTATTAGTATTAAAAGCTACAAACAAAGTGTAGTAAGTAAAAAGGATTATCAAAATGTAATAGACTCATTAACAAATGACAGTACTCGGGAGTTGGAGAAAATGTTACAGGTAGACAGCATGCAGAGTACTACTGATGCCGGTGGTTTTAATTTAGCATCAAAATCTGAGTCAGGTTTAAATATCCCCTTATTTGGAGGAAAAGGCAGTGCTTCTTTTTCAGGTACATCATCTAACGGACTTACTATGAATAGTGTTAGGGCACAGAGTATTAAGCTGCTAACAAATGCAATATCAAAACAGGTTCAGAAGTCAGTAGTATCACGTAAGCTTGATATTAATACGGAGACTTCCACTTCTGAAACATCCTCTAGTGAAACCAGCATTATCAGAGTACTGGAGAATATAAATAAAAGTAGGGTTCTAAATTTTGTATTTCGGCAACTCAATCAAGAACTAATTACAATTACTTATTTGGATGATATTTCATTCGTTTATACTAACGGGTATGAAGAAACCAAGCAAGTAGTGAAAATTGACGGATTGCTTGCCATGCTAAAAAGTATTTTTGTTAACGTTACAGATGCTAATAATGTTTTTAAAGATATTGTTGACCAGTATTATAGTGTATATGATTATACAGGAACCAGACAAACTTTTTATGAAAAAAGAACGGAGAATATATACGATGCTGATACAGGGTTAGTTAAATTTACTGAAGAATATTATCGTAAAAACTCTTCACTTGCAATGACTGTTGATGGTATTACTGTAAACGGTATTATAAAGAGTGTAGAAAATCGCGTATTGCCATCAGACTCGGTAATTGTTGATGCTTTGCTTGGACAGGGTGAGGCGTTGGATTGCTTCAACCTCAAGTTACAAGATGCAGCTGTTGTGCAGGCTAATCTTGAAAACGAAGCTAAACAGCAAGCTATTGACATCATAGAAGGGCTTACAGATGCAACCGAAAAGGCCACTTTATACAAAAAAGTATTTAGCGATTGTTGCGATGTGCCTCAAATTGGCTGTAATTGTACCTCAACATCAAATCCTGCGTAGTTATGTCATTTGATTTTAAAAACCCTTGGGGGAAGGGTAGCTGGGAATATGATAAGTGGTTTGGTGTAAATGGAACCGCACTTGACGGAGCAGTAGTACAGAACAATAGTGCAGTTACTCCTGAGGCTATTGCCAGAGCAGCAGAAAGGTTGGGTAGTAATCAACTGATGATGGATAGTTACAGGCAGTTTCAGGAAGGTGCTTTTAGCTGGTTTTTTTCTAAAAATCCCAATCTGGTTGGAAAGTATACCAATGTCTCAGAATTGAAAAATTGGAATGAGTGGCGTTCTCTTAACACTCAACAAAAAGAGGTAATTGGAAATTTAGCTGGGGTTGATTTAAATGCTTTGGCTGAAACAAATACAAACTTGGAGAAATTGGTTAATGCACATAAACGTTGGCCAATTGGGATCTACGCCATTTTTTGGGGTAGTGAATTCGGTGGGGGGACATGGACTTGTAATATTTTTGTTGGAGAGTCACTGTATTTAGCCGGTAAAAACACGGTCAACGGTGATGGTAAGTATTATTCAGCTATGCAAATCCATAATAATGGAGGGCCTTTTAAAGCTGTAGCTGCAAAAGATTTAAAACGCGGACATATAGTCACTATGCATGATGGTTCTCATACCGAAATTGTTACGAAGACCCCTTTAAAATTTTTATTGGCCGATGATGGTTTTTGTTCTATTGGAGGAGGAAGAAGTTTGGACGAAATGGGGGTTGTTAAGTGTGATAGTTCGTCTACATTCTCCGGAGATAGGGAAATTAATAATTCAAATAACAAATATCATTCGGTATGAGACAAGCCATATCATTTATTTTTTATATGGTGATTTTCGTTTTACTCAGCCGATTCATTTTCGCGCAATGGGAAAAAAATCTGGTTCATTTTTTTGTAAAACATGCCGATGCCCATTTTACTTCTCAGGAGGGTGGTGAAAGGGATGTTGCTTTTATTATTTCAGGTTGGGGGCTTTCTTTTGGGTCTTATTTCATTTTTTTAAGCAAGAACCGCTTTAGAAATTGTTTTCCATTACTAATTGTGGTTTGGGTCATATTAACTACTAGAGGTTATCTTACCTATTTATCTAAGCTTCCTAATGATTTACTTTATTCTTTAAAATATGTATACAGTCAATTACTTATCTTGTTTTATGTTATGTTTATAGTGTTTAACTTGATTACTGTGTTATTAACAAAAAAGCCCGATGAATCTCACCGGGCTTTTTTGTAGTTTTAGTTTATTTTACTTCACATATTTAAAATTCCTATCCGGATAGAATGCATTATCTCCCAATTCCTGCTCAATGCGCAGCAGCTGGTTGTATTTAGCAATCCTGTCGGTGCGGGAAGCTGAGCCGGTTTTAATCTGCCCGCTGTTGAGTGCTACTGCCAAATCAGCGATGGTTGTGTCTTCTGTTTCGCCTGAGCGGTGGCTCATAATGTTCGTGTAGCTATTGCGGGTAGCCAGGTTAACGGCATCAATGGTTTCAGTTAATGTACCAATTTGGTTTACTTTAACCAGTATGGAGTTGGCCACACCTTTTTCAATACCTTTTTGCAAGCGTTTAACGTTGGTTACAAACAAATCGTCACCTACCAATTGAACTTTGTTGCCAATGGCTGTGGTAAGTTCAGCCCAACCTTTCCAATCGTCTTCGGCCAAGCCGTCTTCGATGGAAACGATGGGGTATTTGCCGGTCCACTTTTTCCAGTAGGCTACCAGTTCTGAGGAGGTCATTTTTTTGCCGCTTGATTTTTTGAACGTGTACAGGCCGCTTTTGCTGTCATAGAATTCTGTTGAGGCAGCATCCATGGCAATAAAAATATCTTCACCGGGTTTGTATCCGGCAGTTTCAATGGCTTTTAAAACTATTTCAATGGCCTCTTCATTAGATTTAATGTTGGGAGCAAAGCCACCTTCATCGCCCACATTGGTGCTGTGACCTTTGGCTTTCAGTACATTTTTGAGGTGATGGAAAACTTCTGTACCCATACGTAAAGCATCACTGAAAGTATTTGCTTTAACCGGCATAATCATAAACTCCTGAAAGTCGATGCTGTTATCAGCATGTGCACCGCCATTCAAAATATTCATTAACGGAATGGGGAGGGTATTGGCATTTACACCGCCAATGTAGCGGTACAGGGGTAAGCCGGCTTCCAGTGCAGCCGCTTTTGCAGCCGCCATGGATACAGCCAGCATAGCATTAGCACCCAGCTTTGATTTATTTTCTGTGCCATCTAACTGAAGCATGGCCTCGTCAATACCGTTCTGGTCAAAAACGTAAGCACCGGTTAGTTCTTTAGCAATGGCTTCATTTACATTTTTAACGGCTTTGAGCACACCTTTGCCCATGTATTTTTTCTTGTCGCCATCGCGTAATTCTACGGCTTCGTGGGCACCGGTAGATGCACCTGAGGGAACAGCGGCACGGCCTACGGTTCCGGTTTCAGTAATTACATCGGCTTCAACGGTGGGGTTGCCGCGGGAGTCTAAAATCTGACGGGCTCTTATTTGTACTATGCTACTCATATTTTGGGGTGTTACAGGTTAGCTTGTTTTATTAGTTCAACATTTTCAGGAAATCATCAAACAGGTAGCGCGAATCATGCGGTCCGGGTGACGACTCAGGATGGTATTGTACCGAGAAGGCTTTTTTGCCTTTGATGGAGATTCCCTCCACAGTTCCGTCATTCAGGTTTACGTGTGTAACCTCTACGTCAGGGTTGTTTTTTACTGACTCGGGATTAACTGCGAAACCGTGGTTTTGTGAAGTAATCTCACATTTACCGGTTACCAGATTTTTTACCGGGTGGTTGCAGCCCCTGTGACCGTTGTGCATTTTGAAGGTATTTAATCCGTTGGCTTCTGCCAGTATCTGGTGGCCTAAGCAAATCCCGAAAACAGGCACATTGGCGTTAAGAATTTCTTTTACTGTAGTGATGGCATAATCCATAGTAGCAGGGTCGCCAGGGCCGTTTGACAGCAGAATGCCATCAGGTTGCCAGGCTTGTATTTCGCTGAAGGAAGTGTTGCCGGGGAATACTTTTACATAGGCTCCACGTTCAGCCAGGCAGTTTACGATATTTCTTTTTACACCAAAGTCGAGTACCGCCACTTTTTTAGCAGCAGCCTCAGCACCGGCAAAATAAGGTTGTGTAGTGGTTACCTTAGAAGAAAGCTCCAAACCTTCCATGGAAGGTACTTTGGCCAGCATTGCTTTCAACTTGTCAATGTCTGTTTCTTCAGAGGAGATAATGGCATTCATTGCACCTTTTTGGCGTATGTATCGCACAATTTCGCGCGTATCCACATCGCTTATACCAACCACGTGTTCATTGCTGAAATAGTCCTGAACGCTTTCGCTGGCCATTTTACGAGAGAAGGGTACGTTGAAATTTTTACATACCAGTCCGGCAATTTTGATGTGGTCCGATTCGGTTTCGGTGGCACTGATGCCGTAGTTGCCTACGTGAACATTGGTTTCCACCAGAATCTGGCCGTAGTAGGAGGGGTCTGTAAAAACTTCCTGATAGCCCGTCATGCCGGTATTAAAGCAGATTTCTCCGGTGGTGGTACCTATTTTGCCAATGGCAGTGCCTTTAAAGAACTTACCGTCTTGTAACAACAGAACGGCAGGTATTTTAATTAATGTTTTGCTCAAGGTATGATTGGATTTGCGCAAAGGTAAACCTTACACCCCGATTTTGAAAATGCTGTTGAAAAAGAGTGTACTAAAACAAAAAAGGATGGCCCGAAAGCCATCCTTTTCTTGGAGATTATTTTTCTCTACCTGCTCACCACCAGTTTCTGTTTGTGTAGCATGTGCCCGTTTTTCTCTACAATAATCTGGTACATGCCCACAGCTAATTGTGAGATATCATAAGATTGAGTAGTGCTGTCATGGCTAAGTGCGTACAAGGTTATAGTGCGCCCCATCATGTCAATAGCTTTAACTCTTTGGTTGGCCGAGAGGCTTCCGTTGGATACTTTTATAAACAATTGATTGGCGGCCGGGTTGGGATAAATGGTGTAGCTGCTAATTTCTTTGTTTAATGCCGATTTACCCGGTTTATGTATACGCTCCACATACTCTTGCACACCATTCCAGGCAGAAAGGCAATTGCTGGGTGATGATAGCTTTGTGGCTGTTTCGAATTTTGGGGTTGCAGTTGAAGCTATATTAAATAAATCAACGGGAAGATTGACATTGTCAGGAGAAGTAAAATTGTCGAACTTCCAGTGGTTACCACCTAAGGCAAGTGTCGTAGTGTTAGACGTAATAGTGCCATTAAATACCTCGTCTGGTGTTTCATCAGGGTAATCAAAATCATTGTTGCCGTCATAGATGTAGAAATCAACATTGCTTAAGTCTATGGTATACCTTAAGGTGTTGTTAAAGTAGCAACTGCCGCCAACTTCGGGCGAAGAGGCAAATCTGTTTTCTGAATATTCTGAACCGCTTAAGTTAAGTACCCCGTCTATTTTTTTAATATCGTTGTCGTTATCTTCAAAGTGGGTGCAGCTAATGGTGGTATTAAAGTCGCCATCAGCCAATATAGCTTGAGACGTGTTACTGTTGTTGCACGTTTTAAATGTGGACTCATAAATGAACAAATGTGCCGTGCTGCCTCCTTCATAATCAATTCCATTATCTACACTTTGCACATAACCCCTAAAATCGCTTGAACCGCTCATGGCCTCAGCTTTCCATCCGGTAACACAGTTGTCAAACCTAACATTAACTAAGTTACAACGACACTCGTTAGTTTTAAGCCCCAAGCTACAGTTAGTAAACGTGGTGTTCTCAACAACCAGTTGAGTTAAAGTTGATGAAGCGGTTTTGGTTAAACCTTTTATGCCGTATTCAAAAATACAGTTGTCAATAGCAATGGTTTTACCTGTTGGGCTGTTAATCTCCAAGCCTTTGTGTATGTGGTTGCCCGCAGTGCCTGTTGTTTTACTCACCCGCACAGCATTTAACTCCATTGAACCACCTATAACTACCTCGCTATTGCTGCCTAGCTCTACTTTACCAGTGGTAATATTCAGTTCTTCTAAGTTGGTTAGGTTAATGCCTTTGCCTGTTACTACAAGTACCTTATCAGTTCTATTGTTGCCTGTAAGATTAATGGTGCTGTTGCTGCCAAAATTTGTAGTGCAGTAAGTACCCGATGGGCAGTTGAATACTACATTTCCTGATCCGGAAAATGTAAAATCAACATTATTATGAGTGGTGAATGTGCCTTTTATAATTATTTCTGAATTATCGCCATCTAATAGCAAGGTGGTAACACCGTCTTCAATTTCAAGTTCGGCACCGTCTTCAATTATCAATTTTGAGTTGTTGTACAACCGTACATTTGCACCTGTTTTCAAAACTAATTTTGACCCATTACGTATAACTAACTCTCCGCTAAGGTTGTCTGTATTATCACCAAGCTGTAAATCTCCTGCAACAGTAATAGTAGATGGCTCTGCTTCGCACTCATCGTATTGTAAAGTTTCTACTCTATAAAGAGAGTTGGTTGGCGGGTAATTGTTGTTTTCATCATCGTGATTGTAACCAGCCTCATTGTATGTATTAACCCCAAGTAAACCACCTGTTGCAACACTGCAAGTTGGAATTCTGTCGCTTACTGGCATGGCATAGTTGTATACTGAATCATCTTTAATTAAGGCCGGGGCCATGTTCACAAAATCAAAACGAAAAGATTGAACGCTACGGGGTGTATACTGTGAATGTTCTCTATTTCGTAAAGCCCTGTCCATAAGTAAGCCTTTATCTGTGGTAACATGCCTTTTAAGTGGTGTGGTGCAAGTTGGGCAATTGGTGTTTATGCGCGTATCAAAATCACTGTTTAAGCTTTCAGGCTGTATGGCAATACCGCTTATGCTGGGCACAAAACAATGTGATTTAAATACCGTATTGATATAACGAGAAAATGTTTGGTAAACGTTTCGGTTTACCAAGGTTCCGTTTGAAGGTTTGGCAATGCTACCTGGCTTGCTATCCAGTTCATTCCACTGGTAATGCTTGGCAATTGAAACAGTGGTATAAAAAAACACCTGCGAGTTTTTCAAAAACATGGCTATATAGCCATTAAATACCTGTTTAGATACCAAAGGGTCGTTTTTAGGGGTAGCAAAAATGTTAAAGCCGTGGGCAAAATAATTATTGGGACCATAAGGTGCATAGTTAGTATGGCCATAGGCCATTAATGCGCCTGAGGTTAAATCGCCCCAAGCGGCAGGGCTACCAAAATAGCCGCCTTGCCAGAAAACTGAATCATTAGTGTTGCCTGAACCATCTGCAATAAAAACGGCTTTACAACCCAGTGATGAAACCTCGGCAAATAATTGCAGGGTATCATACAGGTTTTTGTGCAGGTTATTGGTAAATATATTGTTGATAAGCATTTGCTGACCGGCATTGCAGGTAAGAGCCTTATAATCCCAAGCCACATCCATAATTTCAATAAAAGGAACCGAGCTTGTTTTTTCTCCGTAAAATTTATAGAGTGATTTAGTGAGTGCCTGGTACCCCAATGGTATATTTACACCCCATTGTGGTGCATCGTGCGAGTAAAACACCCGCGCATCATGATCAGGTAGTGTTGATGGGCTGGCTAAATGTGCCGCGTGTATTTTACCTAAAGCCAGCCGGGCTACCACACCGCCCATACTGTAGCCAATTATTACATTTTTGGCAGTGGAACCGTTGCTTATCTTTTCTTCATTTACCTCATTAATTATATCTTCAACTACCAAGGCATTGCGCTGTATATAATCAGCCGCATCTTCAAAACTGATGTGAATGACATCATATTCCATGCTGATGATTTTGTTGTGAATATCTTGATCTAATTTTCTTAAATCACTTATATAATTCCGTCCCGTAGCATAGGCTTTTGAAAGGTAATTAGAGTCAACCTGTTTGGGGCTAACGTAGCCACTTACAATAATTAAGGGGCGCATAATTTTTTTAGGTGTGGCATTTTGGCAACTGTAATGCACATACACGTGTGCCTTGCCTCTTACACCCGCATACGTGCCTGATGATACAACGTAATAATGCGCATCGGCATGGCCGGGGTAGCCATAGGCTGCAAACACATTGGGTTCAATTTTTACCAAAAAATGCGAGGCAAGTAAACTAAAATCTGTAAAGTGAATGCGCACCTTTATCTGGGCTTCCATGGTGGTATCGTATGCAACGGAAATAACATTGTCAAAGCTTACAGTAGTATAGCCGTTACCATCATCAAAATCTACCTCCACATAATCAATTGTTCTGCTATCATTGGTAATGTATAGGGCTGATGGCAATACAAACCTTACCACCTCAGTATCGGCTTGCAGTGTAGCAGCAGAACTTATAAAGCAGGTACGGGTTTCATATGGGCTTTGGGTTCTGCCGGGTACATCGTGCAATTGAATCTCACCCGTATTTAAATAGATAAGACTATCGCCAAATGCGTTGTCTTTTAAACTGTTGTATTGGTAATTGAGCATGGCAATAGGTAGTATTCTGTTTTGCAAATACGTTTCCATGGTGGCGGTAACAGCACCCAAGGTATCAAATGCTGCTGTACTGTCTGTAAAAGCCCTGCGCAGTGTGCCATAAGCCCTGCGCCAGGCAAACATATTAGCCACATTACTATCAGTTAAAGTACCGTTATACAATGCCACATTTATGGTAGGCAATGCTTTGTTAATTAACAGGCCGGTAGTTACCTCTGTAAAATCTAATGCTTTAAAACAAGAGTCTAAAGTTTGGTCAATACTTAATGGAGAGGATGACTCCATAAAAAGTGAATCTTCTTGTGCAGCGGCTTGTTCAGGTACAAAAAAAACCAAAAACAGTGCTACCGTTAATAGTGCATTTTTCATAGATAAAAATGTATTTAGGTGGTAAATTATTAATAATGCCAGTCGAAACGGCCATCAGTTACATTTAAACGTTGAGTTCCTCTATCATTTAATAAAGAGAACTTAAATGTACCCGCTATAATTCTTTTTTGAGTATCGAAGCGTAATATGTGGATATAAGCAGAGTCTTTTCCATTGCGATTTTTTTTTGAGCCAGAGAAAAAATCAAGCCGGTTGTTGGAAATAGAAAATTGTTCATATTGAATATCTGTATACGGTATCACATAATACCCCGTATCATGAATGTTGTTGGTTTTTAAAGTCATGGTAGCATCGGTAACACCATCGAAATCATCATAGTCAATATATAGGGTAAGAGCCCAAATACCATCCCAGTAGTCCATCCAAAACTCTTCATACTCCTTTTCAGGTAGAGTGGGCCATACTGTGCCATTGAGTTTGCAGCCAAAGGTGTTGTACCCATCACTGGTTATGGCGGGCAAGGTAGCCTGCGGCTGTGGAAGAACTTTTTCATCTTCTTTGCATTGCACACCCATGCAGCAAAAAGCAGCAAAAAAGAGCAGTAGAGTATATTTGTTTTTCATAAGCCAAAGGGTTTATTATTACGAAGTACGTAATAGTTTTTGAATATTCAAGGTTAAATAATGGAGAAGATAACATAACCCTAAGCGGGGGCTATTTTTTCTGTAGCTAAACAGCCTTGTTGGAGTTTTGCTCAGGTAATAGTTGTTTTCAAAAAAAAGTGTACTAAAATAAAACAAAAAAGGATGGCCCGAAAGCCATCCTTTTCTTATAATTCAACGTGTTAAACTTATTCGTTGGGGGTAGTGTTTTCAGCCGCAGGAGCAGTTTCTGTAGCGGTAGCTTCAGTCTTTTTCTTGGTAGTTCTGCGGGTGCGTCCTTTAGCAGCTGTTTTCTTTGTTTTGGTTTCAGCCAACATCAGTTCGTTGAAATCAACCAGTTCAATTACGGCCATTTCAGCGTTGTCACCAATACGGTTGCCTAACTTCAGGATACGTGTGTAGCCACCCGGGCGGTTAGCAATTTTGTTAGCCACTGAACCAAAAAGTTCTTTTACTGACTCTGCATTTTGCAGGTAGCTGAATACAACTCTGCGGTTGTTGGTATCGTCAGTTTTTGATTTGGTAATCAAAGGCTCAACATATCTGCGCAATGCTTTTGCTTTAGCTAAGGTAGTGCGGATACGCTTGTGTATAATCAGAGATGAAGCCATGTTTGATAACAGGGCAGCTCTGTGTGAAGCTGTTCTTCCTAAGTGGTTAAATGTTTTTCCGTGTCTCATTTCTCAGTACTTTTATTCGTTGGTCAATTACCTGTGGGAGATTAACCTAATTATTATTCTTCGTTCAAACGGTATTTAGAGAGGTCCATTCCAAAAGTAAGGCTCTTCTCACGTACCAGTTCTTCCAACTCAGCCAGTGATTTTTTACCGAAGTTGCGAAATTTCAATAAATCAGCAATATCGTAGCTAACCAAATCAGCCAAAGTTCTAATTTCAGCTGCTTTCAAACAGTTGTAAGCACGTACTGAAAGATCTAAGTCAGAAAGAGGAGTTTTGAGTATTTTACGCATGTGTAAAATGTTCTCATCCACTTCAGTATTTACTTCTTTGATCTGGGTATCGAGGGTAATTGACTCGTCAGAGAAAAGCATGAAGTGCTGGATAAGAATCTTAGCGGCTTCTTTCAATGCATCTTCCGGGTGAATTGAACCGTCAGTCTGAATATCAAGGTTAAGTTTTTCGTAGTCGGTTTTTTGTTCTACACGGTAATCTTCAACGCTGTATTTTACGTTTTTGATAGGTGTGTAAATAGCATCTACGGGGATAAGACCGATGGCTGCATCTTTAGGTTTATTTTCTTCAGCCGGCACGTATCCTCTGCCTTTGTCAACGGTAATTTCTATTTCCAGGTTAACAAAAGTTTCCATGGTACAGATAACCATTTCAGGGTTCAGAATACGGAAAGCAGCGGTATGTTTACCTATGTCACCGGCTGTAAATTGAGTTTGTCCTTTGGTGGAGATAAATATCTTTTCACTATCGGAGGCGGCATCATTTATTTTTTTGAAACGCACCTGCTTAAGGTTAAGCACAATTTCCACCACATCTTCCACTACACCTTTGATGGTAGCAAATTCATGGTCAACACCTTGAATTTTGAGTGAAGTGATGGCATACCCCTCCAGAGAAGAAAGCAGGATTCTGCGCAACGCGTTACCAATGGTAACACCGTATCCTTTTTCCAAAGGGCGGAATTCGAACTGACCAAAGAAGTCAGTATCCTTATGCATGATTACTCTGTCGGGTTTTTGGAATGCGAGTATTGCCATTTGTTTTTTGCTTAATTTAATGATTATTTAGAGTACAATTCAACGATGAGTTGCTCTTTAATGTTCTCAGGTATTTGTTCACGCTCAGGGTAGCCCAAGAATGTTCCGCTGAGTGCGGTAGCATCCCACTGCAACCAACTGAATTTGTTGCTGCGTGAAGCAAGTGAATCATTGATTGCTTCGAGTGATTTGGATTTTTCGCGAACAGCAATCACATCACCCTGTTTCAACTGGTAAGAAGGAATGTTCACCACTTCACCGTTAACGGTAATGTGACGGTGTGACACAAACTGACGAGCTGCACTGCGGGTTTTAGCGATACCTAAACGGAAAACGGTGTTGTCTAATCTTGCTTCGAGCAATTTCAACAGGTTTTCACCGGTAATGCCTTTCATGATGGCTGCTTTGTTGAAAGTTTTTGCAAACTGTCTTTCCAGCAAACCATAAGTGTATTTTGCTTTTTGCTTTTCAGATAACTGAACTGCGTATTCTGATTGTTTAGCTCTTTTACGTGTTTGACCGTGTTGGCCGGGAGGGTAATTTCTTTTCTCCAATGCCTTATCAGGGCCAAAAAGCGGCTCTTTAAAACGTCTGGCTATTTTCGACTTAGGACCAATATATCTTGCCATTTCTTGCTGTTATAATGCGGTTAAACTCTTCTTTTCTTAGGAGGACGACATCCGTTGTGGGGTAGGGGAGTAATA
Source organism: Bacteroidia bacterium (assembly GCA_018058135.1). Classification (GTDB taxonomy): domain Bacteria; phylum Bacteroidota; class Bacteroidia; order UKL13-3; family UKL13-3; genus JAGPCK01. Next base: position 13,587 of record JAGPCK010000036.1, on the reverse strand, counting down.
TCTTTAATTGAAGATACTTCCAAACCTGTAGAGGCCAAAGTACGGATAGCAGATTCTCTGCCTGAACCGGGGCCTTTCACAAACACTTCTACTTTGCGCAGACCAAGATCAAATGCTTTTTTAGCACATTCTGATGCAGCCAGCTGAGCAGCGTATGGGGTGTTTTTCTTAGAACCTCTGAAGCCCATTTTACCAGCTGATGCCCACGAAATTACTTGTCCGGTGGTGTTGGTGATGGAAATGATAATGTTATTGAAAGTAGCGGAGATGTGAACCTGCCCGCTGGCTTCAACGTTTACCACTCTCTTTTTGGTTACCTTTTTTGAATTGGGTGATGCCATTATAATCGTGTTCGTTAATGATTACTTAGTTACTTTTTTCTTTCCTGCAACTGTCTTGCGTTTTCCTTTACGGGTACGTGAGTTGGTGCGGGTGCGCTGGCCTCTTACCGGCAAACCTTTACGGTGACGCAAGCCACGGTAACAGCCGATATCAAGCAAACGCTTAATGCTTAGTTGTTTTTCAGAGCGCAATTCACCTTCAACAGTGATGTGGTCGGTAATGAACTTACGGATTTTTGACAACTCATCGTCATTCCATTCGTTCACTTTTTTGTCTTCCGAAATACCGGATTGTTCCAATATACGCGAAGCAATGGAGGGGCCTATTCCGTAAATATACGTAAGACCTATAACGCCTCTTTTGTTTTTAGGTAAATCTATACCAGCAATACGTGCCATATTCTATTCTTAACCTTGTCTTTGTTTAAACTTAGGGTTCTTTTTGTTAATAACGTAAAGTTTGCCGTTACGTCTAACAACTTTACAGTCAACGCTTCGCTTTTTAATTGATGCTCTAACTTTCATTTTCTTTCTTATTTGTATCTGTACGTTATTCTTCCTTTACTCAAATCATATGGCGACATCTCTACAGAAACCTTGTCTCCTGGTAAAATTTTGATATAGTTCATCCTCATTTTACCTGAGATGTGACATATTATTTCGTGCCCGTTTTCCAACTGCACTCTGAACATGGCATTTGACAGAGCTTCAGTGATTATTCCGTCTTGCTTGATCAGTGATTGTTTGGACATATTTTACTAAAATGGGCTGCGAATTTAGTTCTTTTATTTCAAATTATCAAAACATTATGCGGCTCCTACACCCACAGCAGCATTTCTGCCTCTGATGCGTCCACTCTTCATCAATCCGTCATAGTGACGCATCATCAGGTGGCTTTCAATCTGTTGCAAGGTATCCAACACAACACCTACCATGATTAACAGTGATGTTCCCCCGTAAAACTGGGCAAACTGGCTGTTTACATTAAAAAGTGCAGCAATGGAAGGAAGTATAGCTACCAGCGCCAGGAACAAAGATCCGGGCAAGGTAATTTTCGACATAATAGCGTCTATAAACTCAGCAGTATTTTTTCCGGGTTTAATTCCGGGAATAAAACCATTGTTGCGTTTCAAGTCATCAGCAATGGTAGTTGAGTTAACGGTAATGGCTGTGTAGAAGTACGTAAACAACACAATCAGCAATGCAAATGTAAAATTGTACACAAATGAGGTGTAGTCAACAAATGCAGAAACAAAACCTTCCATGTTTTGGTTAGGGAAGAACTGAGCTACCGAAGCAGGGATAAACATCAACGCCTGAGCAAAGATGATAGGCATTACACCCGCTGCATTCACTTTTAAAGGAATGTATTGACGGGCACCACCAAATTGTCTGCTGCCTTCAATTCGTTTAGCATATTGTACAGGTATTCTTCGTGTACCCTGAATGAGCAGGATTACCAAAGTGATTACACCCAACAGTGCTACAATTTCAATCAGGAATACCACCAATCCGCCTCCTGCTTCACTGAATCTTCCGTCAAATTCAGCCAATATAGATTGTGGTAAGCGGGCAATGATACCCACCATAATAATCAGGGAAATTCCGTTACCCAATCCTTTATCTGTGATGCGCTCACCTAACCACATAATAAACATGGTGCTTGCAGTTAATATAATTACTGAACTGGTCATAAAAACCCAATCAGCCAGTAACTCAGGGTTGGTTACAGAAAGTATCGCCTCACCGCTTTCTGATTTCAGGTTAACTAAGTAACCTACAGATTGTACTGCAGTGATGATGATAGTAAGGTAGCGGGTCCATTGGTTAATTTTACGTCTTCCGTCTTCTCCCTCTTTCTGCATTTTTTGGAAAGTAGGGATGGCTAATGTAAGCAACTGAACCACGATAGATGCAGAAATGTAGGGCATAATACCCAAAGCAAAAACAGAACCTCTGGAGAAGGCACCACCGGCAAACATGTTAATGATTCCCAGTATACCATCGCTGGTTTGTTGTTGCAATTGCTGCAATTTGTTCGGGTCAATGCCCGGTAAAACCACATAAGAACCTATACGGTAAATAATCAGTAACAACAAAGTGTTAACCAATCGCACGCGTAAATCCTCAATGCGGAATATATTTCTTATCGTTTCGATAAAGCGCTTCATTAGCTTAATTATATTTTGGTTGCGGTTCCACCTGCAGCTTCAATTGCTTTTTGGGCAGTAGCCGAAAATGCATGAGCTTTAATTTCTACTTTTGATTTCAGTTCACCACGGCCCAGTATTTTTACCAGATCGTTTTTAGAAGTAATGCCATGGGTACGGAATGTATCTTGGTCAAAACTGCTAAGGTTAAACTCTTCAGCCATGCGTTGAATTACGTCAAGGTTAATACCCACGTACTCTACACGGTTAAGGCTTTTGAAACCAAACTTAGGTACACGTCTTTGGAGTGGCATTTGACCACCCTCAAATCCGGGCTTTATTTTGGTACCTGAGCGTGAGCCGGCACCTTTATGTCCGCGTGTAGAAGTTCCGCCATGACCTGAGCCCTGACCACGACCAATTCTTTTTCTTTTCTTGGTTGAACCTTCTGCGGGTTTAAGATTGCTTAAATCCATCTGATTAAATATTTTCTATTTTTACTAAATGACTAACTACATTCACCATTCCCATAATTTGGGGAGTGGCTTCTAATTCAACAGAATGATTGAGTTTTCTAAGACCCAGTGCACGCACAGTTCTTTTCTGATTCTCGTTTCTGTCAATTATACTTTTGATCTGTGTTATTTTGATCTTGGCCATGGGAATTATCCGTTAAATACTTTTTTCAATCCTACACCTCTTTGTTGAGCTACGGAAATAGCATCGCGCATATTTACCAAAGCATCTATAGTAGCTTTAACCACGTTGTGCGGGTTAGATGAGCCTTTTGATTTTGCAAGTACGTCAGTAATACCGGCACTTTCTAACACAGCACGCATCGCACCACCGGCAATTACACCGGTACCGTGAGCGGCAGGTTTTAAGAAAACCAGACCACCGCAGTATTTACCCTGCATTTCATGAGGCACTGTTCCGTTAATGATAGGAACTTTTATCAAAGACTTTTTAGCGTCATCAATACCTTTTGTGATGGCATCGGTAACCTCAGAAGCTTTGCCAAGTCCGTAGCCAACTATACCTTTTCCGTCACCTACCACTACGATAGCTGAGAAACTGAAGGTACGTCCGCCCTTGGTTACTTTAGCAACACGCTTAATGCTTACTACGCGCTCTTTAAGCTCGATGTCGCTTGATTTTACTCTTTTTATATTCGCTGTTGACATTTTACTACTTCAAATTAGAATTTAAGTCCTCCCTCTCTTGCACCTTCGGCCAGGCTTTTAACACGGCCATGATACAAAAATCCGTTTCGGTCAAAAACAACCTCAGTTACACCGGTTTTTAATGCCAGTTCGGCTATAGCTTTACCAACAAGAGCCGATTTCTCAACCTTAGTCAATTTGTCTTTTATGCTGCGTGAAGAAGTTGAAGCCACAGTGTGACCTTTAACGTCATCTATAATCTGAGCATAAATGTCTTGGTTACTTCTAAAAACAGAAAGCCTTGGCTTTTCAGCTGTTCCAAAAATCCTGCTACGGATTCTTTTTTTAATTTTCAGTCTTCTGGCTGATTTTACATTACTCATAGCTATCGATTATTTACCAGCGGATTTACCTGCTTTTTTCCTTAATACTTCATTGACAAACTTGATACCTTTTCCTTTGTATGGTTCAGGCTTACGGAGTGATCTGATTTTGGCAGCTACCTGTCCGATCAATTGCTTATCGACACTGTCTAAAGTAATGATGGGGTTTTTACCTTTTTCAGTTTCAGCTTTTACTTTCACTTCTTTTGGAATTTCCATGTAAATATGGTGAGAGTAGCCGAGTGTAAGGTCAAGAATTTGTCCATCGGTGGCAGCTTTGTAACCTACACCCACTAATTCTTGTTTGGTTTGGTATCCCTGAGTAACACCGGTAATCATATTGTTAACCAATGAGCGGTACAAACCGTGCATTGATTTATGGCGTTTATGTTCAGTAGGACGTTCAACGGTAAGTATTCCGTCTTCTACCTTGATAATCATATCAGGATCTATTGATTGAGTAAGTTCTCCTTTTGGCCCTTTTACGGTTACTGAACCTTTGCTGATTTTTACATCAACTCCGGCCGGAACTGTTATGGGTGCTTTTCCTATACGTGACATGTTGTTCCCTCCTTAATGATTAATAAACAAAACATAAAACTTCACCGCCAACATTATTCACACGTGCTTCTTTATCGGTCATTACACCTTTAGAAGTACTCACAATGGCAACGCCCATTCCGTTAATTACACGGGGCATAGTATCAACACCGGTGTATTTTCTTAAACCGGGCTTACTGATGCGCTTTAATGTGCGAATAGCAGGATTTTTTGTTACAGGATGGTACTTGAGTGCTATTTTAATAACACCTTGATGGTTGGCAACATCTTCAAACTTGTAGTTGAGGATGTAACCTTTGTCGAATAGAACTTTTGTGATTTCCTTTTTTAACTTGGAAGAAGGAATCTCAACAATGCGATGATTAGCTTTAATCGCATTTCTTAACCTGGTAAGGTAATCTGAAATTGGGTCTGTCATTTTTATTTGTTTTACGCTGCCCGGTAGTAAGTTGTTATTTGGCAACTCTTGCCGGCAAGCTTGTTAATTTATATATTTTTACCAGCTCGCTTTGGTTACTCCCGGTATTTTACCGTCAAGAGCCATTTGGCGGAACATGTTCCGGCAAAGACCAAAGTCACGGATGTATCCGCGAGGGCGACCTGAAAGTTTGCAACGGTTTCTTAAGCGAACAGGAGAAGCATTGCGGGGAAGCTTTTGAAGCGCAGTGTAATCACCGGATGCTTTTAAAGCAGCTCTTTTCTCAGCAAATCTTGCTACCAGTTTTTCTCTTTTAACCTGTCTGGCTTTGATTGATTCTTTTGCCATTGTATCTTACTTATTTTGATTTTTGAAAGGTACTCCAAATTCTTTTAACAATGACAAGCATTCTTCATCAGTGCTTGCTGTTGTTACAAAAGTGATATCCATACCGGCAATACGGGTTGTTTTGTCGATGTTGATTTCAGGGAAAATGATTTGCTCAGTGATACCAAGTGTATAGTTACCACGGCCATCAAATCCTTTTTCATTCACTCCGCCAAAGTCACGTACACGTGGTAAGGCAACTGAAATCAAACGATCTAAAAATTCGTACATTTTATCTCCGCGTAAGGTTACACGAGAACCGATGGGCATATTTTCTCTCAGTTTAAAGTTTGAAATAGCTTTCTTTGATTTAGTTGCTACCGCTTTCTGGCCGGCAATAATAGTCATTTCTTCAACAGCTAAGTCAACAATCTTTTTGTCCGAAACAGCATCTCCAACACCTTGGTTGAGGCATATTTTGGTCAGACGGGGAACCTGCATAACATTGTTGTAGTTGAATTTTTCTTTCAACGCAGGTACCACTGTACTGGTGTATTTATCTTTAAGTCTGGGTGTATACATTACTTAATTACCTCCCCTGATTTTTTAGAGTATCTTACTAATTTACCATTTTCATCCAACTTGCGGCCAATACGGGTAGCATTACCGGCATTGTCAACCACTTTTAAGTTAGAGATGTGAATAGGTGCTTCTTTTTCAATAATACCACCGTTGGGGTGTTGTGCATTGGGTTTGGTGTGACGTTTCACAATGTTCAAACCTTCTATAATGGCACGGTTGGTTTTTACAATTACCTCCAGCACACGGCCTTTTTTGCCTTTAGATGCACCGCTGATTACCATTACGGTATCGCCTTTTTTTACGTGCAACTTGGTGGTGACTTTTTTATTATTTTCCATTTTACAATACCTCCGGAGCTAATGATACAATTTTCATGAACTGTTTTTCTCTCAATTCACGGGCAACCGGTCCGAAAATACGGGTTGCTCTTGGTTCGTCACTGGCATTGAGCAACACACATGAGTTGTCGTCAAAGCGAATGTATGATCCGTCAGATCTGCGAATTTCTTTTTTGGTACGAACGATAACTGCTTTAGAAACGGTTCCTTTTTTGATACCGCCTGAAGGCATAGCATCTTTTACCGTTACTACAATTTTATCGCCTACTGAGGCATAACGCCTGGCGGTTCCACCTAACACACGGATACACAATACTTCACGTGCTCCGCTGTTGTCAGCTACTTTTAATCTGCTCTCCTGTTGTATCATCTTACTTAGCCCTTTCTATGATTTCAACTAAACGCCATCTTTTATCTTTACTCAGCGGGCGAGTTTCCATAATGCGAACGATGTCGTTCACATTACATTCGTTCTTCTCGTCATGAGCTTTAAACTTTGAGGTAAGCTTCACGAACTTACCGTATTTTGGGTGCTTCACCTTACGTTCAACGGCAATGGTAACGGTTTTATCCATTTTGTTACTCACCACTTTGCCGATGATTATTTTGCGGGTGTTTCTTTCTACAGCTTCCATGAATTATTTATTTATTCCTTCCAGTTGCCTTTTTCTCATTTGGGTGAGAATACGGGCAATTACTTTTTTAGTAGCCTTAATCTGACTAGGGTTTTCAACCGGGCTAACCGTGTGGTTGAAAGTGAGCTTATGTAAACGCTCCTTTTCTTCTTTTAATTTTTCTCCCAACTCCTTGGTCGAGAGGTCTGATATTTCGTTGTATTTCACTCGGTCTTCTCCTTATTCTGTATAATCGGGTCTGATGACGAAACGCGTAGTTACCGGCAATTTTTGAGCGGCTAAACGCATAGCTTCTTTGGCTACTGCCATTGGAACTCCGTCAGCTTCAAACATGATGGTACCTGGCTTAATTACGGCTACAAAGTACTCAGGCGAACCTTTTCCTTTACCCATACGAACCTCGGCCGGTTTCTTGGTAATAGGTTTGTCAGGGAATATTCTGATCCAAACGTTACCTTCTCTTTTCATAAAACGGTTGATAGCAACCCTCGCAGCTTCTAACTGTCGTGAGGTGATGAAGCTAGGTTCCATTGATTTGAGACCGAATGATCCGAACTCAAGGTTCTGACCACGGGTAGCGAATCCTCTGATTCTACCTTTCTGTTGCTTTCTGTATTTCTGACGTTTTGGTTGTAACATCTCAACTAATTTTCAAATGCCTGTAATTATTTTCTTCTTCCTTTTCCGCCTCTGTCGTTACGGTCGCGATCACCGCCTCTTCTTTCTCCGCCACGGCCACCCTGACCTTTAGGTGCATTACCACCTTTGTCAGCTAAACCAATGTTAGGAGAGAGGTCACGCTTACCGAAAACTTCACCGCGACAAATCCATACTTTAATACCGATTTTTCCGTAAACAGTATTGGCTTCACAAATAGCAAAATCAATATCAGCACGTAGGGTATGTAAAGGTGTACGTCCTTCTTTGTATTGTTCTGTACGGGCAATCTCTGCACCGGCCAAACGGCCTGAAGCCATTACCTTTATTCCTTCAGCTCCCATGCGCATAGTAGATCCGATAGCTGTTTTGATGGCGCGTTTAAAAGAAACACGTCCTTCAATTTGAGCAGCAATAGAATCTCCTACCAGGCGAGCATCTAACTCCGGACGTTTGATTTCAAATATGTTTATCTGAACGTCTTTGCTGGTAAGCTTCTTGATTTCTTCTTTAATTTTATCAACTTCCTGACCACCTTTTCCGATAACAATACCGGGACGTGCAGTATGAACAGTTATAATGATTCTTTTAATGGTACGCTCAATTACAATTTTTGCGATGCCACCTTTAGGAATACGTGCGAACAGGTACTTTCTGATTCTCTCATCTTCGATGAGTTTTTCAGCAAAGTTCTTTCCTCCGTACCAGTTGGATTCCCATCCTCTGATGATTCCGAGTCTTAATCCTACAGGGTTTACTTTTTGTCCCATATCTGTTCTTTACTCTTGTGTTGTGGTTTCTTTTGAATTTTTATCCTGGCTCTTGGTGTCTACCACTAAGGTAACGTGGTTAGATCTTTTGCGCACTCTGTAACCTCTTCCCTGAGGAGCAGGGCGAAGACGTTTCAACATTGGTGCACCGTCAACAAAAACGGTTTTAACAATAAGTCCGCTTTGTTCAACACGTGAACCTTCGTTCTTCTGTTGCCAGTTGGCGATAGCTGAAAGTAACAGTTTCTCCATTCGTTTTGCATTATCATGTTTGCTGTTAAACTTCAGAATACCTAAAGCTTTTTCTACTTCCTTACCTCTGATCAGGTCGGCCAGCAAACGCATTTTGCGTGGCGAGGTAGGACAGTTATTCAATTTTGCTATTGCTTCCATCTTAATTACTTATCCTTTTTTACAGGGTGACCTTTAAATGTGCGGGTAGGAGCAAACTCACCCAGTTTGTGTCCGACCATATTCTCGGTTACATACACAGGAATGAACTTATTGCCGTTGTGTACAGCAAATGTTTGTCCTACAAAGTCAGGTGTAATCATTGATCTGCGAGACCAGGTTTTGATTACCGACTTTTTCTTGCTATCAGTTGCAGCCAGAACTTTCTTTTCCAGCTTCACATCAACAAAGGGTCCTTTTTTCAGTGAACGAGCCATATTATCCTATTACTTCTTTCTTTTTTCAACAATCATTTTACTAGTTGTTTTCTTAGGGTCACGGGTTTTGTAACCTTTAGCCAACAATCCTTTACGTGAGCGTGGGTGTCCACCTGAAGCACGTCCTTCACCACCACCCATCGGGTGATCTACAGGGTTCATTGCTACAGGACGTGTTCTTGGTCTGCGGCCAATCCAACGGCTGGCACCGGCTTTACCTTTACGCTCCAATGTGTGGTCAGGGTTAGAAACCGAACCTATGGTAGCTAGGCAGGCACTCAAAATCATTCGGCTTTCGCCTGATGATAATTTGATGGTAGCATATTTACCGTCACGAGCTTGTAACTGGCCGTATGTTCCGGCACTGCGGGCAATTTTACCGCCTTGACCGGGATTCATTTCAATATTGTAGATAATACTACCCATGGGAATGTTAGCAAGCGGAAGAGCATTTCCTACCTCAGGAGCTACATCTTTACCGGAGATTATTTGCTGTCCAACTTTAATTCCATTCGGAGCAAGTATGTATCTTTTTTCACCATCTGTATACTCCACTAATGCGATAAAAGCTGAACGGTTTGGATCGTACTCAACAGTTTTTACAGTTGCAGGGATATCAAACTTGTTACGTTTGAAGTCAATGATTCTGTATTTTCTTTTGTGACCTCCGCCAATGTAGCGCATGGTCATTTTACCGCTGTTGTTACGTCCGCCACTGTTCTTTACAGGAACTGTAAGGCTTTTTTCGGGTATGTTGGTGGTAATCTCTTCATAAGTATTTACTACTCTGAAGCGTGTTCCCGGTGTATTTGGTTTTAATCTTCTAACTGCCATGACTGTCTATACCTTATACGTTTTCAAAAAAGTCAATGGATTGACCTTCCTGTAATGTAACTATTGCTTTTTTGTAATTGGGCTTACGACCTGAAGATGTACCTTTTTTAGTATACCTTGATTTGGTTTTACCCGCTACAATTAACGTGCTTATTCCGGCAACGTTTACATTGTATTTTTTCTCTACCGCAGAGATAATCTGAGGTTTTGTAGCTTCTTTATCTACGATAAAACCATACTGCTTCAGCTTATCTGTGATAGCGGTCATTTTCTCGGTTATTATCGGTTTTTTCAGTACGCTCATTGGTTACTTATTTAACGTTTCTTCAATTGCTTTCACTGAGTTTTCCAACAGAATGATGTTTTTAGCATTCATGATTTCATATGTGTTCAAATCAGCTGCTTTCATCACTTTGGCTTTTGCCAAGTTTCTGCTGGAGAGGTAAAGGTTGGTATTGTAATCAGCTACAACCAATAAGGTTTTGCTGTTGTTCACCTTTAAGTTCTCCAAAATGGAAATGTATTCACGTGTTTTGGGAGTGGCCATGTTAAACTCTTCCAGAACAAGGATATTATTTCCCTGTGCTTTATAGGTAAGAGCTGACTTACGAGCAACGTCCTTTAATTTTTTGTTCAGTTTGAAACTGTAGTCGCGCGGGCGAGGACCATGTATACGGGCTCCACCTACGAAAGTACCGCTTTTGATACTTCCTTTACGTGAACCACCTGTACCTTTTTGACGGTGAAGTTTTTTGGTAGAACCGCTTACTTCACTTTTGTCTTTGGTTTTGTGTGTACCCTGACGTTTGTTGGCCAGGTATTGTTTCACATCCAACCAAATAGCGTGGTCATTAGGATCAACGGAGAATATGGTGCCGTCCAGACTAACTTTTCTGCCGGTTTCAGATCCTTTGGTATTTAATACTGCTAGTTCCATCTTACTTTTCTACTAATACAAATGAGCCTTTAGCACCGGGTATTGCACCTTTAAGCACAATAAGGTTTTGCTCCTTTATTACTTTAATAATTTCGAGGTTGGTTGTTTTGATGCGAGTACCTCCAGTGCGACCGGCCATGCGCATTCCTTTGAATACTTTTGAAGGGAATGATGATGCTCCGATAGAACCCGGTGAACGCAAACGATCGTGTTGACCGTGAGTAGTTCCACCCACACCGCTAAAGCCGTGACGTTTAACTACGCCCTGAAAACCTTTACCCTTGCTGGTGCCTACCACATCAACAAATTCACCTTCGGCAAATAAGTCTACATTGATAATATCACCCAAGTTAAGCGGGGTTTCAAATCCTTTGAACTCAACCAATTTTGATTTTGCTGTTGCACCTGCTTTTTTGAGGTGCCCCATCATTGCATTGGGAGTGTTTTTTTCTTTTGCATCGCCAAAGGCTAACTGAATTGACGAGTATCCGTCTGTTTCTTCAGTTTTAACCTGAGTAACAACACATGGACCAGCTTGAACAACAGTACATGCTACGTACTTGCCATTCTTGTCGAATATGCTGGTCATACCTATTTTTTTACCTATGATACCTGACATGATCAAACTTTTATTTCAACGTCTACACCGCTGGGAAGTTCCAGTTTCATTAATGCGTCAACAGTTTTTGCTGTTGAACTGTAAATATCGAGCAGTCTCTTGTAAGAACACAGTTGGAATTGCTCTCTTGCTTTTTTGTTCACGTGGGGTGAACGCAATACTGTGTATACTTTCTTTTCGGTAGGCAGCGGAATTGGTCCGCTTACTACTGCTCCGGTTGATTTAACCGTCCTTACGATTTTCTCAGCTGATTTATCAACCAGGTTGTAATCGTAAGATTTTAACTTAATTCTGATTTTTTGGCTAACCATTGTGTTATTAAGCTTTTGCTGCTTTTCCGTTTACTTTTGCTAATACTTCGTCTGTAATCATTTTAGGAGCGTCCGCATAATGCGAGAATTCCATAGTAGAAGTGGCACGACCTGAAGTGATGGTGCGTAATGTAGTTACGTATCCGAACATTTCACCCAATGGCACTTTTGCTTTTATTACCTGAGCTCCGGCACGGGTATCCATACCTTCCATCATACCTCTACGCTTGTTCAAGTCACCGATTACGTCACCCATGTTTTCTTCAGGAGTTAATACCTCCACTTTCATAATGGGCTCAAGTAATACCGGTGATGCTTTACGACAAGCTTCTTTGAAAGCAATTTTAGCTGCCATTTCAAAAGAGAAGGAATCGGAGTCAACAGGGTGGAATGAACCATCGAACAGACGTACTTTGATATTGTCAACAGGATAACCTGCCAGTACACCATTGGACATTGCCTGATCGAATCCTTTTTGAATAGAAGGGATAAATTCACGTGGAATTGAACCACCTACTACTTCGTTTACAAACTCCAAACCTGGTTTCTCGGGGTTGCCGGGCATCAGTTCAAACATGATATCGGCAAACTTACCGCGACCACCGGTTTGTTTCTTATATACTTCACGGTGCTCAACTGCTTTGTTGATAGCCTCTTTGTAAGCTACCTGCGGAGCACCTTGGTTACATTCTACTTTAAATTCACGCTTCAAACGGTCAACGATAATCTCCAGGTGTAATTCACCCATTCCTGAGATTACAGTCTGGCCAGTATCTTCGTCAGTTTTTACACGGAAAGTTGGATCTTCTTCAGCCAGTTTAGCCAAAGCGTTTCCTAATTTATCCGAGTCGGCCTGAGTTTTAGGCTCAATAGCCAAACCGATTACAGGCTCAGGGAAATCCATAGCTTCGAGAACAATAGGGTGTTTCTCATCGCACAGGGTATCTCCGGTTTTAATATCTTTAAATCCTACAGCTGCACCAATATCTCCGGCACCAAGGCTTTCGATAGGGTTTTGCTTGTTGGCGTGCATTTGGAATATACGTGATATACGCTCTTTGTTTCCGCTGCGGGTATTCAATATGTAAGAACCTGCATCCAGTTTACCTGAGTAGGCACGCATGAAAGCCAAACGACCTACAAACGGGTCGGTAGCAATTTTGAAGGCAAGAGCTGTAAAAGGCTCGTTGTAATCAGGTTTACGTGTTTCTTCAGCACCGGTGTCAGGGTTGGTTCCTTTAACACTTTCTTTGTCCATAGGACTAGGTAAAAGTTCCATTACCAGATCCAACATGGTTTGTACACCTTTATTTTTGAAAGATGAGCCGCATACCATAGGAACAATTTTCATGGCAATGGTAGCTTTACGCAATGCATCCAGAATTTCGCGCTCAGTGATAGAGGTAGAATCTTCGAAGAATTTCTCCATCAAAGAATCGTCAAATTCAGAAACAGCTTCCAACAATTTTTCGCGGTATTGTGTAGCTTCTTCCATCATATCATCAGGAATAGGAATTACTTTATAAGTCATTCCTTTATCAGCTTCATTCCATACCATTCCGCGGAAGTTGATTAAGTCAACCACTCCGGTAAAGCTATCTTCAGCACCTATAGGTAATTGCAAAGGAACCGCATTGCTACCCAACATTTCTTTAACCTGTTTTACCACATTAAGAAAATCGGCACCTGAGCGGTCCATTTTATTTACGAAGCCTATACGGGCAACGTTGTAATTGTTAGCTAAACGCCAGTTGGTTTCAGATTGTGGCTCTACACCATCAACAGCAGAAAACAAAAATACCAATCCGTCAAGGATACGTAAGGAGCGGTTTACCTCAACGGTAAAATCCACGTGACCCGGAGTATCAATGATGTTGATTTGGTATTGTGTAT
>JAGPCK010000004.1 GCA_018058135.1 Bacteroidia bacterium | reverse complement strand
TTAGCTACGCCATGGTACTTGTGTACGCGGGTCTTGGCGGATATATTATTTTTAGCCCCAAAGACTTTGAGTTTCTTGAACTGTGGCAACGCATAGGTTTGGGCACGGTGGTGTTTGCTTATGGCACTTACAGGTTATTGCGAATTGTAAAACAACATGAGGATGAATAAACTGTTTTTGGGTACAATGGCGGTTGTGGTATGCAGCTCAGCCATTTTCTGTAACCGAACACCTGCTCACCAGGGGCCGGGTTTTGATGAGGTGATGGTAGATTACACACTTGGTCCGCTCATTGATTCAGAGCAAATAGCCTATGAAGGTTTAAAGGCCACGAACAAAATTTATGATACACACGGTGCTGAACCCGATTTGTTCGATGCACTCATGAAAGACAGTATTCGTTTTATCATTTCGTCCCGTGCACTCAATGAACAGGAAAAGCAGTATTTCAGAAGTCAGAATCTGGTAACTAACGAAGCCAAGATTGCCATTGATGGTATTGCCGTGTTGGTAAACAAAGAATTTAAAGCAGAGAATATTGGCTGGCAAAAATTGCTTGATATATGCAGCGGTAAAGTAATGCAGTGGAAAGACCTTTACCCTGATACCGATTGGGGCGATTTAAAAGTAGTATTTGATCACCCGCGTTCCAGCATTATCCGTCACATCAGCGATTCATTGATGGGAGGTAAAACCGAGTTGCCAGCTACTTTTTCTGCCCTGCAATCATGCGAGGAAGTGATTGATTACGTGGAAAAGAATAAGAATGCCATTGGGTTTATTGGTGTAGGTTGGATAAGCGAGCATGATGATTCTACCGTTGGCGGCTTCTTAAACCGTATTAAAGTGTTGGCTGTCGAGAACCCCAAAACACAACAGTTCCACAAACCGTTGCAAGCCTACCTGGCCACACAGGATTATCCGCTTACCCGAAACATATACGCCATTTCCAGAAGCAGTATGGCCTTTTTCCCTTTCAGTAGCTTTTTAACCAATGAAAAAGGGCAGCGGGTAGTTTTAAAAATGGGCTTAGTGCCTGCTACTATGCCGGTAAGGCTTATTAAAGTGAAAACCGGAGAGGAGAATTCAGGGAATTAAGCCATTTGGCTTTATTTTTGGAACCTCATTACAACATACAAAAAAACAAAACATGAAGATGTACAGATTTAGTTTAGTTATTGCACTGTTTTTTGCCGTATTCCAATTGCAGGCTCAGGACATAACCACCGGCCTTCGTTCATTAGATGTAGAAAAATTTGAAGAAGCTAAAGCTTTCTTTCAGGCCCGAATCAATTCAGAGCCGCTCAATTCAATTAATTACTATCTGGCCGGAGAAGCAGCACTTCGTTCAGGGAAAACGGAGGAGGCCAAGCAGATATTCAGCAAAGGTATAGGCGCTGTAAACAACAGTTTGACTAATGCCGCTACCGGAGCTTATATTGGAGAAAACGGTGATGCAGATGGAGCACGTAAATTTTATGCTGCTGCCATGACCATGGCAGAAAAAGAAAAAGATAATGTGGTCTTGCAATACACTGCACGTGCCATGTCATCTTTCGAAGTAAAAAATCTGGAAGGCGCCTTAATTCTGATTAACCGTGTAATTGCTGCAGATAAGAAAAATGTAAATGCAGAAGCACACTTTCTGTTGGCCTGTATCTACCTTGAAATGGGAGAGGGAGGCAAAGCCGTAAGTGAATTCGAAAAAACAGCCGAACTGGATAAAACCACCGCAAAACCATTCTGGAAATTAGGTTATCTGTACACGCGCTCACGCAACACCCGCGAGGCTCTGCCTAACTTTGAAAAGGCCATCACCATTGATGCCGGTTTAGCTCCCATTTACCGCGACATGGGCGATTTGTACTTTCAGATGAATCAGACTTCCAAAGCGATTGAGTCCTATAAAAAATACTTGTCAATGATTGACAAAAGTATTGATGCACAAATCAGATACGCGTCATTCCTTGTTACCAATAAAGACTATAAAAATGCGTACATAGAGTCGAAAGAAATTGAAAAAGCCGGAACCGATAATGTTTATCTGTACCGTATGCTGGGTTATTCAGCCTGCGAGATTGACAGTGTAAATGAAGGAGTAACTGCGATGGAGAAATTTATGTCGAAAGTGGCTCCTGCTAAAATACGCACCGGTGACTACGAATACATGGGTAAGTTGCAGCTTAAATCAGGTAAAGATGCTGAAGCCGATGCTGCCTTCAAAAAGGCCATTGAGATGGACTCTACTTTAGCTATTGAATTGTACAGCTACGTTGCCGAATATCATTTCAAAGGCAGAGCATATGCTAAAGCTGCTGCGGCTTATGAGCAATTACTGGTAATTAAAACTTCCAACAACCTCACTGATTATTTTAATCAGGGTCGTTCCTATTACAACATTCAGCAATACGGAAAAGCGGATACTTGTTTTGCAAAACTTATAGAAGGTTCTCCCAACTACGTGCCTGCATACATTTACCGTGGCCGTTGCAACCAAAGTTTCGAGAAAAGACCTGATGAAGGAAAAGCCAAGCCTTATTTTGATAAAGTGATTGAACTGGCTACCGACCCTGTTAAGTACAAACGCGATTTAATTGAAGCTAACCGCTACATCGGTTTCCACTATTATTACAAGAATGATAAAGCACAGGCAAAGGCCTTTTTTACCAAAGTGCTGGAGCTTGATCCCAACGACAAAGATACCAAAGCGGCCATGGCCAACCTTAAATAATTCACAGTTGCATTGCAACAAAAAAGCCCCGCAAATATTTGCGGGGCTTTTTTGTTTAGAGATATTTTCAGCTTAGAAAGTAGCTTCTACTTTCACATCAATTTCTTCTGCAATTTTAGAAGTAACCAGTTTTGGGATTTCAATTTTATGGTCGGCTACTTTTACTTTAAATGCACTTTTTAATACAATTTTGCCTTCTTTAACTAGTATTGATCCAGGGATTGTTCTTTCTTGTTCAACACCATGTATTTTTAACTTTCCTGTAACGGATACTTTATATTCCCCATCTTTAGCAATATCATAATCACCAGTTATAATTCCTACAAATGAACTTTGAGGGTATTTGTCACTTTCCATGTACTTTTCATTGAAATGTTCTTGCATGAGTTTATTCTTGAACTGGAAGCTGTTATTTTGAATAACAAATGCCATCGTCTTTTTAGTGAAGTCTACTTTTGATAAGACATTATTGGTATAAGCGTCAATATCTTCAACCGGGGTTGAGGAAAAGAAGCTGATTGTTCCAGATGTTGCTGTTTTAGCATTTTGTGCAAAAACTCCGAAGGTGCTTAACAAAAGCACCAGCGCTAAAGACCATGATTTTTTGATTGTGTTCATACGATATGTTTGTTTTGCCCAAAGGTAAGAAAAAACCGTTCCAATTTGTGTTGGGCTAAAGGCAGCGTTTGGAACTATAATTTCACTCAAAATCTTATCTTTGCGGCTCATGGCGGTACAAACAGTATCTTTTTATACCTTAGGTTGCAAGCTCAACTTTTCTGAGACCTCTACCATTGCACGTCAGTTAGATGAGCATGGTTTTCAAAAAGTTAATTTTGAGCAAGGGGCAGATGTTTATGTAATCAATACCTGCTCGGTAACCGATAATGCAGATAAAAAATGCCGTAAAGTGGTGAAAGAAGCTCTCAAATTTAATCCGAGTGCTTTTGTGGCCATTGTAGGGTGTTATGCGCAACTCAAACCACAAGAAATTGCCGGTATTCCAGGGGTTGATGTGGTTTTAGGAGCAGCTGAGAAGTTCAACCTGATTGCCCATTTGAGCGATTTAACCAAACGCAGCAGGGGCGAGGTACACAATACGCGCATCAAAGAAGTGAGTACTTACCAGTCGGCTTACTCGGTGGGCGACCGCACCCGTTCTTTCCTCAAGGTGCAGGACGGGTGTGATTATTTTTGCTCCTTTTGTACCATACCACTGGCCCGTGGCAAAAGCCGCAGTGATACAGTAGCCAACGTAATAAAACAAGCAGAAGAAATTGTAGCCAAGGGTGTAAAAGAGATTGTGCTTACAGGCGTAAACATTGGCGACTTTGGGGTGAATACCGGAGAAACGTTTTATGATTTATTAAAAGGACTGGAACAGGTAGAAGGTATTAACCGTTTGCGTATTTCCTCCATTGAGCCCAATTTACTCACCAACGAAATTATGGAGTTAGCCTCCGTGTCAAAACAAATAGTTCCCCATTTTCATATTCCCCTGCAATCGGGCAGCGATAAATTGCTAAAGCTGATGCGTAGAAAGTACTTGCGGGAGCTATATGCCAACCGCGTGGCCACCATCAAAAAACTGATGCCACACGCCTGTATAGGTGTGGATGTGATTATCGGCTTTCCGGGAGAAACAAACGAGGACTTTTTAGATACGTATACTTTTTTGAATGAGCTGGACGTTTCGTACCTGCATGTATTTACTTACTCTGAGCGCGTGAATACCACAGCTTACAAAATGGAAGATGTAGTGCCCATGAATGAACGGAATGAGCGCAGTAAAATGCTGCATATACTTTCAGATAAAAAACGCAGGTTTTTTTACGAGCAACATTTAGGTAAAACTTTTAACGTGTTATTTGAAGCTGAACAAGACGGCAGTTTCATGCACGGATTTACTGATAATTACATTAAGGTAAAAACCACTTATGAACCTTTACTGGTTAACGAAGTAACGGAAGTAGAACTTGTACAGATTACAGATGATGGAACGGTATTGTGTAACGTTCCTGTGGTTCACTAAGTTAAAATATATTCATGTATCCTACGCTACAACATCTTTTCAATGACCTGTTCGGATTACCATTTCCGGCTTTACCCAGTTTTGGATTTATTCTAGCATTATCTTTTGTGGGAGCCTACATGGTTTCTAAAAGGGAATTGTTACGCAAAGAAAACGAGGGACTGATTGCTTCTATGCGCATTAAAGTATTGCGCGGACAGCCTGCCACAAAAGGTGATTATGCAATGGCAGCAGTTACAGGTTTTCTCATAGGTTTTAAACTGCTTTATTTTATTCTGAATGCCAAAGCATTTGCAGCAGATCCGCAATCACTCATTCTCACTTTAGATGGAAGCTGGACAGGCGGTTTATTAGGACTTGGACTTTCCGTTTACCTCAGAAAAAAGGAAGACGACAAGGAAAAATTACCGAAACCTGAATGGGTAGAAGTAGAGCGTCATCCGTATCAGTTAATGGATACAGTAGTTACTATTGCAGCAGTTGCAGGTATTTTAGGCGCTAAAATATTTCATCAATTGGAGAACCTCGATGAGTTTTGGCAAGACCCTATGGGTTCACTGTTCTCAGCCAGCGGACTTACCTTTTACGGTGGCTTGATTTGCGGTGCTGTTTCCGTTCTGTATTTTGCCAATAAAAACGGAGTGAAGCCCATACACATGGCTGATGCTACTGCGCCCGGTTTAATGCTTTCCTATGGCATGGGTCGTGTTGGTTGCCAGGTATCAGGTGATGGCGATTGGGGTATTGTGAATACCTTGCCTAAACCATCATCCCTGTCTTTTTTGCCTGATTGGTTTTGGAGTTACACCTATCCCAACAATGTGGTGCATGACGGTGTGCCCATACCGGGCTGCGAAGGTCGTTATTGTAATGCCTTGCCTGAAGGCGTTTTTCCTACTCCTTTATACGAAGCCATACTGTGTATAGGCTTGTTCATTTTTCTGTGGTCCATTCGCAAAAAGCTAAAAACGCCAGGTTTAATGTTCTGCCTCTATTTAATGCTCAATGGTGTAGAACGTTTTATGATTGAGAAAATACGTGTAAACAGTGTGTACCATATTTTTGGTGCGCAGGTAACTCAGGCCGAAATAATATCCGTTTTATTATTTGCTGCCGGAGCCTTTGGTTGGTGGTGGTTAAAGCGAAAGCCTGCCACAGCTTAATCTTTGGCTTGTGATTTGATATTCCCTCAACAGGCAATGAAAAAAATCACTTTACTTCTTTTTCTGTCGTTTGGTTTCACTTTGGTTAAAGCACAACAAGGCGATTTCAAAATTTTGCCTTTTGAAGTAGTAGATGGAGATACCATTGTAATTTATAACCTGCCCACTTTTACCAAAATTGATGCAAAAGATACTGTCGCCATGCGCAAGTTCCGCAAGCTGGTGCGCGATGTGCGCAGAGCTTTGCCTTATGCAAAAATGGCTGCATTTCGGTTGCAGTTAATGGAACAGAATCTGGCCTTGATGGAAGATAAAAAACAACGCAAGGCTTACATCAAAGAAACCGAAAAAGCCATCAAAGATCAGTTTATGGATGACCTTACCAAACTTACCATCACACAAGGTAAAATTCTGGTGAAGCTCATACACCGGGAAACCGGACAAACTACTTATGAACTGCTGAAAGATTACAAAGGCAGCGCAGGTACTTTCTTTTGGCAAACACTGGCCAAAACCTTTGGCAGTAATCTGAAACAGGAGTACGATCCTGTGGAAGACTACCAGATTGAAATGATTATTAAATCACTCGGGTTCAACTAAAACTTGTTTTTATAGAGTCTTACATTCTGCCTTAAATTGGTATTTTTGCGCCATGAAGTTAGATATTCTGGCTATAGGCGTTCATCCTGATGATGTGGAATTGGCTTGTTCGGGTACAGTAGCCAAACACGTGGCAATGGGTAAACAGGTGGGTATACTTGATTTAACGCGAGGCGAATTAGGTACCAGAGGTACTGCTGAATTGCGGGCCAAAGAAGCAGCAGAAGGAGCCAAAATAATGGGCGTGAGTATACGCGAGAATGCCGGATTACGTGACGGATTTTTTACAATTGATGAAGCTAATTTTTCACCCATCATTCACTTCCTGCGTCTATATCAACCTGAAATAGTTTTATGTAATGCCATCAAAGACCGTCACCCTGATCACGGAAGAGCCGCACAGCTGGTAAGTGAAGCCTGTTTTCTGAGTGGTTTGCGCAAAGTAGAAACACAACACAACGAAAGTATACAAGAAGCGTGGCGCCCCAAAGCCATTTATCATTACATACAAGATAACTGGGTAGATCCCCACTTTGTGGTGGATATCACTGAAGTAATGGATGTTAAAATGAAGGCCATTCAGGCATTCAGCAGCCAGTTTTTTAATGCAGGCACTGCAACAGATGAACCTGTAACACCCATTTCCACGCCTGAGTTTTTAGCTTTTATTGATGCTCGTGCACGACAGTTTGGGCGCATTATCAGCACTACTTACGGAGAAGGTTTTACCGTTGAGCGTGCAGCCGGAGTAAGTGACATTACCTTGTTGAGGTAATACTTTCTGCATCAGTTTTTCTGTGGTGAAGTGTTTCTTTAACCCAGCAAAGCAATTATCCTGTCTTGCCAGATAAGCACCATTACACCTGCAATGGCAATCAAAACACTCAGCAGCATTTTTAGTGTAAACGGAGTTTTGTATAAAAACACTGACAGAGGAAATACAATCATGGGCACCAGTGAAAGTATAGTTTGCGCAACAGATACATCAATGGAGGAGGCTGCCAGAAGAGACAGTGCCACACCAATAACGGGTCCGAATAAGGTACCCAACAGAATGTATTTGATGGCTTCTTTGTGTTGCACAATCGGTTGAATGAACCACACGTCTTTTCTACGTATAAGGTCAATGAGGTAAATACTGCCGAAGGCCATCAACATTCTTATCCAGGTAGCATCAATGGGAGATATAATACGTTCTCCATGATCCATCATTCCCTTTTTTGCCATTACCAATCCTATGCCCTGGCAACAGGCCGAAGCAATGCCCATTACAATGCCCTTGGTATAGTTTCCGTGGTTTTCTGCAGCAGCCTGTTCTTTTTGTTCACGACTGCTCAGCAACCACATGATACCGAACATGGTTACACTCATGCCCATAAAACCAATAAGACTGATGCGCTCATCCAGCATGAGGTAACCGGTAATTAAAGCCGCAGCAGGGCTGATGGTAGAGAACATACTCCCACGTGCAGCACCTAAAATTTTGAATGCCGTAAATACGAAATAATCACCGATGGTAAGGCCAATAATGCCCGAGAGTCCCAGCCATATCCAGCTTTGGGCGCGAGGTGAGGTGAAAAGGTAGAGCGGGCTTTGTTGTGTGACAACTGAAGCAATGATGGTAAGAGCCACTACGGCCAGCATCAATCGAAACTTGTTGAGTACAGAAGGTTCAACTAACCGGGAGGCTTTGGTAAATGAAAGAGTGCCGAATGACCAGGAAAATACGGTGGCAAAAGCAGCGAGTACGCCCAGTGTGTATTGATCCATCAGCGTGTACCGAATATAGAACTCCCTACACGAATCATGGTGCTGCCTTCCTGAATGGCAAGCTTGTAATCACCTGACATGCCCATGGAAAGAATGTTGAAGGAAGTTGAGTTGCTGAAAACAGTTGATTTTAAATAATCAAAAACAGATTTCAATTGTCGGAATTCACTTCGTACTTTGTCTGTGTTATCAGTAAAACTTGCCATGCCCATCAGTCCGCAAATGCTTATGAAAGGTAATTCAGCCAACATTTGTGGTTGTATAATCTCCTTCAGTTCATTTTCATCCAACCCGAACTTGGTTTCTTCTGAAGCAATAAAAACCTGCAGCAGGCAATTGATTACGCGGTTATTTTTTTCACCCTGTTTATTTATTTCAGTGAGTAATTTCAGGCTATCAACACTGTGAATGAGGTGTACAAAGGGAGCAATGTATTTTACTTTGTTGCTTTGCAAATGTCCTATTAAATGCCAGCGGATATCGGCAGGAAGTTGAGCCTGTTTATCCACCATTTCCTGTACTTTGTTTTCGCCAAAGTCGCGCTGACCGGCAGTATATGCTTCCAGTATCAGGCTTGCGGGCTTTGTTTTGGAAACAGCAATCAGCTGAACGTGTTCAGGCAGAGATGATTTAATGTGGTTAAGTGCAAGGGCAACAGTACTGCTCATATGTGGTTCAATAATAATCAAAACTGCTAAAAAGACGGGAACAAATAGTGCACAGAATGCGTATTTTTGACTCGTGAAATACATGACAATTCTTTTTTCTGTGCTTTTGCTGGCTGGCTGTGTGCAACCCAACAGCGTTCCTGATGATGTTATTCCTGAAGAAAAAATGATTTTGGTGTTAACTGATATTCATTTGCTGGAAGGTGCGTTCATGTCGACACAATTCATGAATCAGGACAGCGTGAAAAAAGTCGCCATATCAGGTTACAACACCATTTTTAAGAAATACAGCATTACAGAACAAGAGTATAAAAAGAGCTGGGATTTTTATATGAAAAACCCCGACATAGCCGACCCAATGTACGAGCAGGTAATTGAGAATATCAACATTTTGCAGAACGAAGCCTTGCAAAAATCAGCCAAAAAACAAAAGTGATTTTTCCGTCCAACATTGAAGAAAAAATAGGGTTTGACCAGATAAGGCATTTGCTGTCGCAAATGGTATTGAGCGAGCTGGGACAAAAGTATGTAGATCGCATACGTTTCAGCAGCGACCGTGATTTGGTAGAGCGGATGTTGTTGCAATCAAAAGACTTTAAAGAATTGCTTCAGGCCGACCAACCTTTTCCTGCAGATGCTTACCTCGACTTGTCGCACCTGATGCCCAAGTTTAAACTTACAGGAGCCTGGCTTACCGAAGAAGAATTTTTTAACCTGATGCGTATGTTGCGCACGGTGGAAGCAGTTTTTCGTTACTTTGAACAACGAAGAGACAAGTATGCTGAATTGCAAAAGTTGTTCAGCGGTGTAGCATATAATCCTAAACTCATGCATTTGGTAAGTGCCAAAATTGATGAGGAAGGAAGAATGCGCACGAATGCTTCTTCGCAACTGGCCTCTATTTCAAAAGAGATGGGAGAGAAGGAACGGGAGGTGCGCAAGCGTTTAAACCACATTTATAAAAAAGCGCAGGATGCCGGCTGGACAGCTGATTCGGGTATTACCATACGCAATGACCGTTTGGTGATTCCGGTTCTTGCTGAGCATAAGCGACACTTGAAAGGATTTGTACACGATGAATCAGCAACGGGGCAAACCTACTTTATTGAGCCTGCCGAGGTTTTTGATTTGCACAACGAGATTCGTGAACTTCAACTGGCCCGCAAAAGAGAAATAGAACGAATTCTTTTGGAGCTTACCGATGAGTTGCGTCCGCACATGCCGGAGGTGGAGTTGTATCAGCAAAAATTAGGACTGGTTGATTTCATTCGGGCCAAAGCAAAACTGGCTATAGAATTAAAAGCCAACATGCCTTTACTGCAAAAGGAGATGGTGATTAAATTGTATAATGCCTGCCATCCTTTGTTACTGTTACATCATAAAAAAATCAACAAATCAGTTGTACCGCTTAACGTGGAGTTAGATTTAGAGCAGCGTGTGTTGGTTATTTCAGGTCCCAATGCCGGTGGTAAATCAGTGTGCATGAAAACCATTGCTTTGTTGCAGTACATGTTGCAATGCGGTTTATTGATACCTGCCGAGTCGCATTCCGTGTGTGCCTTGTTTCAGGATATGCTGGTAGATATTGGTGATGACCAAAGCATCGAAAATGATTTGAGTACTTACAGTTCGCATTTGCAACACATGAAATACTTTATGGAACATGCGAATCGTAACTCCTTGTTTTTTATAGATGAATTCGGTACCGGAACCGACCCTCAGTTTGGAGGCCCCATCGCTGAATCCGTTTTGCTGCAGCTCAATCAAAAAAAAGCATTTGGTGTGATAACTACACACTACAGTAACATTAAAACGTTTGCCAATAATACTCCGGGTTTGCTCAACGCCTCCATGTTATTCGACAATGAACAGATGCAACCGTTGTACCTTCTCGAAACGGGTAAGCCGGGCAGTTCGCATGCTTTTGAAATTGCTCAACGTACAGGTTTCCCTAAACACGTGCTTGATTATGCCAAATCAAGAAGCGGTCACAAACAATTGAACGTAGATGATTTATTGCTCGACCTGCAACAGGATAAGGTTGAAATTAACCGGTTAAAAACGGAGTTAATTCAAAAAGAGCAGGACATGAAAAAGCTGATGAGTGAGTACGAGCAAAAGAACTCAGTGCTTGATACACAACGCAGGCAACTTATTCAGAAGGCTAAAGAAGATGCGTTACAGATTGTGCAAAATGCGAATGCCCGCATAGAACAAACCATTCGTGAAATAAAATCAAGCAAGGCTGAACCCGCAGCTACCAAAGAATTACGCGAGCAGTTAAAACAGGAGACCGAACAGCTCAAAAAAGAAGTTGTTGCCGAGGCGCCTGTGATAAAGAAGTCAGTACCTCATTCAAAGCAGGAGCAAAAAAGTATAGAGTTAGGTTGCACGGTTCGTATTATTGATAGCAACAATGTGGGTGTGGTATTGGAGATGAAGAAAGATAAAGCAACAGTGGGTATAGGTGATTTACGTAGCCAGATTGCACTGAATAGATTGGAACGCATTTCAAAAGCAGAGGCCAATGCTGCAGCCAAAGTGAATTCAGCGGTGGTTAAGGGCATTGACCTTACAGAGAAGTACCAGGGCTTTACACAAGAAATAAACATTATAGGAGAGCGGGCAGAAGACGCTTTACGGTTGTTGCGTAACTTTATTGATGAAGCCTATTTGTTGGGATTTAAAAGTATTCGCATTGTTCACGGCAAAGGCGATGGCATTTTGCGCAAATTGGTGAAGGACGAATTAAAGCGAAATGAACTGGTAGCAACAGCTGCTGAAGCTCACATAGAGCTGGGAGGAGCAGGTGTAACCATCGCTGAAATAAAATAGCATGAAGTTCAACCCCGATTACATACTTAATATTTCTGTAGTGTTGGGAGCTTTATTGCTTACACGCATTCCCTACATCGGGAAATTTTTCAGGCTGATAGATACGCTGATTCATGAATCAGCTCATGCTTTAATGGCTTTGTTTTTTAGCGGCTCGGTAGAACGTATTGATTTGTTTTCCTCTACTGAAGGTGCAGCGGTTACCAAGATCAAAGGAAAGTTTGCCGCTATCATGATTTCATTGGCGGGTTACATCGGCTCATCAGGTGTAGCCTTTCTATTATTTTACCTTTTGTATCACAGTTGGTATAATGCTGTGATGTATTTTTTTACCGCAGTCTGTGTAATTAATCTGTTGCTGTGGGTACGTAACGGATATGGTATTTTTTTTCTTCTGCTTTTTGGAACTATGTGCGGGGCGGTGGTGTATTTTAACATTCCTTTGCTCAACCGCATAAGCAGTTTGTTATTCACCTCATTGCTGTGGACAGATGCTTTGATCTCTTCAGGTATCATCTTTTACCTCTCTATGGTACAAAGTAAGAACGCAGGAGATGCGCATAGTTTGAAACAAAGTACCGGCATTCCGGCATTTATTTGGGGGCTGCTTTTTATTTCACAAGCTGTTGTATTCAGTTACCTTACACTGGCCATGTTTTTTGAGTTGCCTTTGCCACATTTTATAGATGTAATCAGAGATATTGTTTAATTTTTACAAATGAAAATAGCTGTAGTTTTTGGAGCCACTGGCCTCACCGGTCATCTTTTAGTAGATGCATTACTTAACGACCAGCGTTATGAGCAAGTGAGGGTTTTGGTTCGCCATACTTTTCCTGTTCAGCACAAAAAGCTACAGGTTCTGGTTACCGATTTTCAATCTTCAGAGTCATTGGCAGTAGGACTAAAAGGCGATGAGGTGTTTTGTTGCATTGGAACCACCATTCGTAAAGCCGGTTCTCAGGAGGCTTTTCGGGCGGTAGACTATGATATTCCGGTAAGGGCAGCAGAAATAGCTCTGCAAAACGGAGTAAAACAATTTATCGTGATGTCGTCATTAGGGGCCAATGCACAAAGTACTAATTTTTACCTGCGCACCAAAGGCGAAATGGAGCAAGCTGTGTTGACTATAGGTTTACCAGGAGTGGTTGTGGTGCGTCCTTCCATGTTGCTGGGCAACAGAAAAGAAGTGCGCATAGGAGAAAAGATAGGGCAGTGGCTTATTATTGCGCTTGGTCCATTCTTGTTGGGAGGGCTCAAAAAGTACCGTGGCATTACCTCTCAGCAAGTAGCACAAGCCATGATTCAGTTGGCTAATTCAGATACTTCACAACAGATTTTTGAATCGGATGAGTTGTGGGCTATAAGCCAAATTTAATTACTGATTCGTACTATTTTTCGATGTCTTTCTGCAATTTCTGGGGCAAGCTTCCTTACCTTTGCCACTCAATTTCAACCTTATGGAGTTACAAATGACTACACCGGCATTACTCTTTTCAACTAATGCCTTGTTGTTAATGGCCTTCACCAATCGTTTTTTATCTACCGCACAGGTTATTCGTAATCTGCACGACCGTTATCAGAAAAGTCAGGAGGAGATGTATTTGAAGCAAATCAATAACCTTCGTCACCGTTTGCGTTTAACCCGCAACATGCAGTTTTTTCTGGTGGTGAGTCTGTTGTTGAGTGTGGTGTGTATGTTCCTTATTTTTGCAGAAAACGATTACACAGCCAAGTGGGTTTTCGGGGCCAGTATGTTGTCATTGGTATATTCCCTTGTACTGTCCAGTTGGGAGATATACATCTCCACTCAGGCACTGGAAATGCAGCTTACCAATATTGAACAATCGGATGTGGGGTCATTGAGTGATACCTTTAAATCGGTATTTAATAAGGACGTTAAACAACCGGAGTAATCCAGTATTTTCCTTCTCCTTCGCGCATTACACGCACTTTTGAGCCTCGTGAAATAAAGGTGGACATGCTGTGTACCACTACAATTCTGCCGTCAATTTCTGCTTTGCCCATGGGTCGGATATCCGTTACGGCTATGCCTTCCATTGTTAACAAGGATACCAGCTGATCAGGTTCTACCGGAGCTTTTGAATCAGCCAGTGTTGTAGTAAGAATCAACCGTTGAAATGCTTTGCTTTTCATCATGGAACGACCAAAGAATATCAGAAAGGTAATAAATCCGGTGATGGCAAAGAATACGGTGAGCAACGCTTTTAGTACTTCATCATCGCTGCTCATGCTGAAATCAAAATCAACGTTGCGAATCATGCTCAAAATAAGTGCACCGGTAACCAGTGTAATGCCGCTTATACCGGCTACCCCAAAACCGGGGAAGAGAAAAATTTCCAATGCAATCAAGATTAATCCTACCACAAATACCAGTATTTCCCAGTTCAGTGCCAGTTCTTCCAGATACAATGGTGCAAAATACAATACCGCTGCACACACCGCTACCACAGAAGGAAAGCCCATGCCCGGGGCCTGCATTTCATAATAAATGCCACCTAAAATAAGTAGAATTAACACACCTGAAATAGCCGGGTTAATGAGGAAACTGATTAAGCGGTCAAGCGTAGATACTTTCTGTTCAAAGGTCTCGTATTTTACTATTCCGGCTGCTTTCAATACTTCTGAGGTGTTCTCGGCAATACCTTCGCAGTAGCCGTTTTTAACTGCTTCGTCAGCAGTCAGTGTAATCACCTGGCCTTCTTTGTTAATGCCCGGTACAACAGTTTTTCCGTCCACCATGCCTTCTGCAATCAACGGGTTTCTCCCTCTGGCTTCAGCAGTAGCCCGCATCATGGAGCGCATGTAGGATTGGTATTTATCGGGTGCCAGTTCGCCTTCCTGATTTACGACAGAGGCTGCTCCGATGTTTCCACCTTTGCGCATGTAAATTTTATTACAGGAAATAGCAATTAATGCCCCCGCTGAGGCGGCATTGTTGTCAATAAAAACAATCACGGGAATTGAAGAGTGTAATATGCGAGTGCGGATGGAATCAGCCTTGTCTAATAGGCCTCCGTAGGTGTTCATACGTATCAGAATCACGTCAGCTTTTTTGTCTTTTGCCTCGTCAAATGCCTTTTGTACCATACGTAAGGCAGAGGGGCCTATTTCATCTTTCAGGTCGAAGGTATATACCTTTTGTGGTCCGCTGCCTGTTGATAGCAAGGCCTGAAGGCTGAAAACCAGCAGAAGAATAAGTTGACGCATACTGACTATTAATTTGAACAAATATAGTTAACCTGTTGATGAAATACGGCTTTGAGCGGAATATGATGAGGTAAATTTGTAAACGGTAAAAAGTAGTTAAGAAACAAATTGCCGGGCTTATTGGTACATCAAAATAACGTTAGTATGAAAAAAGTAATTACACTCGCTCTGTTTGCCTTTCCGGCATTTTCCATGGCTTTCGTTTCCATGCCCGATGATTCCATTGGCAAAACGAAAGTGAACGGTAAGTTGCATATACTGCACAGGGTTGAAAAAGGAGAAGGTTTACTTGCTATTTGCCGTAAATACAACGTTAAAAAAGAAGAGGTAATCAAAGCCAATGAGGGTATGATAGAATCTCTTAATCTTGGTCAGGTTATCCTTATACCTTACTCCACCTCACGCCCCGAGGAGGTTAAAACACAAAAGGCCTCAGTGAACGAAACGCACGCTGAAGCTGATGCCAAAGAAACTACACCCACAGATAACCGTAACGGGAAAAATACCCATACCGTAATGGCAGGCGAAACCATGTACCGTATCGCAAAAATGTACAACGTCAGTGAAGCTGATTTAAGAACGTGGAATAATTTAAGCGACAACAGCTTAAAAGAGGGTTTAATTCTTTTTATTAAACAACCTGCCAAAACGAGTGCTCCGGTTCCGGTGGTAAAAAAAGATTCGGTAAAAACTCCTTCACCAAAAGCAAATGAACCGCACCCCATGGCCTCATCAACAGGAGTGAAGGAGCGGGAGGAAAGTGGCGTGGCCCGCTGGTTTGCTGACGATGCACTATCAGGCGGTAAGCTGCTGGCTTTGCACAAAACAGCCCCCATAGGTACCATCATTAAACTAACTAATCACCTCAATAATAAATCTGTTTTTGTGCGTGTGGTAGGTGTGTTGCCTGATACAGACGAGAATAAAAACATTATCATCAAAATAAGTCGCAGCACAGCCGAGCGTATAGGTATGCGCGATGAGCAAACACATGTTAAGCTGAATTATTCGGTAGAGTAGGAGATCATGTTGTTCTTGCAGGTGCATTAAACCAAATACAACATTGCTGCTCCAACAGGGGTATTTAATTTAATCAACAGGCGTTTTTTTATCCAACTCTTTGATTATTTTTACCTTATTAAACCCCTTCCTATGGAACGCAGAAAATTTCTGGCAGATGTTTTAACTGAAAAAGATCCGCCAAAAGCTGAACCCGCTGAAAAATTCCAGAACACTAAATTGCCGGATGTGCCCTTAGGTGTGGCATCTGTAGCCCAATATGGCGGACCTTGGGGAGAGGCTCAGGTCAAACATTTATTGCGCAGAGCACTTTTTGGCTACTCCAAAGAAGATATTGCTTTTTTCAAAGGCATGACTATGAATGATGCAGTAGATTACCTGATGAATGTTCCGGCTATGCCACCGCCACCCGTTAATGGCTACAACAAAACCGGAAAGATTGACCCGAATATTGCCTCGGGAAGTACTTGGGTAAACGGTCCTGAAGACGGCAATTTTGCTTTGGAGCGCAGAGCATCATTGTACGCGTGGACAATGGAGCAGATTATGCAACCACAGCGGCACATTCGGGAGAAAATGACCGTGTTTATGCACAACCATTTTGCAACAGAAACAGAGGTTATTCCTTCACCTATAATTTCTTATCGGCACCACAATCTGCTACGTCAAAACTGTCTGGGTAATTTTAAAAATCTGGTTCGGCAGATAACATCAGATTCAGCTATGCTTTTTTACCTGAACGGGTATGTGAATACGAAAACAGCACCCGATGAAAATTATGCAAGGGAGTTGATGGAACTTTTTACCTTGGGTAAGGGCGCAGATAGTCAATACACCGAAGCAGATGTGAAAGCAGCAGCACGCGTGCTTACAGGTTGGCGCATTAACTACTCCAGCTTAGATGGATTTTTTGATGCCAATCAGCACGACACGGGCAACAAAACATTCTCTGCATTTTATAACAATACCACCATCACCGGAAAAACAGGAACCAACGGGGCATTGGAAACCGATGAACTCATCAACATGATTTTTGCTAAAGATGATGTGGTGGCCCGTTACATAGTGCGAAAGCTTTACCGTTACTTTGTGTACTACGTAATTGATGCCAACATTGAAACCAATGTAATTATTCCGTTGGCTGATATCTTTAAACAGAACTGGGAAATTAAACCGGTGGTAACGGCTTTGTTAAAGAGTGAACATTTTTATGATGCCAACAACATGGGCTGTTACATCAAAAACCCGGTTGATGTGCTCTCTGCTTTTATCAAGAATTTTAAAGTACCCTTACCTACAACTCCGGTGGAGAAAGTGCATGATGCCCATTACTACCTTTGGCTTTTAGCCAACGTAAGTGGTATGGCTTTGGGGAATCCGCCTAACGTATCGGGTTGGCCGGCCTATTACCAAACACCTCAATATTACCAGTTGTGGCTCAACTCTGATTCGCTGCCAAAGCGCATTCAGTTTAATGTGGCCATGATGGTATTCGGACTTAGCTACAGTGGTATGGATAAACTGCAGGCCGATGTGATAGCATTTGCCAAGCAAACCTCCAACCCGTCAGATCCCAATGTACTTATTCAGGAATGTATTGATTTGCTGTTTGCCATGGATATTTCGCAAACACAAAAGACCAGCCTGAAACAAAGTACCCTGCTATTCGGGCAAACTCAGGATTATTACTGGACAGCTGTTTGGTCAGATTACATAGCCAATCCTACCGACCCCGATAAAAAGACTACTGTTGAGAACCTGCTTAAACTGATGCTCAAGTACCTGCTTGATTTGGCAGAACATCAACTCGCTTAATTCATTCATCACCCTTAATCAATCAACAATGAAAAGGAAAGAATTTTTAAAGAAAGCATTATCGGCAGGTTTGCTTCCTTTTGTGGTAGATGGAGTGAAGATGCAGGTGTACGGAGCTACGCCTATGCTTAAATCCATTGCTGCTGCGGCTGCTAAAAACGGAAGAGTGTTTGTATTTATTCAACTTAATGGTGGTAATGACGGGTTAAATACTATTATTCCCACAGGCGAATACAGTAATCTATCAACCGCTAGAAACAATATCCTTATACCGGAAAACAAAGTTCTAACACTTAACGGAGTTACAGGAACAGGCATGCACCCGTCCATGACCGGATTGAAGAATATGTTCAATGAAGGAAAGGTCAATATCATTCAGGCAGTGGGTTATCCCAATCCTAATTTTTCGCATTTCCGTTCAACAGATATCTGGCACACGGCCAGCGAGAGTTCTCAATTTCTCAACTCAGGTTGGGCAGGACGTTATCTGGAAGATGTGTATACAGGTTTTCCTACCGGCTATCCCAATACGAACGACCCCGATCCTTTGGCTATTTCAATCGGCTTCAGCGTATCAACCAGTTTAATGGGGCCTACTGCGAATACGGGTATTGCCATCAATGATCCTAAATCATTTTATGATTTGGTTTCGGGAACGGTAGATCAGGCTCCCAATACACCGGCCGGACATGAACTTACATACGTACGGCTGTTGTTGCAACAAACACAACAGTACAATGTTGTAGTTAAAGCAGCTGCTCAAAGCGTAACGAACAAGGCTACCTACCCGAGCAACAATACACTGGCCGATCAGTTAAAAATTGTAGCTAATCTTATAGCCGGAGGTTTGCGCACACCTATCTACACGGTACAGTTGACAGGCTTTGATACCCATGCTGCTCAGGTAGCAACTACTGGTGGAACGGATACAGGAAATCATGCTGCGTTATGGAAAAAGGTGTCGGATGCTATTGCGGCTTTTCAGTCAGACTGTGAACAGTTGGGCATTGCTGATCGTGTGGCTGGCATGACCTATAGTGAATTCGGAAGAAGGATAAAGAGTAACGACAGCCTGGGCACCGACCACGGTGCTGCCGGACCTATGATAGTTTTTGGCACACAGGTGAATCCCATTATAATTGGCTCTAATCCGCTAATACCAACAAATGTTACCGTGCAAGACAACGTGCCCATGCAGTATGATTTCAGGCAGGTGTATGCTACTATTCTAAACGATTGGTTTGAGGCACCGGTGGCAAAAATTGACAGTGATTTATTGCTGAAACATTTTAATACGTTACCCATTTTTAAACAAGCAGTTTCTGCACGTCCTGTTGATGTGTCTATGAGTCATGTGGCCTCTTTAAGGCAGAACTACCCTAATCCTTTCATCGACCTTACTACTATTGAATTTACCACACCAACCGGGAATGTAGAGTTGCGCTTGTTTGACTACAAAGGACGCATGGTAAAAACATTGGTAAATGGCGACCGAGCCAAAGGAACCTATACCGTAACACTGGAGGGACATGATTTGCCTACCGGTAATTATTACTGCCAGTTGATTACTCCGGTAGGGCAGATTACCCGAACCATGATTAAGTTGTAAGGTAAGTGTTTAGGTTTTTATGTGTTTAAGTATGTGGGTATTGAAGTGTAGTAATTTTCAGGTTTAACTTAATAATGCTATCTTTCGCCATTATTTCATGGTATGAAGAAAGCACTTATTTGTGGTATATCAGGACAAGACGGAAGTTACCTGGCAGAGCTGTTGCTAAAAGAAGGTTATCAGGTTTTTGGTACATCACGTGATGCGCAAATCAATCCGTTTTCGGGTTTAAAACGTTTGGGCATCAAAGAAAAAGTCACACTGCTTTCCATGACTCAAACTGATTTTCGCAGTGTACTCCAAACCATCAAAAACACCGCACCTGATGAGGTATATAACCTGGCCGGGCAAACTTCTGTGGGTTTATCGTTTGAACAACCGGTGGAAACTTTTGAAACCGTAACGGTTGGTACCATTAATTTACTGGAAGCTATTCGTTTTTTAAATCCTGCCATTAAATTTTACAACGCCAGCTCATCCGAGTGTTTCGGTAATACAGAAACATCTGCTAATGAAGATACTCCTTTTCACCCTCGTAGTCCGTATGCTGCGGCTAAGGCTGCTGCACACTGGATAGTGGCCAATTACCGGGAGGCATATAACATGTATGCCTGTTCGGGTATTCTGTTCAATCATGAATCTCCCATAAGACCTGAGCGTTTTGTGTCGCAAAAAATTATTTCGGCTGCAGTACGTATTGGGAATGGCAGTAAAGAAAAACTCAAGCTGGGTAACCTCGAAGTTATTCGCGATTGGGGGTATGCCAAAGAATACGTAGAAGCTATTTACCGCATGTTGCACCAACCACAACCCGATGACTTTGTTATTGCGACAGGTACCAGCAACAGTTTGCGCGATATGGTGCACGCAGCTTTCAATTACTACGGATTAAACTGGGAAGAGCATTGTGAAATTGACGAAACACTCAAACGTCCTTCTGATATCAGCCAGAGTTTAGGTAATGCAGCCAAGGCTAAACAACTTCTTCACTGGGAAGCAAAAACTCTGATGCCGGAGGTAGTAAAGCTGATGATTAAAGATTGTGAGCAACGAATAGGGAAATAAGTTTTTTTGGAATCAGAATTTGTAATATACGGCAGTTTCGGCTGTAAGGTTTAGCCCTGTTTCTGAGTAAGAGGCAAACCCTGTCATTGCATTAAGACCGATGTCTTCCGATAATTTGAATTCAATACCAAACCCTAAGGAGTTTATCCATTTTTTTGTTTCAATTTTTTGAGATGGTGAATTCCAAAAAGCCATTGTTTCTTCCTTGCTATGAAGAAGATGATTGCCCTGATAGAAATAGAGTGATGTGTTTTGTTTTTGCTTTAAAAGGTACAAAAATGAAAGACCGTAGCTATAAACGCTACTTTGATTATCTGCATACGGAGCGAAATTAACCTGAACACCCCACTTTGCAGGAAAGTAACGGTACGAAATGCCATAACCTGTTGAGTAACCTGCTCCCAGACCTAATGAATGCTTTGTAGATTGATTTAAGGAAGGGCCCTTTTTTTCTTGTGCAGATGATTTTACTGAAAAAAATAAAAAAATTGAAAGTAATACAAGATGGGCAAAAATGTGCTTATTCATAAAGTTAAATCAATAGGTGTAATAATATGTTTTCTACAGCAACTCAAATGTACACATTCACGGATTAAAAATCCCTTATTCAATTAAAATTTTCATTTCTTATTACCCGATAGTGAGGTTGCTATATAAGTATAGTGACAAATATCAACATCAGATTTTCTCTTTTTCCACAGTTTAAAATTTCTTCATTTTGAGTTGTATTAATCTTCTATGATTTTACATACTTCACACATTTGCCCTTTCTGATTGTCATCATCCCTTATTTGTCTTGTATATTCGGAAGTCTGTTGTAATGGATAATGTGCAACTGACGAAAGCTAAAAATGAATACCGGAATAACATCAGCAGCAGCTAAAGAGGCCTTAAAACTTCATGGCTATAACGAGTTGCCTTCTGCTAAGCCAAAAAACATCTGGCGCATTGCAGTGGAGGTAATCAAAGAACCTATGTTTTTATTACTGATAGGTTGTGCAGTGTTGTACCTGCTGCTGGGCGATTACAGAGAAGGTGTTATTATGTTGGGCAGCACTTTCATTATCATTTTTATTACCTTTTATCAGTACCAGAAAACAGAGAAAGCATTGGAAGCACTGCGTACATTGTCGTCTCCAAGAGCAGTGGTAATTCGTGATGGACAGGAAATACGCATTGCCGGCAGGGAAGTAGTGCCCGGTGATGTGATTATTTTACATGAGGGCGATCGCATACCGGCCGATGTGCGTGTATTGAGTGCCGTTAACCTTACCATTGATGAATCTTTATTAACTGGAGAATCAGTTCCCGTGATAAAGTCGGTACAGGAGGATGCTACAGCTCCCAACGGACTGTTACTAAGCGGCACTTTGGTGGTGCAGGGCAAAGGGCAGGCAAGTGTACTTTCAACGGGAGTTCATACTCAGTTTGGTAAAATAGGCACCTCCCTGCAAAACATTGAACAGGATGAAGCGCGCTTGCAAACAGAAATGAAAGTGCTCATCCGCAATTTGTTTATCATCGGGGGTATTCTGAGTTCGGGAGTGGTATTGGCGTTTTATTTTACCCGTGGCAATTTTATTCAGGCTTTATTAAACGGACTAGCCTCGGCTATGGCCATTTTGCCGGAAGAGTTTCCCGTAGTGCTTACAGTATTTTTTGCTTTAGGAGCCTGGCGCTTGTCAAAGAAAAATGTGCTCACCCGCAAACCATCAGCCATTGAAACATTAGGCTCGGCTACTGTTTTGTGTACAGATAAAACGGGTACGATAACGCAGAACAAAATGGAGGTTGCTGCTTTATATAGCAGTAATCAACTGTACCTGCAAAATCAGTTTAAGGAGAACCGCCATTTGCTGAAAGAGTTACTTTCTGTCGCCTTTTTGGCTTCACAAAAAAAGTCCATAGACCCGATGGAAAAAGCAATTGCTGCGGCTTACAGTGAGTTGGTTTCAAAGAACGAAGATGTATTCTCGTTGGAGAAAGAATATCCGCTGAGTGCAGAGTTGTTTGCCATGACACGTGTGGTAAAAAATACACAAGACGCTACCTTTTCAGTATGCTGTAAAGGGGCACCTGAAGCCGTTTTTGGATTGTGTAAAATGAATGAGAAAGCGATAGCCCCATATCTTACTGCCGTGCATCAATTGGCCGAAAAAGGTTTTCGGGTGATTGCCGTAGCAAAAGTAAAAGTGCCACCGGTGTCGTTACCTGAATTGCAAAGTGATTTTGATTTTGAATTCCTCGGACTTATCGGCTTGGAGGATCCTATAAGGCCCGAAGTGACACAGGCCGTTAAGGAGTGTAAAGAAGCGGGAATAAAAGTGGTGATGATTACCGGAGATTTTCCGGCTACGGCAAAAAGTATTGCACAACAAATTGGTATGGATAACCAAGGTGAAGTACTTACCGGAGATGAATTAAAAGGAATGAGTGATGAAGAACTGAGAAGCAGAATAGGTGCAGTAAATGTTTTTGCCCGCGTAGTACCAGAACAAAAACTACGGATTGTGGAAGCTTTAAAAGCGAATAAAGAAGTGGTAGCCATGACGGGTGACGGGGTAAATGATGCCCCTGCACTTAAGGCGGCTCACATTGGTGTGGCCATGGGAGGTAAGGGAACCGATGTAGCCAGAGAAGCCGCTTCGCTGGTCTTGCTGGATGATAATTTTGCTTCCATTGTTTCGGCAATTCGGCTGGGACGAAAAATTTTTGATAACCTGCAAAAGGCCATGTCATACATCATGGCGATCCACATGCCCATTATCGGATTGGCATTGTTGCCGGCATTTTTCCCTGCGTTGCCTTTGTTGCTCATGCCGCTGCACATTATTTTTATGGAACTGATTATTGATCCGGTGTGTTCGGTTGCTTTTGAATCAGAACAGGAGGAACTGAACATTATGAAACGTGCACCACGCAACTCTCAGGAAGCCTTTTTTGGTGCGAGAAAAATAGTGCACAGTGTTGTTCAGGGAGGTTTGTTATTGGTTATGGTGCTGGCGGTTTATTTTCTTTCCATGCGGGAAGGACACACCGAGGGAGAAATCAGAGCCATTACATTCTCCGCACTTATTATCGGCAACATATTTCTTATACTCACCAAGCTGTCGAAAACACGCAGTGCATTTGCTTCTCTGGCTGAAAAAAATGTTCCCTTGCTGGTTATTCTGTTGCTGGCTACTTCGTTGTTGCTACTGATTCTATCAGTACCTTTTTTGCAATCGATTTTCAGTTTTGAGTTCCCGGGTTTCCAACATTTTATTACTTCGTTATCTGGTTCTGCCATTTTGCTTTTACTATTGGAGGCAGGAAAGTATTTCAGGAACAGGAGAGGGGTTTGGGGTAAATAGTGCAAGATATCTTCGGATAGAAGTTCTCTTACTCGTGTAAAAATCACTAACGTTTTTCCCCTTATTTTTCCCGAATATAGCGGCAAGTTTAATACCCACCGTATGCATAAAATTTTGGTAGCCAATCGTGGTGAGATTGCCCTTAGGGTAATGCGCACCGCTAAAGAGTTAGGATATAAAACCGTAGCCGTTTTCAGTGAGGCTGATCGTACTGCCCTGCACGTTCAGTATGCTGATGAGGCAGTGTGCATAGGGCCGCCACCATCCAATCAATCCTATCTTCTTATGGATAAGATTATTGAAGTGGCTAAAAACCTTGGTGTAACAGCCATTCACCCGGGTTACGGATTTTTGTCAGAGAATGCTTCTTTCTCGCGCAAGGTGCAGGAAGCAGGTATCACCTTTGTTGGTCCGGCACCGGAGGCCATTGAAATAATGGGGAGCAAACTGGGAGCAAAGGCAGCCGTAAAAAAGTTTAATGTACCTATGGTGCCCGGTACCGAAGGAGCTATAGCAGACATCAATGAAGCGAAATCAATAGCAGAGAAAATTGGTTTTCCTGTGTTAATCAAAGCTTCTGCCGGTGGTGGTGGAAAAGGTATGCGTGTGGTAAACAACTCCGCTGAGTTTGAACAACAGGTGAAAATGGCCATGAGTGAAGCACAATCTGCCTTTGGTGACGGAGCTGTATTTATTGAAAAGTATGTAGTTGGTCCGCGCCACATTGAGTTTCAAATATTGGGAGATAAGCACGGGAATGCCATTCATCTTTTTGAGCGTGAGTGCTCCATACAACGAAGGCACCAGAAGTTGGTAGAAGAGGCTCCGTCAAGTGTGTTAACCCCTGAATTGCGCAAGCAAATGGGAGAGGCAGCTGTAAATGTGGCTAAAGCCTGTAACTATATGGGAGCGGGTACTGTAGAATTTTTGGTAGATGCCAACCTTGATTTTTATTTTCTGGAAATGAATACCCGTTTGCAGGTGGAGCACCCCGTTACAGAACAAATTACCGGTTTAGATTTGGTACGTGAACAGTTTCGCATTGCCTTTGGTGAACCTTTAGGATACACACAGGAAGATTTGAGTATAAACGGACACAGCATCGAGTTACGAGTGTGTGCCGAAGATCCGGCTAATAATTTTCTGCCTGATATCGGGAAGTTGCTTACTTACAAAGTTCCGCAGGGATATGGAGTACGTGTAGATGATTCTTTCGCTGCCGGTATGGAAATTCCTATTCAGTATGACCCCATGATTGCCAAGTTGATAGTTTGGGGAAAAGACAGGGCAGAAGCCATTCGCAGAATGAAACGTGCTATTGCCGATTACCGGATTAGTGGTATTGAAACTACTTTGCCCTTTGGAACCTTTGTGATGAACCACGATGCATTTATCAGTGGCAACTTTGATACAGCCTTCATCGACCGTTATTTTACACCTGATAAATTACAAGGAGCTGGAGAGGAGTTGCAACCTTTGGCTGCTATTTCAGCTGTTATCTCTCAACAAAAGGGCACATCATTCACAGAAAATCCACCAACTTCAACTAATGCAAATTCGCTCAATAAAAAATCTAATTGGCAGATAAACAGAACATAGTCACTTTTGTTTAGACTAAATCTAAATAGTTTGTATTTTTGTGAAGGAATAAAGCAAACACGTCATGAAAAAATGTGTTATCATTATTTATTTTCGCTTTGAATAACATTATCAACTTGGATTTGAAGATATTCGCAGGGCGAAAGAGGAAGGAAAAACCCCTCCGATGTCGTCAGATTTTAAAACATATGAAGTGATAGCCCGATGAAGCAGGCCGAAACATTAGATAAAGAACAAACCACAGAATTAAGTTGTCCGGTGAGTAAACAGGGCAGACGTACTTTTAAAACCTGGGTAAAACGTTTGGGCTGGGCAGGCTTTTTCTTCTTTCTTGTTAAAGGTTTGCTTTGGCTCATTATACCTTACCTTATAGCAAAAGGGCTTTTCTGATTCTTCCTTTTCGCACATCCTGTTCTGTACCTTCTTTCATTGTGCTATAATTTTGTATTTTCGCCAATATGGATTTACAAGCACATATCCGAAAGGCAGCCGCAGATTTGTTGCCGCATATCACTTCCGTTCGCAGGCATTTACACGCTCATCCAGAGCTTTCATTTGAGGAATTCAAAACTGCCGCTTTTGTAGATGAACAGCTTAAAAGCATGGGCATTGCCGATGTACAGACTATGGCCAATACCGGTCGGGTAGCTACCATCAAAGGCAGAAATCCGGAGAAAAAAGTAGTGGCTTTGCGGGCTGATATGGATGCTTTACCCATTCAGGAGCAAAACAATGTGCCCTACAAATCGGGCAATGACGGAGTAATGCACGCCTGCGGACATGATGTACATACCTCTTCTTTACTGGGTGCTGCCAATATTCTCAACGGATTAAAAGATCAGTTTGAGGGCACAATAAAGCTGGTGTTTCAACCGGGTGAAGAAAAATTGCCGGGAGGAGCCAGTCTGATGATTAAGGAAGGAGTATTGAAAAATCCTGTTGTAAACAGTATGTTCGGGCAGCATGTGATGCCCTTTTTACCTGCCGGAAAAGTGGGCTTTCGCTCCGGTTTGTATATGGCTTCTACCGATGAAATTTATGTGACCGTAAAAGGTAAAGGCGGACACGGTGCCATGCCGCACCTTAACATTGATACTGTGATGATAACCGCTCAAATGCTTACTGCCTTGCAGCAGGTAGTAAGCAGAGGGGCCAATCCTACAGTACCTTCAGTTTTATCGTTTGGAAAAGTGATAGCCAACGGGGCCACCAATGTGATTCCTGATGAGGTATACCTGGAAGGAACTTTCCGTACTTTGGATGAAAAATGGCGCAAAGAGGCGCATCAACTTATGCTTAAAATAGCCAACGGAGTAGCAGAAAGCCTTGGTGGAAGTGTAGAGTTTAATATTATGAAGGGCTATCCGTTTCTTAAAAATGATGAACAACTTACAGCAAAAGCAAAGCAGGCTGCTATTGATTATTTAGGCGCAGACAATGTAGTGGATCTGGATATTTGGATGGCCGCTGAAGATTTTAGTTTTTATTCACAGGAAGTGCCGGCCTGTTTTTACCGCTTGGGTACACGTAATGAAGCTCGTGGAATAACATCATCTGTTCATACACCCACATTCGACATTGATGAATCAGCATTGGAGGTTGGTATGGGGTTAATGGCCTGGCAGGCAATCAAAGAATTGACTGTATAATCAAAACACTTATATTTGCCCTTACCACCTTGAAAAAATTAAGATACTTGAAACGAATACTGCCGAATGCCGTTTGGGCTATAGTCTTGATAATCACATTTTCCTGTAATACTTCAAAGAACATTATGTTCAAAACAACAGAAGTAATTACGGTAGCTAAAACTGACTCATTAGTCTACAAACACCGCATAAAACCTGATGACAGGATTATTATTAATTTTCTGAATAATTATGATTTGGAGAAAAATAACCTGATGAGCACAACAGCAGCTGATCTTGAACAGAAGAGTTTTTTGGTTAATTATGATGGTACAGTAACACTACCTATTATCGGGCGCACTATGCTGGTAGGATTAACACGATTAGAAGCTGCACAAAGACTGGAGACACTTTACTCGAAATACATTATCAACCCCATAATAGATGTTTCTATTGTGAACCTTTCAGTGAGTGTGTTGGGTGAGGTTAAAATGCCGGGCACCTACAAATTAGACAAAGAAAATACCAACTTAGTAGAAGTGCTGGCAATGGCAGGTGGTGCAACTGAGTTTGGAAAAGTATATAAAGTTAAAATTATTAGAGGAAATTTAAAATCGCCACAAATTATAGAGGTGGATTTGGGCGAGGCTTCATCACTAAAACGGACGGACATTATTATTCAGGATAAAGATATTATTTATGTGGAGCCGATGAAGAATAAGCTGAGAGGAAGTGCTGTTGCTGTATTAAATCCTTATTTTATAATAATAACTTCTATTTCAACATTAATTATTGCCTTTAGCGCAATCAAGTAAATCATTATGCAGGCGTATAAAAAAAGGCTTAAAGCTGAATCTGATGATATAATTCTAATTGATTATATCAAACTATTAGCGCGCAACATGCATTGGATTATACTATTTGTTGTTGTTGCTCTGGGGTTGGCGTTTTTAAGATTGAGGTATGAAGATGAAATATATGAGGCTAAAGGCTCAATTAAAGTAGATACAGAAAATAATAATCTGCTAAAAGAGATTAGTATTTTCAAAGACTTTGCAAGCCCCAGAGATAAAATAATTACTGAAACGTATATTATAAAGTCAAAGTTGCTCATATCAAAAGCCTTAGAACGTTTGCCGGTTCAGGTTAGCTATTTTTCCAGTGGCAGGGTTGTGCAAAAAGAGATTTATACCTCTTCTCCGTTTTCGGTAAAGCCATTAAAGCCTGACTCTGTTACATTTGATAAGCCATACTCTTTAAGTATTGAAAATGAAAAGGAATACATTCTTTCCTGGGAAGATGAGTCGGCCAAAACCAAAAGTGTAAAGGCAAATTTTGGTGACAAGGTTAGCTTTGATGGTAATACAGCTTGGATAGAATATAACAAGGACAATTTCCGCCTGTTTAAGAACAATACAAATAAGTTTAATTTCGTATTCAACAGTAAGAATAATTTGTATGGACGTGTATCGTCAAATCTTTTTGTTGATCAAATTGATAAAGGGGTTTCTATAATTACTATTTCCTATAAGGATGTTGTTCCTGAGTTTGCCCGAGACGTTGTAAATGAAATGTCAAAGGTGTATACAGAATATGATATTACTTATAAATCTCAAACAGCAACTCAAACTATTGAGTTTATGGATAGGCTCATAGAAGATTTGAATAAGACTGTTCAATCTTCAGAGCATAGTATGGCGGATTTTAAGAGAGGAAATAATATTCTTGATATTGGGCTTTCAAATGAAATAAACCTTCAGGGATTGACAGACCTACAGGTAAATATGCGAGTTTTACAGATACAACTTTTAGCTATTGAAAACATTGAGAATCAAATTTTAGAAAGCAAAAATGCCACTACATTACCTATAAGCTTAGATGGAAAAGTTGATCCTGTATTGTTGGACCTTCTTACGTCTCTGAATAAACTACACTATGAAAAGATGTCTCGTTCAGAAAGGGTTACTCCTAATAGTGCAGGAATTATTGAAATAAATAAGCAGATTGATGAAGTGGTGCGTTCCATTAAACAGAATATTAAGTTTTCTAAGCAAAAGATAAACTCACAAATTAACTTTTATGAGAAGCAGATAAATGATATTCTGTCCGGAATGCGGAAACTGCCTGACGCAGAGAAACAGTATATTACACTCAAGCGTGATTTGGAAGTTAATCAGAAGGTGTACGGATTTTTGTTGCAAACAAAACTTGAAGCATCTATCTCCCGTGCATCAATTGTTTCTTCTGCAAGAATAATTGATCAGGCTGAAACCCCACGTGAGCCGATTGAACCCAACCGAAAGCTCACTTTTTTATTGTATCTTATTCTTGGACTTGTTGCCGGAATTTTCGCAATTTTGATAATCAAGTTGCTGAACAATAAAATTAACTCAGATGAAGAGATTGAGGCTATATGTGACTTGCCAGTTTTGGGAACTATTTTATCATATACAAAAATTCTTAATGAGAACGACTCAAGATTGCTTGTTGTCAAAGAGCATAGAACTGTATTTGGTGAGTCAGTAAGAGCAGTTAGAACAAATCTTCAGTTTTTATTGCCTGAGAAAAAAAGCAAAGTCATAACTATATCTTCAACAATAGGAGGTGAGGGTAAAACTTTTACGTCAATCAACCTTGCAGCATCGCTTACCATGTTGGATAAAAAAGTAATTCTTTTAGGTTGTGACCTTAGAAAACCTCAATTAGAAAACTCTTTTAAAGTAATTAAGTCTGTGCATGGTTTGAGTAGTTATCTAATTGGAAAGTCAACTCTTGAACAGAGCATACTTGAAACAGATATTGATAACTTGTCTGTAATTCTTGCAGGTGCTATTCCACCAAATCCTTCAGAATTACTAAATTCTGAGAAAATGCAAGACTTGCTTAAAACATTACAGAATACTTATGATTATATACTTCTTGACACCCCACCCATAGGTTTAGTTTCAGATGCAATTCTGCTAATGAAGCAAAGTGATGTAGTGTTATATATTTTAAGAGCAGGTTATAGTCAACGGAATTTTCTTGAGTTACCAGAGAAGATAATAAAAGAACACAACATTAAGAATCTTTATTTAGTATTGAACTCTCTTACAATTGGTAAGAAGGCAATTAACAGAGGATATGGCTATTACTCTTATGGTGGCAAGAGCCAGGGCTATTATGATGAATACGTTGGAGAAAGCAGCCTGTTTGACAAGTTAAAGAAGAAACTGTTTAAATGATGGCAATTGTTCATTTTGTAACAATAAATAATTTCACTCTTATTCCGGTTACCCGATTTATTATTGACACTTTTTCCTTAAAGAATAGTATTACTGTAACAGAAGTTTTTACTCAAGGTCAATATACTTTTCACCATGTTGTTCAGCATACTAATTTATCAAATAACAAAGGATCTGTTTCAATAAGTCAACAATCTTTTCATTCAAAATTTTTTAAGTACGTTCGTCTTCTACGTTTTTTCTTAAAACAAAAAAACGGAAAATCAGTCATTTATACTCCCGATTACCAGGTCGTTTTTATTTTGATGGTGCTGAGGAAATTGGGTTTCAGTGGAGGGTCTAAAATTGTTTACCATCAGTTTGAAATTGTAGATGAGTTGGAATTATCCGGTTTCAGCAGACGTATGTGGCAATATGTAGTTAAGCAGGCTAAGCAAAATTTGGAGTTTGCTGTTTTCCCGGAGCAAAACAGACTGGAGTACTTTACCAGACTGGCTCAATATCCTAATCAAAATACTTGCTTAGTGATTAATT
Organism: Bacteroidia bacterium; assembly: GCA_018058135.1. Lineage (GTDB taxonomy): Bacteria > Bacteroidota > Bacteroidia > UKL13-3 > UKL13-3 > JAGPCK01. The sequence continues at coordinate 63,359 of JAGPCK010000004.1, read as the reverse complement.
CAACCAAAATTCCAACTGAATCTGATGATAAATTGCAGCTACAATTTCCAACCGGTTCAGTAATTATTGGGCATATCGGAAGCATAGGTATGGATCACTATTTGGATTCATTTGTTGAAATACTCAAGCATTTCAAATCAAAAAAATCGCATTATTTTGTGGTTGTAGGCAACTATTCTGATGAGATTAAGACTAAGCTTATACAAGCAGGTAATCCAAACCTAAGGATATTCGGTCTTGTTCCTCATAAAGAATTATGGAAATATTACGAAATGATTGATTATGGTCTTATTTTGTACAAAGGTGTGAGTATGAATTTTGAATTTTGCGCACCAAATAAACTATATGAATATATAAGTTATGGAATTAAAGTAATTGCTCATCCGCTAAAAGGCATGATGGGTGTTAATGGTCAAGGGGAAGTATTGGAATTGCTTGATTTTAATTCGTATGACTTCTTATCTCAATTTGAAAAAGTAGTTAACCAGCCAAATGACAAAAAAAAAGAAATACAAATGTATTTCTCAGAGAATTTGTCAATTGATAATTATCTTCCTGTTTTAATTGATGGCGTAGAGAATATTTTGAATGAAAAATAAAGTAGTTTTTATTATTGGTACACGGCCTGAATTAATTAAAATTTATCCTATTATTCATAGGATGAAACAGGTAGGTTTTAATGACTATCTGGTAGTAAATACAGGGCAACATAAGGATATGTTGGAACCTTTTTGGGAGGCATTTTCAATACAGCCTAACTATTCATTAGATGTTATGTCTGCCGGTCAAAGCCTGTCAGAATTATTGGCGCGTTCAATTGTACAGATCGAGCAACTAATTGTCAAGATGAAAAATGACATGGTAGCACCGTCCATTTTTATTGCACAAGGTGATACTACCACAGTTATGGCGGCTTCATTAGTGGCATTTTACAATAAGATACGTTTTTTTCATTTAGAAGCTGGCTTACGTTCATTTAACATGCACCACCCTTTCCCTGAAGAACTTAATCGTAAAATTGCAGGAATGGTTGCTGATTTTCATTATGCCCCAACCCAATTTGCGGTTGATAATTTGTTGAATGAACAGATTCCAATGGTGAAGATTTTAAAAACAGGCAATACAGTTGTTGATGCTATTAACCTAATAAGAGCGTCCACTGCTTTTTTGAATGTACTTTTCGAAGACGAAAGGATAAATGCAGTTATCACAAATAAACAAAAGGTTGTTCTGATTACTTGTCACCGTAGAGAAAACCATGAACATTTAAATAATATTATTGAAGCAGTTGGAGAGTTGGCTATAAAATATCCTGATATTTGTTTTATATGGCCCATACATTCAAATCCGGTTGTTAAGAATGCAGTTGTTTCTTCTAAACTAAGTCAACTTTCTAATATTTTGTTGTGCAAGCCCTTTAATTATATGGAGCTGTTGAAACTGTTAAGCTGTAGTTATAAAATAATAACTGATTCAGGAGGTATACAAGAAGAAGCGCCATCTTTTAAAGTGCCGGTGTTGGTTATGCGGGAAACTACAGAAAGGCCTGAGTCAATGCAAAGCGGTTACTCAGTTTTAGTGGGTAATATTCGTGATAAAATTGTTGATGCCTTTGTGAATTTTAATCCCGAGTATCCAACAAACGCTGAGAATCCTTTTGGTGATGGAAATGCTTCTGACCGAATAATTGAACATATAAAGACGCAGTTGTAAACAAGCTATTTTTCAGCAATAACCAGCATATTTTGTGACAAAATAAATCTCTTTTCACCCGTTTCTGCCATCAGCATAAGTCGGTATCTAAGCGTGGTAAATTCCCATACAATTCTTCTGAATAAAGATGATATACTATAGATTAATGGTTTGTCTTCAAAAATGAAGATTTTTTTAAAGCCCAATGTATTAAATAATTGATTTATAGACGAAGGAGTAAAGGAAACTTCATGTGTTAAGTCGCCATATCTTATTCTCATACCGAATATGCCTTCAGCATTCGGTACATGCAATATTATTTTACCAGTACCAGATAGCTTCTTTTTAACTTCGTCAATAAGGTCAAATATTTCCTGATACGTTAGATGTTCGATAATATCCATGAGTAATACAACATCAATATCATCCGGCTGCTTTTTGATAAACGTTAATAATTCGCCCTGCTCAATTTCATAAACACCGGCTTTATGAGCAGCTTCTACCTGTTCAGCAGAGATATCAACTCCTTTACAATTGGTATACCCCTTTTCTTTTAATCGGTATATGTATTTACCATAACCGCATCCCAAATCAACTATTAATGCATCTATTCTGTCAGTTATGTGGCTAGAAATTACATATTCAACATAAGGGTCTTTTTTTTGCCACTGTATGTCGGATAATCTGGATTGTCCACTTTTAACATATGCTGAATAGAGTTTTTCTTTGTAGTTCATTTTTGGTTATCCAGCATTTTTTTGATACCCTGCTCAATAGTAATTAACTCACGATTTAATATTGATTTCATTTTTGAAATATCAGGAAGTCTTCGGGTCATATCCCCTTCTTTCAGGGAAGGCAAGTGTATAATTTCTGATTTTGAATTACAAACATCAATAACTTTCTTAGCCAATTCAAGTATACTTATTTCTTCGTCACTACCAATGTTAAAAGTATCATTGATTCCGATATCTGCATTTAGCATTTCTTCTGTTATATCAAGATTATCGGTTATAAAGCAAAATGTTCTTGTTTGAGAGCCATCTCCGTAAAGGGTAATAGGTTGGTTATTTAGCGCTGCTGTTAAAAAGCGTGGCAGAACAAAATCTTCGCTTTGTTTCGGACCGTATGTATTAAAGAATCTCAGAATTGTATAATTAAGTCCATATTCTTTCTGATAAGACTTTAAAAATGCTTCTGCAACGTTCTTAACAATGGCATATGGAAGTCTTGAGTTTAAAGGGGTGGTTTCCTCATGTTGCGGTAGTGAAACCGGTTCTCCGTATACTTCAGAAGAAGAAGAAAAAAATACCCTTTTTACTCCCGTGTTTTTGGAAAGTTCAAGTATATTTTTTATACCATCAATATCATTAAGAACCAGTATAGGATTGTCAAGTGTTCTTTTCACGCCTACAGTAGCGGCATAATGAAAGACATAGTCAAAACGATGGGAGAGCATAATGGAGGAAATATCTTTCCAGTTGTTCACATCTGTTTTAAAGAAAGAGAAATTATTTAAAGCATTATTAGGAAGCTTTTCTAAAGAGCCGGTGAAAAGGTTGTCAACTACAACTACATTATTAGCAGGGTTTAGGCATAATCTTGTTGCTAAACTTCCACCTACATTGCCTGCACCACCGGTTATTAATATATTTCTTTTTACCATAAGTCTGATACAATTTCTTTTACTCTGTGCTGATAAGTGTGCTTTGATAGTGTTAACTCGTGTGCATTTTTTATAATATCAATACAGATTTTTTTATTTGAAAGAGCAAAGTCAATAGCCTGTTTTAACTCATCTTCATTAGAGTAATAAAGCATATGTTCTCTGTTTTTATATGTTGATTCCATTTCAGGACACGATGAGCATATTTCAAGTCCAGCAGCTACAGGCACTTCAAAAAAGCGCATATTTGCTGCAGGATAATTAGTGTCATCGATAATATTCATACTGATGGTACTTTGTTGAATAACTGAAGTAAAGTCCTTGCCATAAAGCGCATTGCTATTACTGTACTTTAGTAAATTTTTATCGCTACTTCTATCCCAGTACGGTCCCCAAATTCCTATCTTAATTCCTTCGAAATTCTCAACAATATAAGACATAATTTTTTCTCGCTCAGGCCGCCAACCGCCCACAAATGTTAGGTCGTATTTCTTTGTTGAATCATCATGTTTACTGTAATGTAAGTTAGGGTCAGCTGCTAATGGTATCCATTTCACTTTTTTGAAACCATAATCATTGAATACTTTTACACAAGTAGAACTATAAGACGCAACATAATCGTACAATGGTGCAGATTGAAGTATATGTGACTTTAAGTTGAACACTGTATCCGGCCAAATAAGAACAAATTTAGCTGGAAGAATGGATTTCAAGAACATAATGCTGGAAGGAAGTAACTCTGCATTAGCAAAAGTTACTACAATATCTGGTTGATATTCTTTTGCTGTAATTACAAAATCTCTATTTACTTTTCTTATCCATGCTTCAACAGGAAGGAAACTGTTTATTAGTTGACCAATCTTACCAAATTTGATGTATTTTGAAGTTGCAGATGGCAAATCAAATACTTTTACTTCATGCCCTTCATTTGTAAAGGCATTTTTGTAAGACGTTTCAAGTGTATAGGTATTAAAACTACCTGCTAGCAGTACTTTCATAAAACTATGTAATGGGTGCAAATTACATAGTTTAAAGCGATATGGCTAACCTTTTTACGCACAGGTTGCAGCTTGCAGAATATTATCCGTTACAACACTTATAGAGTAGTTTTTAATTATTGCAGCAGATTGTTGTCCCATAGATTTTGTAATTTCTTTGTTTTCAGTAGCTTTTAGAATGCATATAGATAGTTCCGAAGTGTCTCCTTCGTCAAATATAAATCCATTTTTACCCGGAACAATTAAATCAAAACTACTTCCACAAGTTGATGAAACTATAACAGGCAGGTTGAAGTTCATGGCCTCATTTACTGATAATCCCCAGGTTTCTCCTATGCCAGAGCACATTACAAAAACATCTGATACAGCATAGTACTCCCAGATTTCGCTTTGGTTAATAAAGCCAGTGAGGTAAACATTGGATAAATTGTTGTTAAGAATAAATATTTCCATATCTTTTCTTAGTTCTCCTTCACCCACCATAATAAGATTATAGTTGTTTTGAGGCAGATTTTTAAATGCTTTAAGTAAATCCAGCGGGCGTTTTTTGGAAATATATTTTCCTGTGAATAATATGTTTTTTTTATTCGATTGAATGCCAAGTTTATTTTCAATAATTTCTCTTTTAGGCTGAAGTTCGATATATTTTTTCTGTAGGCTATCGTTGTCAACAGAATAAGGTGTGAAAATTAAGCGGCTCTTCTCTTTTACACCATAATACTCAAAGAATTTTTTATTTTCTGATCCAATGTAAAGAAATTTATCTATAAATAATTTAAATAGAAAGTGCTTAAGAATAAGTTGCTTAATCAATTTCACTTTACCAGATTTAAGCAATTCCTGATTCAACGGATTTTCACACCTAAGCCATATCTTTTTTCCCAAAAATGGTGAAAGCAACAAAATTATCCAATCCGTGAAATATGACCATCCATTTATAACAACAATTTTGTCATTACTTTTAAGCAACACTTTAATTACATCGGGGTTAAATGCATTAAACATCCGATTGTTCATGGCTTGTTTTTTTCGCCAGTTATTAAGAAAAAATGAGTTATAACCTTCCAGAAGTGGCACATCCCATTTTACATTTTGACCAAAACCTGCATCTTTCCCACCTTTGATACTGATATCTGAATAGTAATAAACATTCAACTTAACTTTTTCCGATAGTACTTTCAACATTGGAGAGAAGTACTGTATAGGATGAGATAAGAAGAATAGCATGAGTAATAACGGGATTATGCTTGTTTAAGAAAGTGGTGAGATGCTGGTAAAAAAATGTACTCACACATTTCCCAATTATCTCTGTTTATGAATGACGATACTTTTGTATACGTTTCATCTAAATTTATTCTTAGTATAGAGTAACCCAAGTCAACCAATAGTGAGTAAAGTTTTGCATTTTCATTAATGTAATCAATATTATCTAAATCAGGGAGTACTTCACAAACCATTACGGGTTGAAATGTTGAAATTACTTGCTTACCTCCTTTAATTACATTGTATTCAAATCGTTCAACATCAATTTTTATAATAATTTGTTTATCTTTAAAATTGCAAACATTACTTAATTGATTCAGTGTGATTGTTGGAATAAATGTTTTAATAACTTTGCCTGTACCTGAAATTGTCCCGCTTTTCATAGTACTTCTTGTATCTTCTTGAGAGAAACCTTCAAGTACATCAATATCAATTTTGTCAGATAAGCCTGCACATATAAAATTTGTTTTGTGAATATTGTTAGCTTTCACTAACGCATTTACATAATTCACACAGGTTGGGCTAGGCTCAATACCAATATACTCAATATTTGGTTTTATTGATTTTACTTTAAGCAGTGTTTGTCCCAAGTTAACTCCAACGTCAATGAATAAAGGGTCAGCAGTAGCCAGCAGATTTGCAAATACTTTATTTAACCAAGGCTCTGTATCACCCCTGTTACCAAAGCCAATTGAATGAAGTACAGGAATTTTAAAAGACACATTATTAATTGTAACCTTGGAATATAGATTGAAAAATTCAAGAACAGATAGTCTGTTAAGAATACGTGGGATGAAGAATTTCATTTTTGTTCAGATCTTTTTTTAATGAGTCTTGCTGGGCTGCCGGCATAAATACCATAGCTTTCTATGTTTCCTGAAACTACACTATTTGCCCCTATTACTGCACCTTTTTGTATTGTAGTACCCGGAAGTATAATGCAACCTCTGCCAATCCATACATCTGAATGAATAGATATTTTTTTAGATGAATCGCCTGAAAACATCATGGGTACAGATAGGTCACTATAGTTGTGTGTTGTATCCCGAATTGACGAGTATTCTCCAATTAATACGTTATCTCCAATGCTTATTTCTTCGTGACATGCCACCAATACACCGTATGACAAAACGCAATGAACTCCTATTGATAATTTAGCATTATGACTCGAGATGACAAAAATACAGTTGTCGTAAATATTCGTTTTATTTCCTACTTGAATGTGGGGGGTAAACCCTTCAGTTCTTACATTTCTACCTAAAATAATGTGACTGTTTTTAAAATAATATATTTTTTTGAAAAAGCGGGTTGTATACGTAGATTTTAATTGCAGTAGTTTAAATATACATTTTCGTATAAAGTCATTGATATTGTATGAGCTGTAGTAGTGTATGGCCTTGTTAATTATCATTTTGATAAGTATAACTTTGATTTTATAAGTTCAACTTCATATTTAGATACTACAAATCTAAGGAAGAAGATTGAATATAAAGAGATAACAACAAGATAGCCCGGTGTTTTTATCGTACTGTCAGTCGGCAAAAATGTTAACAGAATAGTGAACACAAAAGCAGGAATAAATGCTAGATAGAACACTTTTATTTCTTTATGTTTTTTGTAAAAATCATTGATACTAAGTGATTTTAAGGAGGTTATTATATGTGAAACTGATTGAGGAATAAGCCATGCCGCAACATAACCCAAGTTTCCGTATAACGGAACCAAAGTGAATGATAATACAATATGAAGTATAATGCTAATAGTAGATATTGTGCCTAAAAACGTCATTTTACCTTCAGCTATTAGAAAATTACTGAATATACCCTGCATAAGAATAATTACATTGATGAGTATTAACGGACATATTAACTCAAGTCCTTTGTTGTATTCACTGCTAAAGAGCAATTCAATAAGTGGAGTAATAAACATCAAAAGCACTATTGTAAAGATAAAAATAGAACTAAATACATACCTAATTTGAACAGATTTTATGAGAAAAACATCTTTATTTGATTTTCTGGAAATTATGGTCAATGTAACCGGTAATAAAGCTGTTGGAATAATAGCTGTGATTGCATTAATACTTGCAGCAATTCTTAAGAACCCAAAATCTTCAACACTAATGTATTGTGAAAAAAGTGTGATGGTAAACAAACCCGAAATAGCCCCAAGCAGTGTATTCCCGAAATAGAACCAGAATCCATCTTGTAATAAAGATTTAATATGCCTGAAAGACGTATAGATAGAGAAGTTAATTCCTTCTTTTTTCAATATTATAAATGTAATTCTCCAGGTGTATATCGTGTTAATAATTGTTGCAGTCATGTAACCCAATATAGCTCCATTTAATCCATAACTCATAGCCAGCACTGTAGTCCCTATAAATGATATAGAAGAAGTTAATAGATTGCGTATCGAATAATATTTAAAGTAACCAATACCCATCAATACATAGGATGGCATTTGAAAAAAGAATTGAATGATTGTTATTAATACTAACAAATAAGTTAAATCTGTAACATTTTGATTAAACAGAAGATGAGAGAATTTGTCAATGTTGAATAATATTGCTGTTAGCAAAACAATATTGGCAATCAAGCCTAAAAAAAATGCAGCAGATAATTTCTGTTCAAGGTTTATTTTAGATGTTGCATCTTGTTTAAAATTGGCACTACTTTTTTGAAGTATAGTGCTTGCACCTAAATCAGCAATTTGATTGATATAAGCAGAGGTGTTTAAATAAGAGTTGTATAGACCAAGTTCAACAGATGAAATTATTTTTGATAAAAATGAGATTGATAATAACCCGATTGATTTTGTAAAAACATTGGCAATCAACACCCAACCTGTATTTTTTATAAAATATTTAAACACTTTTTTTTATTTCAGCTGAATTGTTTTTTCCCTTTTTAGTTTCCCAAAATTCGAATACGAAAGTACTTAATAAAGTAAAGAGTTTCATTTTTTGTATCATTTTGAACCAATAATTGTCTGTCGGTATGTATTATTATAGTTTCACCTATATAGTTTTTATATTGCACAAGCTTAAATTCATGTTTTGGATATTTTTGTTAAATACGTATTATATTCTTTATCAATACTTTGTATAAGTATATTTGGTGTATTCATATCAACTAAAAGAAGTTCGTTTCTTTCAGGAGTGAACGGTTTGAATATGATGTCCCTTTTGTTTCTTGGAATAGGACCGTTTTGCTATTTGTTTTACCAGATTGACGAACGTCCAGATAAAATTGTTTCAGGTATTATGATTATTAAGCTATTTGCCGAAATAGCGCCTTATTTTATTATTGGTTATGTGTTCAGTTTGGTCCTACAAGTGTTATTAAAGCGTGTACATGAGCGAAACACAGAAGAAATTGATCTGATACATGCTGACGAAAGACTTCTGAATAAAGTAAAGCTACTTTTTTTTATACTCTCTATTACAGGTTACCAACTGGCTCAGTTAGAAATCAGCAGTTCAGGGTTAGGAACAGTATTTCCTGTTTTAAAGTCATTTCTTTATCCCAACATGGTATTAAGCATATATACGCTCAACTTCAGAAAGAAAGAGTCTGTTTTTCTGGCTCTTCTCATTTGTTTGGTTGGTTTGTATTTTGCAGTTACTTCCTGGTGGAGAAGTGAATTGATTATGGCATTTGGAGCCATAGTTTCAGGATTGTTGCTACAATCAAAGAAGGCAATTATTCCAGTAGTGATTCTGGGCGTTGTAGGAATTATGTATGTTCTTCCATTTCAACAGGTTAAGAAGATAGATTATGAAAAAACAAAAGAAAACCTTGGTGGCGTTTTTGTTAAAACCTTAAATCTGACATATGAAGAACGCCTAGCTTTTGCAAGTATGTTCTTCGCAGAACGCATTAACTATGGAAGAGAATTGGCATACGCCCAAAACGGCATAAACAAAAGGTATTTGGAATATCGTTATGGTATGTCTTACGTGGAAATATTTCTTCAGCTAATACCTAGAGTTGTGTGGGCCGAAAAGCCATCATTTAATACATACAACAATAGAGAAAGGGCCAGAAGATTGGGTTTAATAGGTGAGGAAGATGAAAGTACGGCATGGGGAGTTAACATATATGCCGATTTTATTCTTAATTTTTCATACAAATGGTTGATTTTGTTTGTACCGCTTATAATGCTGCTTTTCAGGGAACTGGATAAGTTGGCATACAATTTTTCGGAAAATGTTGTTATAAGATTTATTATTACAAGTACACTTTTTTTTATAAGTTTTGAAATGGTGAGTTTGCTATATACATCTACATTTATTTTATGGTGTTTTATTATGGCGAAGCTTATGGAGCATTCACTCAGAGTAAAATGGCAAAGAACATTCAAAGTCAGGTAATGTAAGTTGAAGTAGAAATGGAAATTATACATTTTACCAGAAAACCCAGATCCTTGGGAAACTTTAGTGTTGAGATTTACTTCTCTATAATACGATTAGAATTAAAGAATCTTGCGGAAATAAAGGTTTTGCAGTGCAAATATTTAAGTGCTGGATTTCTATATAGGTTTTATAATGCTGTTGAAGCAGCGTTAAATCAGAAAGATGTAAATCACATTCTTGGAGATGTAACTTTTCTGGCAGCATTTTTAAGCAGAAAAAAAACGATTATTACTTTTTTGGATTGTAATGTTTTAACAGCTGTAACAGGCTGGAAGTATTACCTTTTAAAGTTCTTTTGGTTTGACATGCCTGTATATAAATCTGTTTTGATTACAACTATTTCAGAAGCTACAAAACAAGAGTTGATGAAATACACGAATTGCCCGGAGGAAAAGATAAAAGTAATTTACGTCTCTATATCAGATAATTTCAAAAAAAATGATCATGTTTTTAATTCCAGTTTACCTAAAATTTTACATATAGGTACTGCACCGAATAAAAATATTGATCGATTGCTGGAAGCTATTCGAGACATCCCTTGTGAACTAACTATAATTGGCAAAGTAGGGGATGAGATAAGAGTTAAACTAAAAAATTACAAGATTCAACATATTTTGGTTGAAGAGCATTTAAAAGAAGAAGAAATTATCCAGCATTACCGTGAATGTGATATTGTTTCATTTGTTTCCACATATGAAGGTTTTGGAATGCCAATTATAGAAGCGAACGCCACTGGTCGTTGTGTAATTACTGGAAACACTACATCTATGCCTGAAGTAGCTGCAAATGCTGCTTGTTTAGTGAATCCCTATGATGTAAATGAAATTAAAAACGGTTTTTTAAAAATTATAAATAATCAGGATTATAGAGAAGAACTGATAGCAAATGGGTTTGAAAATGTGAAAAGGTTTGACAAGAAAGTGATAGCCCAACAGTATTTGGAAACATATAAAGAGGTTTTTAAGAAAAGTAAAAGATAGAATTATGTGTGGTATAAACGGTATTTTGAGCTTTAAAGGCAGTCAATTAGACAAGACTTCACTTGTTAAGCTCATGAATACTGCCATAGCACATCGAGGGCCTGATGATGAGGGGATCTATACAGAAGCGGCTATTTCGCTTGGACACAGAAGGCTTTCCATTATTGATACTTCGAATGCCGGTCATCAACCAATGTCTTCTTCAGATGGTAGATACACAATTGTTTTTAATGGTGAGATATATAATTACATTCAACTAAAAAAAGATCTCAGCTCTTATTACGACTTTAGAACTCTAAGTGATACAGAAGTAATTTTAGCCGGTTTTATTAAATACGGACCAAATGTAGTAAAGCACTTACAGGGCATTTTTGCATTTGCCATTTGGGATACCGTGGAGCAGAAACTGTTTTTAACACGTGACCACTTGGGTGTAAAACCCGTTTATTATTCTACTACAAATGAAGCTTTTATTTTTTCCTCTGAAATTAAGGGTATTTTAGCTACACAATTATTTAAGCCTAAAGTTGATCAAGTTAGCTTGGTTGATTTTTTCAGGTATCAACGTGTACATGCGCCTCGTACAATTCTACAAAATGTTCATGTCTTAGAACCAGGAACCTACGTTGAAATTGATGGGAAACAGATAAAAGAAAACAGATATTTTACTTTGCAACACACAAAGGCGAATTCGGATATTACAAGGCATTCTGCTGCAAAAGAGGTTAGGAGTTTGCTTGAAAAAAGTATGGAGCAACAAATGGTTGCAGATGTTGAGGTGGGAGCATTTCTTTCAGGTGGAATTGATTCCAGTGTTGTTGTAGGACTTATGAGTAAAATTTCATCACAACGTATTAATACATTTTCAATTACGTTTAGTCAGAAAGATTTCGATGAAAGTACATACTCATCTTTAGTTGCCCGAAAGTTTAATACAAACCACAGTGCTATTCAACTTCACCCTCATGATTTATTGGAATCCCTGCCTGATGCACTTAAAGCCTTAGATCATCCATCTGCTGACGGGATAAACACTTATCTTATCTCTAAAAAAACACGGGAACAAGGTATTAAAGTTGCACTTTCCGGTTTGGGTGGTGATGAAATATTTTGCGGATACCCTGTTTATAGTGCAGTGGACAAGCTGAAGCAAATGGAATCATTTTTTTCACTATTCCCTTCATCGTTTTATACAGGTTTATTTCAGGGAGCCTACCAACTCACATCAAAGAATTATTTTTTGAAATTAGCTGAGTCTTTTAAAGGTGGAGAAAATTATATTGACAATTTTCTGTTGTTAAGCAGACAAACTTATTTAGATCATCAAATCGAAGACTTGCTCAAAGATGTTAATCTGAAATTTAATTCATTACAAGGCGTTTCAAGTAGTTTTCGTAACGGAAATCAGGATAACATTCTTTCTTTGACCAGTTATTTTGAGATGAATACATACATGACAGATACGTTGCTACGTGATGCTGATCAGATGAGTATGGTTCACGGGCTGGAAGTCAGAGTGCCTTTTCTAGACTTAAATTTGGTAAGTTATGTAATGGGATTACCGGATCATGTGAAGAAAGGTAAGTATGCGAAAAATCTTTTAATAGAAAGCACAAAGGATATTTTGCCTGAGGAAGTATACAACAGAAGCAAAAAAGGATTTGTATTCCCCTGGAAATACTGGATGAAGAATGAACTTCATAGTTTCTGCGAAGAACGTATCAATAGCTTTGCTTTAAGAGCTTTCGTCAAAGAAAATGCAATTAAAGAATTATGGAATAGATTCATTGCAGAAGATAAGAGTATTAATTGGTCTCGTATTTGGCAGATAGTAGTGCTGGAGGAGTGGTTGAGAAAGAATAACGTAAGTGAATAAAATAAAAGTACTTGTTTTTGTAGACTGGTTTCTCCCTGCATACAAAGCAGGAGGGCCTATTACATCAATGTTAGCACTTATTCAAAATTTAGGAAATGAATTGGACATAGTAATTGTAACAGGCGACAGGGATATAGCCGATACAAGTTCATTCAAGGGTGTTTTGTTGGATAAAGGTGTAATAAATAGCAACCTGAATGTGAAAATTTACTATTTAAGTAAAACATGGCGTAGGTTTTTTACTATAAGTCAGATTATTAAACAAGAAGAGCCCGAAGTAATATATGTCAATGGGGTGTTCTCTTTCTGGTTCAGCTTTTTCCCTGTTCTTATTAAAAGGCTTAACTTGATATCGGCTAAAGTTATTGTGTGTCCCCGAGGAATGCTTGGTGATACTACTGTTAATGTTAAGAAGTTTAAGAAAGAGTTGTTTTTCTCGTTTATCAGAGTGTTAAAATTATATAAAAACATCACTTGGCACGCTACCAATAGCGATGAAAAGGACGCAATAGGTTTACGGTTTTTACTTACAGATGATGTTTATACCATTCCCAACATACCTATTGTAGGTCAAACATCCTCAATAGTAATTGACAAAGAAATAGGCAATCTGAGCTTACTATTTTACTCCAGAATATTACCGATTAAAAACTTAGAACTGGTTTTAAAAGCATTGGCTGATGTGAATTCAGCATATAGAGTTGCATTGGATATATATGGCCCCATAGAAGATCAAAACTATTGGCAAAAGTGTATTAGTCTCATTATGGATTCACCACCACATATTCAGGTAAATTACAAAGGTGCAGTGAATGCCCATGTTGAACAGGTTGATTTTGCATCTTATCATTTCATGGTCTTGCCAACATTACATGAAAATTACGGACATGTTATTGCCGAATCATTGAGTTGCGGGTGCCCCGTTATTATATCCGAAAATACACCATGGACAAACCTTGAATCAAATACTGCAGGCTTCAGTATTGATATTGCAGATAGTAGGTTGTGGACACAAAAAATTGAGAAGTGCGCTCAAATGAATGCACATGAGTATGCTTCATTCAAAGACGGAGCCAGAAAATATTTCGACTTTAAAACAGATATCGAATCATTAAAAAAGAACTATCTGGCTATGTTTGAGGGTAAAAATGTTTAACAGGAGTTTTATTAGTGTATTGATTATCAAACTTTAAGTGTTAGGTGGGTATGAGGTTAACAGAATTGTTCGGTTTCGATTCTGTTACTTATGTTTATCACACTATTTTCGCATCAATTAGTTTAATAAAAAATGTACATACTGGGACTTAACGCCTATCACGGAGATTCTTCTGCTGCCTTGCTTAAAGATGGGCGCCTTATTTGTGCCTTTGAAGAAGAACGTTTTACCCGGTTTAAACATTGGGCCGGTTTCCCCCAATTGTCTATTAAAGCTTGTCTGTCAGATGCGGGTATCACCATAAATGACCTTGATGGAATTGCCATAGGTAGAGATCCAAAGGCCCACCAAATGAAGAAACTGAAAAGGGTTCTGAGTGGTAAAGCCAACATTCCTTGGTTGTTAGAGCGTTTCAAGAATAGCATGAAGGTAGGATCAATAGAAGATGATTTTCGTAAGTTTTTTCCTGAAGCCAAAAGTTCTTTCGGAGATATTATATTTAATATAGAGCATCATCGGGCACATTTGGCCAGTGCTTTTTTCGCATCACCTTTTGAACAATCTGCACTCCTTTCTATAGACGGATTCGGAGATTATTCTTCCTGCATGACTGGTACAGGCAATGATGCTTCCATTAATGTATTGGAGCAGGTACTTTTTCCTCATTCTATCGGGATATTTTATACCGCATTTACACAATACTTAGGATTTGCTCATTATGGAGATGAGTACAAGGTAATGGGTTTGGCACCTTATGGTAAACCAACTATGGTAGACCAATTAAGGAAGATTCTCCAAACTACACCCGATGGTTTGTTTCAGTTAAACCTTGATTACTTTACTCACCATACTCTTGGCGTAAAAACACATATATTAGAAAATAACGACCCTTCTCATAACCGTATTTTTTCAGATAGGATGATAGAGACTTTCGGTCCGTTGAGAGTCAAAGGAGAAGAGCTGAGTCAGCTTCACCGTGATTTAGCAGCATCAGTTCAACGGGTAACGGAAGATACCATATTCCACTTGCTTACTCATCTGCACCTGAAAACAGGACTGGATCAAGTATGTATTGCCGGAGGGGTAGCTCAAAATTCAGTAGCTAACGGTAAGATAACACGCAACACTCCATTCAAAAAGGTTTATATACCCAGTGCAGGCCATGATGCGGGCATTGCTGCAGGTTCAGCAATGTATTATTATCATAATGTTCTAAACAAACCTCGCGTTGAGGCGGTTTATTCAGCATATACGGGAAGTCATTTTAGCAATGAACAGATTGAAACTGTACTTAAAGAAAATAATGTGCAGTACACACGTTATTCTGATGAAGAACTTTATCAACTGGTAACTGAAAGGCTGGTTAATGCAGGAGTAGTAGGCTGGTTTCAGGGCAGGGCTGAGTTTGGCCCCAGAGCATTGGGTGGAAGATCCATTATTGCTGACCCCAGACGAACTGATGCAAAAGATTTGCTCAACGCCAAAATTAAACGAAGAGAGAGTTTCAGGCCGTTTGCTCCATCTATTTTAAAAGAATATGTGAGTGAATATTTTGAGGTAACAGATGAAGTGCCATTTATGGAAAAAGTTTTTCCCATTAAACCGGAGAAACATCAGCAAGTTCCTGCAGTAACGCATGTAGATGGTACAGGCCGCTTGCAAACAGTTGATCGTAATGTATCGCCAAGATACTATGCATTGATAGAAACATTCCGGCAGAAAACAGGAGTTCCAATTCTTCTCAATACATCATTTAATGAGAACGAACCTATTGTGAATACTCCGCAGGAGGCATTGAATTGTTATTTGCGAACACAAATGGATATGCTGGTACTTGAGAATTGTGTTGTTAGCAGATAATCGTGAAAGTCTCTGTTATTACCGTTTGTTATAACTCTGCTTCTACCATTGAAGATACTGTAAGATCTGTACTTAATCAGGATTACCCGCAATTAGAATACATTGTTATCGATGGTGCTTCAAAGGATGGTACGTTGGGTATACTGCAGAAATATAAATCGGGTATTTCAAAATTAATTTCAGAGCCCGATGAAGGAATGTATCATGCGTTAAATAAAGGTATCGAAATAGCAACAGGTGATGTTATCGCATTTCTTCATGCAGATGATGTATATGCTTTTCCGGGTGTAATTAGTGGTGTAGCAGAAAAAATGAAAGATTCTGATGCTTTGTACGGTGATCTGGTTTATGTTCAGCAAAGTGCTATTAATAAAATCAGCCGATATTGGAAATCGGGGCATTATTTCGCGGGTAGCTTTAAATGGGGCTGGATGCCTCCTCATCCATCCTTTTTTGTTCGAAAAGAGGTGTATAACAAATTCGGAACATTTAACACACAATTACGCTCGGCTGCAGACTATGAACTGATGTTGAGATTCATTCATAAGTACGGAGTAGAGCCTGTTTACTGGCCTGAAATATTAGTAAAAATGCGTTCAGGTGGTAAAAGTAACGTTACTATGGCCAACCGACTTCAAGCTAACAAAGAAGATAGGAAAGCTTGGCAATTAAATGGTATTACTCCGTTTTTTTTTACATTATGGATTAAACCACTTCGCAAAATTCCTCAATATTTTACACATTTCTTACTAAAAACCAAGTAGTGTAATTTTGGCATTTTCGTTATATTCGAATCGAATTTAACCCGATGAACCTTAAACCTTTCGTATATATTTTATTTGCCTTGTTGTATAGCAAAGCCAATGCTCAAAAAGTATTCGGAAATGAGTGGATAAAACAAGGCCAACCCCATTACAAGGTGGTTATTTGGCAAAACGGAATTTACCGTATAAATCTGAGTTCATTTACCAACTCCGGAATTGCGGTGGGTTCTATTGATCCGAGAAATATTCAGGTTATTCAGTTTGGAAAAGAATTGCCTGTATTTGTGAGTGGAGAGGCTGATGGCACTTTTGATACAGGAGACTATATTGAGTTTTACGCCAAGAGAACTGATGGCTCTTTTGATAAGTACCTTTACAAAGATACTTCATCTTTTCTTAATCCATACGTGAGCTCAATATCTGACACCTCTTTGGTTTATATAACATGGGGCACTAGTCCATCGACTTTTCACTTTTCTTCGTATAGTAATACTAATTTCGGGGCTTTTACTCCTGAGCCATATTATCTCCAAAAAGAGATACAGCGATTTGATCATACATATTATTTTGGACAACCAATCATCAGTGAATACAATTACCACTCTTCTGAATATTTAGAAGGGGAAGGCTGGAGTAGTATTCGATTTGGTAAAAACTTCAATGATTTGAATTTTCCATTGGCTACAAAAGGCTATTTTTCAGCAGGGCCTGAACCGGTTTTGAAATTTCGCTTATCAGGAGTATCTGATTACAGCAATGCCAACCCTGATCACCATCATCTGCTTAGATTGAGCACAGATAATTCTTCCTATTCTACTGTATTTGATACCATTTATGAGGGGTATACATCTTTTCAGAAGTCAATACCTATTCCTTCTTCTATGATAGGGGGGAGTAATACCTATTTTCGATTTACATACATAGATGACCTTACATCCACTGTAGACGGTGGTACTGTTTCCTATGCGGAATTAACATACCCAAAGAATTTTGATCTTTTTTCTACTACATACACAGAGTTGAATATTCGTACTACATCTACAGCAAGCGATGTATTCCTCCAGTTTTCGAATTATTCAGGTTCTTCGCCAGTATTGTATGATTTAACATCACTCAATCGTATTCCAGGAAATTTTAATGGAAATCAACTCAGGTTCCTACTGAAAAGAAATGTTTCAGGGAATAGCCTGGTACTCTTTGATAGTATAGACGTTAGAACTCTAACTCTGTTAGAGCCTGTTCAATTCGCCAATATTGATACTACACAGCATTTCGATTTTATTATAGTTACCCATAAAACACTTCTTCCAAAGGCAACAGAATACGCACAGTATAGAGCTCAACGCTATAATGTTTTGTTGCTCACCACTGAGCAAATTGAGAATACATTTACTTTCGGAGTTCACCATCCTTTAGCGATAAGACATCTGGCAGATTATTTAATTACCAAACAAGATTCAGCCCCAGGTTATTTGTTGCTTTTGGGTCGTGGTTTGCAACATGATTACGTTCGATTGCCTCAGCATAACTGGCTCAATCTTGTTCCTCAAATAGGAGTGCCTTCCTCAGATGTAATGTTTACTAACGGGTTGGGTGGGGCTTCACCTTATGAACCGGCTATTCCCACAGGACGTATTCCGGCATTGACTAATCAGGAAGTAGATAATTACCTGCAAAAGTTAATTTTTATGGAAAATCGTTCCGACTCCATTCAGTTATGGAGAAAAAACATTTTGCATCTTGGTGGTGGGGAAGGATTGTCTCAGCAAAATCTCATTTCTTCTAATCTGGAGTTAATTAGAAAAATTGCAGAGGGGCGTTATATGGGTGCTAAAGTAAACAGCTTTTTCAAATCAACAACATCACCGGTGGAGACCAATCTCAAGCAAAAGATTCTTCAAAGTATAAACAGTGGGTTGGGTTTTCTCACTTTTTACGGGCATGGTTCATTAAATATTTTAGACATAGATATTGGTAACCATAATGATTTATCAAACAAAGATAAATACCCCGTTATGTATTTTAATGGGTGTAACGTTGGTAACATAAGTGCTGATTTAACAGGGGGAGTAACTACAATAGGAATAAACGGAGCGGCCTATATATTGGCTAAAGATAAAGGAGCTATAGGCTGGATGGCGCATTCCAACACATCAATTATAACTAATCTGAGTGCACAGACAAATGCTTTTTATAGTAACTTTTTTAAAGACAATTACGGCAGTTCCATAGCTGAAGCAGTTAGAACTACAATGGCTAGAACAATAGTACCGGGCGATGAGGTTAGCAATTGTCACAATCAACAGCTAATTTTTTTGGGAGATCCCGCATATAGACATTACACTCCGGCTTTACCGGATTATACCATTTCTAATGCTGATATTTTTATTACACCATCTACTACATCTTCTACAAGTGATTCATTTGCTGTTGCCATTATATTAAAAAATCAGGGTAAAGCTGTTGAAGATTCAATAAAAGTGCTGGTTCAACGTAAACTTCCTAATGGTGGAAGTATATTAATGAATAAAATGTTTGCTCCAGTTTTTAATACTGATACACTTTTATTCTATATCAAATCAAAAGATGCAACTACAGCCGGACAAAATCAGTTTACAGTAACCATTGATCCCGAACAACAAACCAATGAGGGTATTGAGAGCAACAATACCGCCAGCATAAACTTTTTTATGCCAGGTAATTCATTATATATAATTTCGCCATATAACTATGCCGTAGTTACAGATAGGAATGTTCATTTTAAGGTGCAATCTCAAAATATTTTTGCTAGTTCTGAATCATTTATTTTCGAAGTAGATACTTCTCCTTCCTTTAATCCATCATCAGCCTTTTTCAGATCTTCAGGGGTAATTACATCTGTTGGATCCCTTGCCAGATGGGCGTTACAGTTGCCTGATAAGGATAGCCTTGTTTTTCACTGGAGAGTAAGACTCAACCTGCCTGTTAATGAAGGTGGAAGCTGGCAAATGGCGTCTTTTACTTACATGAAAAACGGAAAGGAGGGATGGGTGCAATCAGACTATTATCAACAATTATCCATTGAAGGTAATGAAGTTTTCATGGATACAGTAAATAGAAAGTGGGAATTTGTTCCGATAGATGAAACTATTGAAGCATATACTGCCAGATGGAGGCATGGAAACTTGGGAATTAAAACATCTACCTCTCAGTTTCTCAATCCATTGGTAGGTAACTGTATGTTTGGAGGATTATTGGCTATTGTTTTTGACAAACGTTCTTTATCAAATGAATTGGCGCATAAGTATCCACTCAATTGTTCATGGCTTATTAATTTTAATATCTCAGTAGCTCCTGCAGGTATTTACTATTATACTTTCAATACAGCTACAGTAGAAGGGCAGGATGAATTTGCCCGATTTATTGATACTATTCAGGAGGGAGACTATGTGGCACTTATCTCCAGATATGATGCTAAACCTTCTGTTTGGGATGAGAAAGTTTACAAAGCTATTGAAAAACTTGGGTCAGCTCAGATACGAAGTTTTACAAACGATAGCATGGCATTCTCCTTAGTGGGCAAAAAAGGTGGAAGCACAGGTGATGCACAAGAGCAAATCACATATAATCCTACGCCTTCACCTGTTGATACCTTTATTGCCACAGCTAAATATGTGGCAAAAGGCAGTTGGTATCAGGGTAGTCTTACATCAAAATATATTGGCCCGGCCAAATCATGGGGAAATGTTTACTGTAGTTTTGCACCTGTAGGTCATCAGGAAAAGGACAGTATTTTGATAGATTTTTTCGTCAGAACAAAAGCAGGAACTGATTCGCTGGTATTTACCGTCAATGCGCTCGATTCGGCTGATATCAGTTTTATTGATGCTGTTGAATATCCTTATGTTAAGCTTAAAGCCAATGTGTATGATAAGTTGGTAAGAACACCTCCGGAGTTAAAATACTGGATGGTAACATACGAACCGCTACCTGAAGGTTACGTTAATACAAGCTGGCAATTGCAGGCTCCGAAAATAAATATTCAAGAGGGAGAAGATATACTACTAAAGTATTCGTTTGAAAATATAAGTACACAACCATTTGATAGTATTGATGTCAAATACTCCGTTGTGAACCAAAACAGGCAAACGATAAAGTCAGAAATTAAACGTATTGCCGGTCTTCCTAAAGGCGATACAGCAGTAGTCAATTACTCACTAAATAGCTTAGGGCTTTCAGGTCTAAATTCAATGGTTGTATCTGTAAACTATGATTTAGCTCAACCCGAATATACGCTTAATAATAACTCCATATCATTTCCTATACAGGTTAAAAATGACAAGACTAATCCATTAGTAGATGTATTGTTTGATGGAATAAGAATTATGAACGGAGATATAGTGTCGCCTACTCCGCAAATTACAATTGTAGCTAAAGATGATAACCAGTACCTCAAAATAAAAGATACTACCTCTATTATTATACTTTACCAGCCGCCAAAGTCGTTGATGCCGGAAGTACTTAGTTTTAGTTCACCCAATGTAATTTTTATACCCGCATCAGTGAATTCTACTGAGGCAAAAGTAATATTCCGCCCCGATAGATTAGCCGATGGTTTACACGAGTTGCAGGTATATGTAAGAGACGCTTCAGGCAATCCATCAGGTAGTAAACCTTATTCCATTAAATTTAATGTAATTAATGAGTCGAGTATTACTCATTTTGTACCTTATCCTAATCCTTTTACTACCAGTATGAAGTTTGTATTCACGTTAACTGGTAGTGATGTGCCGGATAATATTCGCATTAAAATCATGACCTTAACAGGCAAGATTGTGCGGGAAATATCATCAGCTGAGCTGGGACCATTAAGGATAGGTAATAACATCTCGCAGTTTGCCTGGGATGGCACAGATCAATTTGGCGACCGTTTAGCTAACGGGGTATACCTATATCAGGTGCAGGTTCGCTATAAAGGGCAGGAAGTGAAACATCGGGCTTCTACTTTAGACAGCTACTTTGTTAAGGATACAGGTAAAATTTATTTAATGAGATAATGGATAAGGTTTTCTTTGCCTACCTCTCCAGTGGGATTATTCCTACAGGCGGTAACAGGCATGAACATTTCCTGTTTCATTCACTCACCGGTTATTTTTCAGAAAAAGGTGCCAATGTAAAATCAGAGGTTAGCAGAAAGGAAAAGTATTTTCACGGGTTGGAGAACTTTGGATTACTTTATTGGGCATGGAAAAAGTCTGAAGCAGATGTGTTGGTTGTACCTTCACGCTTAGCACTTTCAGCAATACTACGGGGCATTTTCAGTAAGAAGGCTATACTGATAGTTATGCACTATTTTGATGAGCGTGACGGAAAAGGTATACTGCTCAGATGGTATTATAAATTACTTTTTGGGATATTGAGGAGTTATACTCTAAAAGGAGTGGCCGTGGTAACTGTTGCACCTTACTGGCAGCAATTCTTTTCATTTAAGTTCAAAGGCAAAGTGCCTGTTTTTCACTACCCTAATTTTTTTAATGTTGAAGAGTACCGGAAATATAAATCAAACACCAAGTTAAAGCAGGTGCACTTAGGTCAATATTCATCTAAAAACGATGCAGCAATATTCGATTTAGCCAAAAAACTTTATGAAGCAGGCTATTTCTGTTACTTCACTACTATGCAAGAACAGGTGGCCTGCAAGCTTGAGCATTACAGTGTTTTGTATGAACCCACGGAGGCTTATCTTACACGTATGGCTTCTTCTTTATATACTGTTGCTTTTATCAGGATAAATGAAGGCTGGAACAGGGTAGCACATGAGAGTATACTGGTGGGCACACCTGTGGTTGGAAATGATGCCGGGGGATTAGGTGACTTGTTACGCGAGTCGGGCAGTAGATTGATTGCAGATAAAAATGATTTCTTGGATGCTGTTCTTAAACATGATGCTCGGATTATGGATACTGATTTTGAACAAAAATATGACACAGGGAATGTTCCGCTATACCTTGCACCTATAGTAGATTTTATTTCGAAACGTCTGGGAATTTAACTATTCCAAGCACTGCTTTTAATTTTAGTTTAAGCATACTCCAGTAAACTCTTAAACCGGCTCCGTAGTGCAACTGAATACGAAGCTTATCCCTATAAATAGTAAGAGATTCCAATTGAGTTCGTGATTGTGCATGTATTCTGTAGCGGGCGAAGGGTAGAGGAAGATAAGCGAAAGAATACCGCTTGCTTAGCCAAAGTAGTAATTCATAATCTATCATGTTTTTTTCTCTGAACAGAGGTTGGCGCAAGTCAATAGTGGTATTGAAAAAACAGGCCGGTTGGTAAATTAGCGGGAGCATACTTTTGTTTACCAAATGAGCATGGCTTATTTCACCGCCATGCGCTGTTTTAATAATCGTACCTTTTTCGTCAATGATGCTACACTGTCCATAGTAAACTGCATGAGTTGTATTTTGCAGGTAAGCATTCACGGCATTTTCAACAGCATCAGGTTCTAAAATGTCATCACTGTTCAGAAAAGCAAATAACTCACCTTTGCAGTGTTTTAGTCCTTTGTTTACAGCATCTGTTTGCCCGTCATCAGGTTCGCTAACCCAAAACGTCAATTGGTCTTTGTATCGTTCAATTAGTTCAATAGAGCCATCTGTTGATTTTCCGTCAATGATAATGTACTCAATGTTGGGGTAAGTCTGACCCAATACAGAAATAATAGTCTGCTCTAAATACTTTGCCTGATTGTAGCTGGGAGTTACTATAGAAACAAGTGGTTGCCTCATATCATTCATTCATGTACTGGTATTTCGGGTTATGCGTTGTGTGCCAGTGATGAATTAAACCGTCTTGTTTATTTCGGATAATGGTAAACCTGTTGCGGTGCATTCGCTCCCATAAATCAGTGTCCTCACCACCCCATGCAATAAACTGTTCACTTAAACCACCCATTTTCATAAAATCTTCTTTCAGGCAGGCGAGCAAGCCCTTGCCACCGTATTGATCCCACAATCCGTTTCCCTTTTCAGTAGTTGCCGGTTTGTTTTTGTATAAATAAAAGTAAATAGGGAACCAGGCCATTTTAGCCCCTGTAAGACGGTTGCATATTTCCACAATATCTTCCGGTAATGACATATCAGCATCGCACAAAAAAATTATTTTGCCTGAGGCCTGCTCCACAGCACGGTTAAAAGTGAACGACCTGGAGAAATTTGTTTGCACAGTAGTAAAAGATACTTTTCCTGGCCATTGTTCTTTTACCTGTTGTTCAAAATCAGGTAAATCGCTGGAACCGCAGTCGAATATACTAAGCTCTATAAGTTCTTTATGTGGGGCATTCTGCAAACTACCTATCACATAGTTCAGGTAATTATGCGAACGATTCAATATTCCAGTACATATAGTTATCGGCTGTAGTTGAGCATTCTTTATTTTTCTGCGAAAAAGAAAAATCAGAATTCCTCTAAGGTCGCTAATAAGTGTTGACCAGCCCAGCTCTCTTTGTGGCGACTTAAATAAGTACCACAATACAAATTTTATTTTGGAAGGTATAATTACTTTTACTGATGGCACTGTATGTAATGGAATTTTGGTGTGCTTACACTGCAATATTACATTAAATTTGTTTCTGTACATGACAAGTGAGCGTTTCGCATCAGTTCATCAATTGGTGAATTATATTTATGATCTTAATTTCAAAGGCAGTGGTAGTTCAGCACTTGCTTTAGCCAGATTGCTGCTGCCTTCGCCCGTTGGCTCTACAGTTGTCACCACATGCTATAATTTCAGTATGGTGGTTAATCCGCTGGAGGATAATTTTGTTGAGCGCTCCATTTACTATACCGGTACTTATGAAAAAGGAACCCTGTTTGTGATGCAACACTTGTTAAAGCCCGATGATAAGGTAGTGGATGCCGGTGCACATATCGGGTTAATGAGTTTGTTTGCTGCCCGCATTGTGGGTAAACAAGGTGCGGTTTTCGCCTTTGAACCTGTTCCGTCTACACACCAGTTACTTCTGCAAAATATCGCCTTAAACGGTTTTTCTCAGATTTATCCTTATAAAGAGGCTTTGGGAGAAACGCAGCATCACGGGCGGATGGCAAATAATCAAATCAACAACCGGGGAACTTACGGACTCATCCCCGAGAGTAAGCAAAAATCAGGGTTGGAGGTATTGGTGAAACCGTTAGTTACGTATACCGAGATTGGCGAAATACAGTTGCTCAAGGCTGATGTGGAAGGTCACGAACTTCAGGTATTGAAAGGGGCGCGAAGCAAACTTAGTACACTAAATCCACCGGCTCTTATACTGGAGTGTGGACATTTGTCAACCTCAGATCAACATGACTTATTTGATTTTATTAAGGGAGTTAATGAGTACCGTATTTTTAAACTCAAAGGTACCAAGCGGAAAATATCACCTTTGCTGGAGGTGCAATCCTCATCGGATTTACCTGAAGAGGATAATATTTTTTGTCTGACAACAAAACACCTTTCCGGCTTACCCAATACAGTTTTGGCCTAGGAGCAATATGTTTTTGAGGTCTTTTTTTTGTGCAAATTCCATCGTAGGAAGAGTTGAAAGGGCTACAGACAATATAAGGCTAACTAATGTGCGGCAGAGGGCTTGATTCCGGCAAATTTCAAAAGTCTTTTGATAAAGCTATTCTTATGCACTTCTTTCCAGCTACCTTCCCAATGGTGGATGCAACAGGTGTTTTCAGTAAACAACTCCGGGATTTTTTTATTCCAATGTATAGGATAGAAGTACTCTCTCGGATACAGATGGATAGATGCTTTGTTTGTTTCATCCGATTGAATAAGGCGTGTAATGAGTTGCGGTGAACTCAGATTGGCCTCCTCTGTGCCATCAAAATCCTGCTCAATGTTATCCATTACCAGTTTACTGAAAGCGTGTTGTGCTATACTTCCCCATACTGCATTGTTGATGAAGGCATCGTCTTCGTAACCCAAAAACATTTCATTATTGAGCAGGTGATCAAATGATTTCAGCATTTCGATATCAGTATCCAGATATATCCCGCCTTGTTCATACAAGGCCCTTGCCCGCATGTAATTGGAAGCATTGGCCCATTTTTTATTTTTAATGGCACTCAGCAGGTAGTCAGAATCAGTAGGTACGTTGTGTTCGTTCCAAAGTTGAAATGTATACTCAGGGAGTAACTTTTCCCAGCTTTTCAAACACCTATTTTGCAGTTCGTTTGCTGATAAATAACCAAACCGGCAATAGTGAATTAATTTAGGAATACTGCTCACTGCGTTGTTCGTTTAATATCGGTTGATATAGTAAAAATACCATGAGCGGTAGGGTCAGTTAATTCATCCCATACTTCATCCATTGTAAAGGCGGCAACATTTTCACCCCATATCCAATAGGTATTTTCGGCATCATGTCCGCCCAATGCAATGGTGTACCGTCCCGGTCTTAACAAATGAGCAGGTAAAGTAAAACTGACGTGATGTGTGCCTTCAATAGTATTCACCGCTTCTTTAAAATCATGCAGAGTAAACAACCTGACATCATCTTTAAAAACACTTACGGCACTTCTGAAGAACAAAGCATTGTTTACCTTGAACGTGTAAGCGAAACGAAGCTCTTGTGCTGGTGAGAAACGGAGTTCCTGTTCCCGTTCGTTTATGCTTACTGTAGTAAAGCGTATATTTTCTGTGAGACTGCCTTTGAAAACAGCTTCTGTTAATGGTTTTGCAGTTGTAAGTGAATTCAGGTAAAGCGTACAGGTTTCTTCGGCATTTCCCGCGGCCATTATTTTTCCTTCATCCATCCAAATCACCCGGTTGCAGTATTTCTTAATTTGCTCCAATTGGTGACTAACCAGTAAAATAGTTTTACCTGAACGCTTGATTTCATCAACTTTGGAGAAACATTTTTTCTGAAAAGCAGCATCACCCACAGCCAGCACTTCATCAATTAAGATTATCTCTGCATTAAGGTGAGCATTCACTGAAAACCCCAGCCGTAATTGCATTCCGCTGGAGTAATGTTTTACGGGTGTTTGTATAAAATCTTCCAACCCTGCAAAAGCAATAATTTCATCCGCTTTTTCCAATACCTCTTTTTTGTTCATTCCTAAAAGAGCCCCGCTGAAAAGAATGTTTTCGTATCCGCTTAACTCAGGGTGAAAGCCGGTTCCCAATTCCAGCAGGCTACTTACACTGCCGTTAATGTGTATTTTACCACTGTCAGGCAGGCTGATGCCCGATATGAGTTTTAGTAAGGTGGATTTCCCGGCCCCGTTTCGGCCTATAATGCCAAGTGTTTCGCCAGTATTTACATCAAAAGAAACGGTATCAAGCGCTGTAAATTTTTTCTCCGTTTTTCGGGCAAACAGTTGCATCAAATCCTCGCGCAAACTTTTGTAAGGTTGTTTATAACCGCTTCGTTTAAAACTTTTTGATACGTTTTCTATTTTTAAAGCGACTGACATTACAACAAATCGTTAGTTTTAAATTCATTGCGCTGAAAAAAAACAATGCCTGTTATGCATAACATTAAACTAAACATCCAACTGTATAGCGGAGGCATGGAGTAGTTGTGTTTGATGGCTTCAAATATGCCAGATAAGGGATTTATATTTACCCATTGTCCCCACACTACTTTATCGGAACTTACTTCATAAAAAACGGGTGTTACAAAAAATACAAGCTGAATAAGAAAAGGAAGCGCATACCTCACATCCTTGTAAATTGCACTTAAGGAGGATACCCAAAATCCAGCACCCAGAGAAAATAATATTGTACAAATGAGTACAGGTAATTGGAGGTCTAACAAGGCAAATGATGGGTTAAATGGATGCTTGTAAATGCTGAGAAAAATAAACGCAGCCATACAATTGATGAACAGTTCAAACAAAGCTACAAAAATGGCTGACACAGGAAGCACAAGCCTTGGGAAAGCATTTTTTTTAATTATTTTCTCATTTGAGGTAATGCTGTTAATGGCATAATTTAAACTGCTACTGATATAGGTCCATAAACAAATGCTCCATACCAGTTGCTGAAGATAATGCTCTTTTGTATCAGATTGGTTGTACCACACTGTATACAATACTGCCGTTAGTAAGGCAGGTTGCATAACAGACCACAGTACTCCCAATAATGTGTGTTTGTAGCGTACCTTCAGTTCGCGCCAAATGAAGAATCCGATAAGGCTTCTGAAGCGGAATATATCCCTTACAGATTGCGATAAAGAATAATATGGCGTGATGACCCGTTGCATGAAGCGAATTTAACGAGTAAGCAGCGTATTGTACAATTCGTGTAATTTTAATTCCTCATGCTTCCAGTCGAAATGCTCTTCAGCAGCTTTAATGGCATTTTTGCTCATCAGTTCGCGTTTAGCAGGGTCATTAATCATCTTCTCTAAATCTGCTGCTATCTCACTGGGCGAACTGGGATTTACACACACACCGCATTGATGCTTCTCAGCCACATTTTTGTAAAGCGGAAAGTCGGAAGTAATAAAGGGCAAACCAATGCTCATGTATTCAAACATTTTTCGGGGGTATGATTCGTAGGAGTTGGCATTTTTATTTACCAGACATAACCCAATGGTGGCAGTGAGAGATTTTGCATATCCTTCTTCCGATTTCATGTACGGCAAAAATTCAATCAGGTGTTTCACCTCTTTGTATACAGCACTGTTTTCTAGTTTTCCTCGAATGTCTTTTGACATGGAGCCTAACATGGTACACTTTATCGCTATGCCTTTTCTGGTTAGTATGGATATGGCCTCTAACATTTCCATAATGCAGTACAACTCATCCAAACTGCCCATGTAAAACAAATGTGCAGGCATTTGGTGCCTGTTTTCTACCCTGAATTTCCTCAGTTGATCAATAAAAGCAAAGTTGTGTATAGTAACGGTGTCAGTCTTGGGGTAAAATTTCTTGTAAGAGTCTTCAGACAATATAATGCCCGAAAAAACCTTTAATCCCATCCACTCTACAATTTTGTATGCTGAAATTGCGAGCGCAGGGAATGGCACCCAATTTTTTAGTTTTATAACCTGACTGTAGTTTTCATGAATATCATAAATGACTTTTTTACCCATCATTCGCAGGAGGATTCCTACGGGGATAAGTTCAGGGTCATGAATGTGGTATAATCTGGCATTGATGGTTACGCCTTTCCACATTACTTTAGGAATATTGATTAAAATACGTTTTAAACGGCTGGAGTAGGGCTTAATTCCCCTCAGGTTAATCCCTGATTCAATTTTGTCTTTGCAGTAATTTCCTACCAGATATACTTCATATTCTTTACTCAGTGATATGCATTCACGGTGGAAAACCCTTGTATCAAAAGGTAAATGAACGGTTGATAAATGACATATTTTAGTTCTCTCTTTCAATACAAGCTCATCAGTTGCTGAGTGAAATGCTGCCACTCAAATTTTTTTCTGTGTTGCAATATAAAACTTCTCATTTCACTTTCCTTGTTGTTGGTGAAGTAGCTGTTAATGGCCTGTGTTATTTCACCGCTATCAGGTGCGGTGCAAT
The DNA here is from genome assembly GCA_018058135.1 of Bacteroidia bacterium. GTDB lineage: Bacteria > Bacteroidota > Bacteroidia > UKL13-3 > UKL13-3 > JAGPCK01. The sequence goes on along the minus strand of JAGPCK010000004.1, from coordinate 34,160 downwards.
AGCCGGCTTTGTTATCGGGTACTATTTCTGCCAGTCCACCCACGTTGGTAACCACCATAGGCAGGTTGTAATAATAGGCAATTTGTGCAACCCCGCTTTGGGTGGCACTTCGGTAAGGTTGTACCAGCAAATTGGCCGCACAGAAAAACGCTGGCACCTCACGGTCATCTATAAAGCGGGAGAAATGGATAATACGGTTTTCCATTCCGTGTTTGCTGATAATTTCTTCATAGAAAGAAGGGTTCTCGTAATATTCACCGGCAATAATCAATTTCAATCTGTCATTATTGATTTGACCAAAAGCCTCAAGGAGTAAGTCTAGTCCTTTATATTTTCTCACAAACCCGAAAAACAACAAGTAGTCAAAATCAGGCGAGAGGTTCAACTGTTTCAGTGCATCTTCTCTGCTGATGGCTTTCCCGTAAATATCATACATGGGATGAGGAGTCACTACTACTTTTTGTTGCAGGCTTAAAGTTCTTAGATCCTCTGCTACGGCTGAAGACATACATAAAAAGCCATCACATTTTGTAAGAAAGTATCTGCTCAATAAGCGGTCTCCCGGCCTTTTTTCATGAGGTATGGCATTATCAGTAATAGCGATGATGCGTGTGTTTTTTCTTTTAAGAATTCGGGCAATGGTCCCGAAAGCAGGTGCAAAAAAAGGCAACCAGTAACGGAAGATAACAATATCGAAACGTTGTTTTCTGAATTTATAGCCGGCAGTAATCCAACTCAAAGGATTAACTGAGTTAATGATGGAATGTATGGTAATTCCTTTAGGTGCTTCACCGGCAGAAGTCTGTGATTTGCCAGGAAATAAAAAGGAGGGATATTGCAAGGAAAAGCTGAGTATTTCTACCTGATGTCCCTGATTTGTTAACTCAATTGCTAAGCGCTCATTCAGGTCGGCAATACCACCTCTGAACGGATGTGCCGGACCAACAATGAGGATTTTACTCAATGCCGAATCCCTTTCTTTTGGTAATGGCGTAGTTGTTTCTGTCGTGTGCATTGCGGGCAATCATTTCGCCTAAGAAACCTGCCAGAAATAACTGCACACCAATAATAAGTAAAGCCAGCGCAATGTAAAACGAAGGTTTATCTACTATATCCCTGCCCGGCAGGTTGTATGTTAATACACGTATTTTTTCAACTACGAGGTAGATGGTGAAAAAGAAACCGCTCAGGAAGGAAAGTGTGCCCAACACACCAAAAAAGTGCATGGGTCTTTTGCCGAATTTGGATACAAAAAATATGGTGAGTAAATCTAAAAAACCGTTTACAAACCGCTCAATACCAAACTTGGAAGTTCCGTATTTACGTGCCCTATGTTCAACTGCCTTTTCGGTTATTTTTTTGAAACCGGCCCATTTGGCTATTACGGGAATGTATCGGTGCATTTCACCGTATACCTCAATTCCTTTGATAACGTCTTTTTTGTATGCTTTTAAACCGCAGTTAAAATCGTGTAGATAAATCCCCGACATTTTACGTGTGGCCCAGTTGAATAGTTTGGTGGGTAAAGTTTTGGTGATGGGGTCATATCGTTTCCTTTTCCAACCTGAAACCAAATCCCAGCCTTCTTCCGTTATCATGCGGTACAGGTCAGGGATTTCATCCGGACTATCCTGCAAGTCAGCATCCATAGTTATAACCACGTTACCTTGTGCAGCATCAAAGCCCACATTCAGGGCCGGTGATTTACCATAGTTACGTCTGAATTTTATTCCTTTAATATTCGGATTAGCATCGGTAATAGACTCAACAATGTTCCATGAATTATCATTGCTGCCATCGTCAATTAGTATCACCTCGTAGATAAATGAGTGTTTTTTCATTACCTCGTCAATCCACCCGCACAATTCAGGCAGCGATTCTTCTTCGTTGTATAAAGGTATAACTACCGAAATATCCATTTTTTAAAACCCCGCTTCTTGTTCTTTTTTCATCACTGCTGCAATAATCAATGCAGGAACCAAACTCATTAATGCCGACATAAACACACCCATAATGGTAATAATGCCTGGTTGCATCATCTTGCTCATCATACTTATACTCATTTCAATTTGTTCATCACTTTGTCCTTGTTCACGCATTTTGTCTTCTATTTCAGTTACCATATTTTGCAGAATTTCGGGTGCACCGAATTTTAGAAAAACATATGTAAAGAAGCCGGAGATTATTGAAGAAAAAAGCACGGTTAGCATTGCTACACCAAGTGCTCTTCCAAATGAGATATAACCATTTTGCAATTCATCACGTTGTTCTTTCACGCACATAATCAAACCACCGATAATGATGGCAAAACCCAAAATCATTTGAAAAGGATTTTTCGAATCCATTTTACCTGTGGTAAAGTAGAATACGAGTGTTACAATAATACCCGCAAATCCCATAATGGCTCCCCATTTCATGGCAGTACGGTTCATAGGAACTTGTACGAAAGGTTGTTGATCAATTGTCATAGTGTATTAATTAGAATTTATTTGAATTGAGGATTGAAAACTGTTTTTAAAGGAATAAACCGCATCCAGCACAGCTACCTGCTCAGCCGGAATACTATCTACTTTCATCAGCTCAGCAATTTCTTCTTCACCACTTGTTTCACTGTCGGCAAAAAATATGAGCATAGGTATAAACAAATCTGCAATTTCTGAATCTACTTTTACATCGTTCCAGGTAGCAATCATCTCGTCTAAATCAGCTTCCAGCAAATGTTGGTTGGTGATAATGGATTCGTAAATGTGGTGTTCATCCTGAAACTCATCATCATCTGCCAGCAAAAACTCAGTGAGAAAATCATGCAGACTTATCTCTACTTCATCTTCCATAGATTCATTGAGGTAAAGAAGAAGGCTCAGTAATTCCGTTCCGCGAGTAATGGTTTTTTCTTCAATATCAGTCCATTCAGCAGATTCAAGGTAATCTTCGTCCATAGCTTCTACCTCAGCAGCCAGAAAGTTGACCATCAGTAAATCAAAACAGAACTCTTTAAGCACGATAAGTTGTTCATTAGCTGAGATAATCTCATCAACAGCTTTTACTTTCTCCAGAAAAGAGTGTTCGCTTTGTAAAACTTTGTCAATGGAAATGATAACACCAGCTGCGTCAATAGGTGGTTGACCTCGTTTTACAAGCGCTCCTGCATACGTATCAATAAGTGTACGCATGGCATTTAAAACGGGTAGGTGTAGGTGTACTGGAGGGTGTTGTGTCATGCGGTTAGTATCATTAGTTTTCCTTTGTTGCACACAGCCACTGCTTTTCCTTTAAGGGGCTTAAACAACAAGGATGAATTATTAGATTTAGATTGATTGATGGCAGGAGTGAAGTGCCATTCAGCTTCAGTGTCAAACAGTGTGAATTCAGCTTTTGCTTTTTCAGCTATTACAGGAACGCTTATGTTTAATACTTTGCGTGCACCTTCGCTTAGTTTTTGTACTACCAGTTCGGTAGAAAGTTCTTTGCTCAGGTAGGTGTTGAGGGCCGCAAAACAAGTTTGCAAACCAATGGCCCCATACCGGGCATATTCAAATTCTACTTGTTTACTTTCGGTATCCTGCGGTTGGTGGTCGCTGCAAATGCTATCAATGGTGCCGTCAGTCAATCCTTTGATTAATGCCTTGCGGTCACTTGCATTACGAAGAGGTGGAGTAACTTTTAAGTTGGTATCGTATGAACTGATATCGGCATCAGTAAACAGTAAATTGTTTACTGAAACGTCACAAGTAATGTTCAGTTTTTCCTTTTTGGCTTTTCGAATAAGGTCAACTCCTGTGGCAGTACTCACTTTAGCAATGTGTAATCTGCCTCCGGTGTAGCGCAGCAGTTCTATATCGCGGGCAATGGCCACATCTTCGGCAATGGAAGGTATACCTTTTAAACCAAGCAGGGTGGTGTTTGCACTTTCATTTACCTGGGCTGAGTTGGCGATGCCGCTATCCTGCGGGCGGGAAATAACCACTCCGCCAAAACCTTTGGTGTATTGCAGTACACGCAGCATAAAGCCGGCATTCTGTATATAATGTTCCCCGTTGCTGAAAGCTACTGCGCCTGAGTTGTTCATGTCGTAAACTTCGGCCATTTGTTCACCTTCCAGATGGAGGCTGATGGCCCCAATGGGTAATACCTGTACAAGTTCATTTCTGCTTTTGGCTATCTGGTATTCCACTTCACTTTTGCTGTGGGTTACCGGATGAGTAGCCGGGGATGTTGCTACAGTGGTGTATCCACCAAAGGCTGCTGCAGCGCATCCGCTATTGATATCTTCTTTGTGCTCAGTGCCGGGGTCGTGAAAGCAGGCGTGTAAATCCATCCATCCCGGGGAGATGCATAAGCCCTTAGCTTGTATGACATCGGCCCCTTTGGGAGCCGTAATTCGTTTGGAACTTATCTGGATAAAATAGCCGTCTTCAATGACTAAATCGCAAATTTTGCCATGTAGTGGCGAGCCGGGTTGTAGTATTTTAGCTTCTGATATCAGGAGCTTCATGGGCGGTAGAATTTTAACAAAAGTATCTCTATTAGCAGAAAAACCAAAGCCAGTGCAATACAAAGTTTCCAGAGCCGGCTTCCGCGTTCCTGTTCACCCAGCAAAGTACTTATTGATTTACCATCGGAACTGAGCAGATTAAAGCGAAGGGATGGATTAAGTTCCTGTATGTCTTCCGGTCTCAGAAATTTCATCCCTGACTCATCGCGGTTATAGTTCATGGCCAGATAATACGGGTTTACTGAACTGCCTTTCAGCAGGTAATTGCCTGCCTCTTTCAACTGCTCATTAAAGTAAAGTTGGGTTTGTGCACCGTTACTCTCAGCAGGTAAAATACTGTTGTTTTGTCCCAGCTCCAGTGTAAGTGTTTTTTCTTTTCCGGCTGGCTGAACGGGTAAGTTGGCTACTACGTCTTTGTTCAGGGTATAATACAAACGTGCAGGAACCTCACTCAGGTATGCAGTTTTAAGCATGAGGGGAACAAATAAAGCATGCTCCGGCAGGTTGCTCCATTTGTTGTCAAACGGCACGGCTGATACATAAATTTTTCCTTTACCTCTTTTGTACACACTCCAAATAGCGTCATCATTGCGCAGGGAGAGGACTTTTTCCACTCCGCGTGAGGTGTTGTCGTTCAGATTAAAATATTTCAGAATTTTAGGCAGGTCAGGATTCTTAGGTGTTTTCTCAAAAACATCAGCCAGCACCTGCGATTGGAGGTTAATGCGTTCTATGGCTTCATTGCTGTTTACTATGGTGTTGCCGCTGTTAATTCCCCATGATTTGAGCCATTCACTGTGAGAAGAAACGGCCGCTGCCACATCTGCTGAAGGCGGTATGAGTAAGACGCTGCCACCGTTATTTACTAAACGTGTAAGTTCCATTTGCATACCGCTACTCAGGTTGCTTACTCCGTCAAGCACCACCAGTTGGTTGGTATTAAAGGCTGAGTAATCAATTTGTTTTTCACTTACCGCTGTTACTATACAAAAATTGTCGGAAGCAAAAACTGCATGGATGTATGGGTTGGGTTGATTACCGTATACCTGCAATATGTTCACCTCTTTTTTTACATAAAAGCTCAGAAACAGTTTATCATCAAAAGTGATGGGATTATCGGTAACAGCGACTTCTGCGGCAAAACTTCCGCTGCTATTCAGGGTAAAGCCAAGTGTAACGTCAGTATAAGAATTGCCCTGAATTTCAAAGCCTCCCAAAGCTTTTTGTTGTCCGTTAATTTTTAGTATTACGGAATTATTCTTGATGGTGTTTTCCCCTGCATTGCGCAGTCTTACCAATAGTTTTGCAGGTTGATTCAATTGAATGTAAGGAGAAGCAAACCAACAGGAGTCAACATAAATATTGCTGAGTAAAGCAGGTGCAAGAGGAATAAGGTTTAACCGGGTCGTTGTATCTGTGGTCCATTCCCCTGCATTGGTTTGTTCCGATTGAAAATCACTGATGAGATACAGGTTGCGTTGTGCATCACCTGCTTTGGATAAGGCCTGTTGTTGCCTCACCAAAACATCACTCAGTTGACGCGAAGTGAAACTTGGTTTTACCTCGTCAATCAGTTGAATAAAATCATTGCGGGTAACTAAACGTTGATGCCTGGCTTCAAAATCATTGGTGATAAGCTGAAACTTATCGCTCTCTTTATGTGCCAGTGCCAGTTCACGTGCTTTAGCTTTTGCGTTTTCCAGCAGTTCTCCGTTTCCGCCATTATTGGTCATGGAAAAGGAGTTGTCAATAAATACACTGATGGCTTTGGTGGCCTTTAATTTTTCAGGGTTATTTTCTTTAAAGTAGGGTTGGGCAAAAGCGAGTACCAAAAAAGTAAGTGCGAGCAACCTGCTTATAAGCACCAGCAAGTGTTTAAGTTTTTGTTGTTGCTGTGTTTGTTCCTGTAAATTTTTTAGAAAACGGAGGTTGCTGAAGAATACGGTCTTGTATCTGCGAAAATGAAACAGGTGAATGATAACAGGGATGGCTAGCGCAAGTAGCGCCCACAAAAACTGCGGATAAAGAAAATTCATGCAGCACGAAAATAAGGAAAAATATGAGTGTTTGTAGAGGCAGAATGAGTTTGGTGAAAACCGAAAGTGTATAAAAACCAAAAGGCCACCCGAAGGGTGGCCTGTTTGGAAACTATGAAAACCTATCTGTCTGCGAGAACAAAGTAAGTACATACTTTTATCCTGTGCAAGTTTTCGACTAAATATTTTTTTATTATCATTTAACGTGCTGAAATTGAATCTATTTTTTTTTAAAAGTATATTTGATAGATGATTTGCATTTCAGAAATGACACTTTTTGGCTGTAATTAATGGCACTTAAAATCTTTTCACGGCCATGTCTGCTAAAGTATGACCGATGGAAAGGGATGAAGTGGCAGCGGGTGAAGGAGCGTTGCACACATTAATAACGTGTTCATCTTCAAGAATCAGGAAATCATCAATCAAACCACCGGTGCGGTCGCAGGCTTGTGCACGTACACCGGCCCCGGCCGGAATTAAATCATCTTCCTGTACTTCGGGAATTAAACGCTGCAAAGCTTTGGTAAAGGCTGCTTTGGAAAAGGAACGGTAAAACTCGCCCATGCCTGTTTTCCAGTATTTGGCCATCACTTTCTGAAATCCGGGCCACATCAACGACTCCAAAGTATCTTTGATGTTGATGTCGGTTTTTTTGTAGCCTTCCCGTTTAAAGGCAAATACAGCATTGGGTCCGGCTTCCACTTCACCGTGTATCATGCGGGTAAAGTGTACTCCCAGAAAGGGGAAGTTGGGATCAGGCACCGGATAAATGAGGTTTTTAACCAAACTCTGTTTTTCTTTTTTAAGCAGAAAATATTCACCACGAAAAGGAATAATGCGCACATCCAGTTTTTCACGGGTTAGTGCAGCTACTTTATCAGAATGAAGACCGGCACAGTTTATTACTAAACGTCCGGTATATGTGCTATCTTCAGTTACCACCTCACTCAGCGTTCCGTTGTAGTTAATCGCTGTTACTTTCGATGAGGTGAGCACTTGTCCACCGTATTGCTGAAAATTTTCAGCGATTTTTGCTGATACTTCCTTGTAATCAATAATGCCGGTTTGTGGTACAAATATTCCTGCTATACCGTTTACATGTGGTTCATATTCTTTTAACTCACCGGCACTCAGTTTTTTCATTCCTTGCAATCCGTTTTGTAAACCGCGTTGGTAAACATTTTCCATAGGTTGCAGTTCATGCTCAGCGGTTGACACAATTATTTTTCCGCACAGGTCGTATCGGATGTCGTTCTTTTTACAAAAATCAAGCAGGTAATTATAACCGCGCAAACAATTCTGTGCTTTAAGACTACCCGGTTTGTAATAAATGCCGGAGTGAATTACCCCGCTATTGTGGCCAGTTTGGTGGCGTGCCACACCCGCTTCTTTTTCAAGTAAAACAACCGATAGTTGAGGTTTTTGTTCTTTTATCTTGAGGGCAGTGGCCAATCCTACAATTCCTCCGCCAATTATTACTACATCGTAAGTCATGTGCTGTACAATTTCGCACGAAAATACGTTATTACTGCATTCGTAATTGCTTATATTTATACCATGAAATCATTAGTATTACTTTTACTTTCCTTTTGTTTCTTTAACCAACCTTCTCAAAAAGAACTGCCTGAAATGAATGCACTGGTTATTCAGTATGTAAAAACTGTGGTGGGTAAAAAGGTAGATAGAGGCGAGTGTTGGGATCTGGCCAATCAGGCGCTTACCTATGCACAAGCCAAATGGGAACGTCCGTTATTGTTTGGAAAGCTGTTGAAATTTGAAAAAGATTCTTTGTTGCCTGGCGACATCATTCAGTTTACCGGAGTTACTATGGAGCACAAAGAGGGAAGCTCAACTACACGCTGGAGCATGATTAAACATACCGCTGTGGTGTATGAGGTACACAGTTCACGGCAACTGATTTTAGCTGAGCAAAATATTAATAATGTAAAACGGGTAATGCTAAATGAATACAACCTTGACGATATTAAAAGCGGCAAGGTGCAGTTTTTCCGCCCTGTAAAGTAACATTTACCACTTCTGCACTTTGCAGGTATAAACTTCTGTAGCCCCTTGCATACGCACCACATATAAACCTGCTGGCACATGTTGAAGTGAAAAAGTTGTTCCGTTGTTTACTTCTGCCACCAATTGTCCTGAAAGTGAATATACCTGAATGTGCAATGGCTCTTTTGTACGGATGTTGAACAAACCACCTGAAGGATTTGGATAGACTACAGGAGTAAAGGCATCACTGAATTTTGTCATTCCCACTGGAAAACAAACATTTTCTGATTTGAAGCTGGGTGTTAAACCACTTTTAAATGTTCCAATTCCATTTGCGCACCTGGCTACCGCTGCATTTGATTGTACTGAGCCAAAAGTTACACTGTCTTTCACATTTGTGCCGTCTGTCAGCCACAGGGTTTCTCCGGTAGCCAGCAATTTGAAGTTGGCATGAAAACCACTTTCACCATTGTCTTCATCACACCATATGATAGTGTAACCATTTGCAGGTAAAACAGCATCAGCAGGGAAGGCCCACTTTTGTAAATCACTGATGTCGTCAGTCAGATACATACCGCTCAAACTTACCGGAGTGTTGCTGTTATTGAATAACTCAATCCAGTCTTCGTAATCATAGTTGGCATCTGTTACGCCATTGGTGTTGGAAGCCAGCAGTTCATTAAGTACCACAGTGCCGTTAGTGGATATACTGTTGCTAATGAATACACTGTAAAACTGATATTCAGCGCGTTGAGGTGAAAACATACCGGCAGTATTATTTTCAGCATACAAATAATAATCACAATAGCCTGTAGTAAGCACTATTGATGCACCAAAAACGTTGTCTCCGGCTGCTCCATCTTGATGGTTACCATCATCGTACATGGTGGTTGCCACAAAAGGAGCTACTCGTGTATTTCGGTAATTAAGCAATACTGTTGTGCCACCGGTAACAGATGCTTGAATCCACACGGTATCGCCCATGCGGTGTATACCTGTATTTGTCTTTATGTTGTTGATGGAGGGAGCCACAGCTGCAACTTCAGTTACACTTTGCAGGTAAGTCACTCTGCCGTCCATCAGAGGCTTAATGCCGGTGATTCCTCCACCGGGTCCAGAGCCTGCACTGGCAGTGAGGTTCTGAGTGAATTGTGCTGTGGTGTAAAATTTATAGGTATCTGCTTGTACGGCTGTATTGATGATGCTTTGTAATTGCTGTGCACGTGTATAATAGTTGCCGGTGATTACCTGCTCTTCCAACATAGTTTTCATATGGGCAATATATTTGCGCTTGTATTGCGAGTTGGCCATCACTTTTTGTATAAGTGGCCAGTTGGTTGTATTATTTGCAAACGGGCTCATTTGCTGCAATTGTGTTGCTGTTTGCTGACCACCGGTCCCCAAGTTGGTAAATGCTCCAAAGCTCATGTTCAGGTCCCATATAATGGAGGCAAACCTGGCGCTGTCTGACTTATACAAATAGTAGTTTTGCTTGAATCCTCCGTTGTAACTGTCCAGGTTCACAAACAGGTTGTTGAAGGCCAGCATCCAGATGGCTTTGTCCATGTCCATTACCTGGTCCAGGTTAGTGGTGTTGTTATTTAGTATGTCACACAAGTCAATCAGGTCTTTCCAGCCGTTATCGGATTTTATTTCGTAGTGGTTGGAGTAAAGTGAACTGTCAGTACCGCGGTATTTCAGGTCGGAAGCATAGGTCATTACTGATGCCGGGTTACATTTTACCAAAGTGCCGTGTGACGACAAAAAATGTTTTTTGCAGAAATCTTTTCCGATGTGTTGTGAGGAGGTGTACAATCCGTAGTAAGTGCCGTTGATGTATACCTTGGCATAATTGCTTAAAGGTGCACTCATGTAGTTGCGCAGAATTTCATAGCTCAACACCTCGCGCACAAAACTGGGGTCGCTGAAACCGTTGCCTAGTTTTATGTCTTTGTATCCCTGGTAATTTTGTTTGTCGTTGATGTAATCCAACTCAATGTGCAAGGGGTTTTTCGTTTGGTTGGAACGGTAAGAACTGTTGCCCTTGTATTTAACGCCTACATTTTGAAAACTCACTCCGTTTACTTTACACTCTGCTGCCACAATGTAGTCTTCCAATCCGGCTTTGGCAGTATCCATCTGGTAGTCCCAATTGCTTTGGGTAAAGGTTATTTCAATGGTTTGGATAGAGTCAACCTGATAAAAAGTTTGCGCGTTAACGGTTGAAAAGCCCGCAGCCATAAGCAACGAGGTTAAAAGTAGGGTCTGTGGTTTCATTTTTTGGTGTTTGTCCTAAAGACAGTACCAAAGAAAGAAATGTTGCTCCGTATTAACAAATAGTTAATCTAATATAAAGTCCGTTTGTGCGGGTCGGTTACTATCCTTTAACTCCAGGGAGTCACTATAACATTCCCGATTTTTTGTCCGCTTTCTACGTAACGGTAAGCTTCTACAATCTGTTCCAGTGAATAAGTGCGGTCAATTACCGGCTTAAATTTTCCGGCTTCGGCTAAATCACGCAACAGTTCCACATCGCTTTTGCTGATGGTAGGAAGCGGGAACAACAACCGTTTACCTCCCAACCAAGGAGTGAGCAACGCGAGGTAAATGTTCTCCCCGTTTTTGCCCAATTCTGTGGAGATGTATATGCCGTTTTTTGTCAGCACTTTTTTGGCTTGGCCGAAAGAACTTTTGCCCACCGCATCAAATACAAAATCGTAGGTGTGGTGGTTAGTGGTGTAATCCTGTTGGGTGTAATCTATCACCACATCAGCACCCAAAGATTTAACAAGTGATACATTTTGGGTATTACAAACAGCCGTTACGTTTGCTCCGAAATGTTTAAGCAACTGCACCGCTGCTGATCCAATGGCTCCGGTGGCACCATACACCAATACGTTTTGCCCGGCTTGTACCTTGGCTGCGCGTATGTCGCACAAAGCATAGTGCGCACCTTCGGTAAGTGCTGCGGCCTCTTCAAAACTTAAATTGTGCGGCAGGTGAGTGATGGCTTCATCTTCGGCCACCAGCAGGTATTGGGCATGCGCACCAAAATGCTCATCGTTGTAACCTACTATTTTATCACCCACTGAAAATAAGGTAACGTTGCTTCCAACTGCTTCTACAACTCCGGCAAACTCACAACCTAATGTTTGTTGTTTGGGCCGAAACAAGCCGCTAAAAAACCGACTCACAAAATATTCAGCACTTCGAAAGCCACAATCGGTGCGGTTTACGGTAGTGGCCATTACTTTTATCAGCAGTTCATTTTTCTGAGGCTGAGGTACAGGTATTTCTTTTAACTCCGCTACTTCAGGCGGACCGTATCGGGTATGAATGATGGCTTTCATGCAGCCAAGGTAAGTGCTTCTGCATGGTAAGATGCGGCTACTCGACAGGTGTTGATAATCTTTCGATAAACGGTAGTATCAATTTTCTGTTCATCGAGAAAACATTGGTTGGATATCAAACAGTACGTGTATTGATTTATATGCGGTCGAGGACGGGCTTGGTTAAATCGTTTACGGTATTGCCGGTATTGAGTGTGGTGGCGGGTTCAAACAACATCACGCAAACTTCTTCATCAGCAACGGGGCGGTGTTCTGTTCCTTTGGGTACTATCAGAAATTCATTCTCGTTTACCGTAATGGTTTTATCGCGGTACTCCATTCTGAAACTGCCTTTGAGTACAAAAAACAACTCGTCTTCTGCCTCGTGTTGGTGCCAGGTAAACGCTCCTTTAAATTTTGCCAGCTTTACCTGTTGCCCGTTTAACTCACCCACTATCTTGGGGCTCCAGTGTTCTGAAAACAAGGCCAATTTTTGATGCACATTTATTTTCTCCATAAGTAACAAAGTTAAAGCAGCGGGGAGAAGAAACAAACCGAGGTGGGGGAGAAGAGATGCTGCTCAACTTTTGGGGACTGCCACGCACCCTGCACAACCCAACGCATAGCTGGCAGTGACGTTCCTTTTTATTTTTTGATTGTAAACTATCCTTTCAACACACCGACATTACGAGGAGCGCAAAGCCTTGTGCGCGGGGGTGACGAAGTAATCTCCTGATGAGAACAGGAATGCTTTTATACTTCCGTTCTGGTTTTGTAATACAGTCATTTTTCAAAGTCAAGATTAACGGGTTCTTTATTTGGCATCATTTCTTCTTTGCCTTTTCCTGTGGTAGGATCAGTATTGTCAACCACTTCAAATTTGATATCATCAAACCAAATTTGTCCTGTGCCACTAAGCAAGGCGCCATAAGCCAGGTTGGAGGTATTTAAAGGAACATCTAAAACGATTTCATACCTCATCCAGTCAGTAGTTCCTTTAACTGACCGGTCTCTTTTACCATCTTTCATGTTGTCAAAACCAGATGATGTATTTGTGCCCTTCTCGTCAACCCGAAACCAAAGTCCTGCCCAATCGGTAACATCTTGTGTTTTGAGTAAGCCGGACATACGAACTCTTTTGCCAAGATAATTGTCGGGCAAGCAGATTTGCATCAGCGTGCCGAAACCGTTAATCTTTTTAGCGGTTGATTTAATGGTTGCTGCAGCTTTTCCGTTTTGTCCCGCACCTTTGTCAATGCCCATGTCATAACTTTTTGGGTGGCTTCCCGCTCTGAGCCAACCGGTGGGCAAGTCAAAGGAAAAAAGTGTTGTGGTTATTGCAATCATTAACACAACTGTCAGAAGTTTTTTTGCTGTTACCATGGTACAGTTATTTCGTCAAGTAAATGTACTTCAATTATCCTAATCATTAAAAAGGAAGTAAGTGCTTCGTTTGTTGTGGCGACATGAACCACAGAGTGGATAAAACTTGTTCAGTTTCGTTTGGAATTGAACAAACAGCATACAATCAGCATTCAATCTTTGGTTAGTTTACAACTGATATAGTAAGGCATCTTACTGGCTGCTACCGATAGTTTTGTCTCATTATTGTTCTTGATGATTTCGCTTTGCTGGTAATAGTTGTAGTTTTTAAAAAGATAGTAAAACATCAGACGGTTAAAATCGTCCAATTCGTTGTCTTCAATCGCACTTAACATTGCTTGTTCCATTTCATCTTTGTTTTTTGTCTCAGCCAATGCTCTGCCTAAACGAGAGATACTTCCGAAATAATGATGCTCAGCAGGATTTGACATACGTAATGTAATACCGAAAATCAAGCTCTTTACATCAATGTTCAGATCTTCCAGTTCTTTGATATACGTATTTCGTTGTGCCCAAGCATAACTGCCATCAGACATGCGTTCGAATCTATCGTTCATAATATCCAAATGCGCTTTGAGAAAAATTTCCCAATTAGCAGTTTCAGCCGATAGCAAGGCAATATTCACAGCATGCCTTCTTGGACTATTATCCATACTGCAAAAACCCACTACACGAGTACTGCGCATTTTTTCTAACAATTCCCTTTTCTTTTTTTGTGACAATGACTGCCAGTTCTCGGGTAAATCAGCATTTCCTGTTTTAGCGTCTTTCTTAAATTTGGCCGTAGTGGTATCTACTAAGCAATCAGAATAGCCAATCATGCGGGAATACTTAGCCGGGATAGTAGCAGTGTGGAAATTATCAATGAAATAAAAGGCCTGCAAAAGCTCATCGCTGTATTCACTTTTAGCTTTATAGGTATACAACCATTGACCTTTAAGTTGCTTGTTGTAAAGCGACAGATCATTACTTATGTAAGAAAACCCATAATCATTTTTTAGATTGAAATGTTCAATCTCCACAACTTCAGCCTTGCCATAGCCTTCATATCTGCTGCGTAGTATTAGAGCGAATTCTTCTTTTTCAACATTCCGGTATTTATTTACAAACTCTGTATAAGGCATACCGCTTGTCATATCTTTTTTGGCCTCTTGTATGTTTCCGCTTTTTAATTCCACTACATGACCTATAGTTTGGTGCATAGCTGTGTAAGCTCTGTTGATGTCGCACACTTTAAACCTGAGGTTGAGGGAATCAACAATGTGACTAAGCTTGGTCATGGTTTGTTCGTTGTAGATTAACCCGTTGGAGTGTACCTTAAATTCGTTTTGCTGTCCAAGAGCACACAGCCCTGTAATGGCCAGCAGGAGGGATGTTAGTGTTTTCATACCAGTTGATTTTATTAGGGTTGATATTCTGATTCACGGTATGCCACGCATCTTTCGAAACATGGTTTGGCTTTTATAAATTACGAAAGCGGATGAGGAAATAGTATGTGCAACTCAACAAATATTTAAAGTAGAGTTAATCAAATGCTTTTGGTAAAAATGACAATGCTCTAACAAGGCGGTTTTCACTTACTCTACTTGTTGTTCGTGTCCTCACAAAACATCTGTAGTTCGGCTCGTGGCGACACGAGCCGAGGCGGGAGTAGAGAGAAATTTATGCTTCACCCCACCAACTCTCTGGCATTAGCCAAGGCACTTTCAGTAGGTTTGGAGCCGCTGAGCATTTTGGCAATTTCTTCAATGCGCTCATTGCTGTTTAACAAGCGCATGTTGCTGTGGGTGGTTTTGCTGTCGCTTTCTTTATAAACAAAATAATGCTGGTGTGCTTTACCGGCAATTTGTGGTAAGTGGGTAATACAAATTACCTGGTGTTTCTCGGCCAGTTTTTTCATTACATCACCCACCTGCCGGGCTGTTTCGCCTGAGATGCCCGTGTCTATTTCATCAAAGATAAGCGTGGGCAGTTGGGTTAAATGGGCCACTACGGTTTTAATGCACAACATCAACCGCGAAAGTTCACCGCCCGAGGCAATTTTGTTGAGTGGTTGAAAAGCACTGCCTTTGTTGGAGGCAAAAAGTAAGGTGAGTTGATCTACACCGTTCAGGTTCAGTTGGGCATCGGGTAAAATATCCTGTTTCATTTGTATGCCGGCATTGGGCATGCCCACCTGCTGCAACAATACATTGATACTTTTCTCCAATGCAGGGATATGTTTTTTGCGTTTATCTGAAATTTGTCTGGCGGTTTTGAGCAGGGCAGTGTGCAAATCGCTTTGTTCTTTTTTCAGTTGATCAATCTTGGCTTCTAAGGAGTCAATGTTTTCCAACTCTGTGCTCAGTTGTTGTTGTATGCTGTGCAGCTCTTCCAACGTGTTGCAGCGGTGTTTCTTTTGCAGGGAGTACATCAGGTCCAAACGGGCAGTTAAAACCTCCTGCCGCTGTTTATCTGAGCTGATGTCTTGTGCAATGTCTTCAACCTCGTTGGCTATATCCTTCAACTCAATGAGCGAACTGTCTAAGCGCTTAAATAAATCATCAATGCGGGGATTAAATTTGGCCACGCGTTGAAACTGTGTGCGCACTTCCTGCAACATACTGATGGCGGCATTTTCCTGTTCGCGCAACAACTGCACTCCGGTATTCAAAGCCAGTTGAATATCTTCTGCATTGTTGAGGGTGTTGAGTTCGGTTTCGGTTTGTTCCTGCTCACCGGGTTGCAGGTTAGCTTCCAGCAGTTCATTGAGCAAAAACTGTTTGAAGTCTTTATCGCGGGTGGCGGCAGCATCCTGTTCTTCCAGTTGGGCAAGTTGTTTTTGCAGTTGCTGGTAGTTGTTAAACGAGGCACGGTAAGCGGTAACTTCTTCCTGCACTTTGCTGAACACATCTACTATTTCCAGTTGAAATTCACGGTTGTTGAGTTCCAGTGTCTCATGCTGCGAGTGAATATCCACCAAACGCTCGCCCAGTTCTTTAACTAAGGTAAGGGTGACAGGCGTATCGTTAATAAAGGCTCTTGATTTTCCGGCTTCGCTAATCTCGCGCCTGATGATGGTTTCCTCATCGTAGTCGAGGTCGTTGAGTTCAAAGAATTTTTTAAGGGAGTAGGAAGCAATGTTAAAAGTTCCTTCCACAATGCATTTTTCGTTTTTGTTCCATAACACGCTGCTATCGGCACGTTCACCCAGTATAAGGCCCAGTGCACCCATTACAATAGATTTACCGGCACCGGTTTCTCCGGTAACAGCGCTCAAGTTGTTCTTCAGCTCAATATCAAGCGAGCGGATGATGGCGTAGTTTTGTATGCGTAAGTGGGTAATCACGGGATATGCTCTTCAAATGTACAGAGCAAATCTAAAACATTTCAGCAATCAGTTTTTGAGAATATTCTGATATCGGTTAATGTTCGCAATATCAATGGAAGAAAGAAATTCCACCATCTTTTGTTTCTCGGGCTGGGAGGGGAGTCCCTTATAAATGTTAATTAACTCATCGGCTTTGGCATCAAAAAAGGCCTTGAGAAAAATGGAGTTGGGCGCAATTTTAAATACTTTTTGTATCTCGATAAGTGATTTGGAAATGTTGTCGCGGCCTTCTTCTACATTTTTGTGCATCAGGTCGAGCCCGTTGCGGTGGTAGGTGTACAGGGCTTTGCGCATAGGAGCAAACCGCGGATTGAAAATATTTTCCATTAAGGCAAAGCGATTACGCGATCCCTTGCTTTCATTTGATTTCCACCCCGGCTCATTGGCTGCCTGGCAAATGTTCACAATGTTTTGTGCTTTGGTAAAATGTGGTGTGCCGCCTTCCAATGCATAAGTGTCGTAATCCATGCCAATAATAATGTAGGCGTAATAGGCCAATAGGCTTGTAAGGTTGCTTATGTTTTGTCCTTCAGAATACTCCAGTGGTTGAAACTCGCTGTACACAAAATACCAGTTCTCATCATTGAAGTTGAGCACCTGGGTAGAATAGTTGGAGTTAAAAGTGGTTCTGCGCGATTGTATCTGAGCATTGGCTTTGAATGTACCAGGCAGCGCAAATTCATTTACGGTAATGAGAATGTTGCAGTCAATACGCTCGTTGTCCTGCACCTTGTCGTTGGTCCATTTACGGTTATTCATAAACTCCCGCAGGGCATTTTCCAGTTTGCGGAAAATGGTTTTATCCGATAGCTGAATCTGATCGGCATTAATTTGTATGTTGCAGCGCAGGTCCTGAGCCTGTGCCTGAAAAATGGTGCAAACAGCCAGCAGAATTAAACAGAGATTACGCTTCATTACGTAGGGAAAGTATTTTGTTAACAATATCACGGGCAACTTCCTGTTTTGATTTTAACGGAAATCTGGTGACATCCATGTTGCGGTCAATAAAAACCACCTGATTGGTATGGCCACCAAATCCGGCACCTTTGGTGCGAAGTGAGTTCAAAACGATAAAGTCGAGGTTTTTGGTATTGAGTTTCTTTTTGGCGTTTTCTACTTCGTTGTTGGTTTCGAGCGCAAAGCCTACCAACAACTGTTTGCGGGTTTTGGTTTTGCCCAGCTCAGCCAATATATCTTTTGTTTTTTTGAGCTTGAGGGTAAGCCCGTCACCGTTCTTTTTGATTTTTTGAATCTCCACTTTTTGCGGGGTAAAATCAGCCACTGCTGCTGACATTACTGCGATGGAACATTTTTTAAATTCCTTGGTTACGGTGTTGTACATCTCTTCAGCCGAAACCACATCCATTCGTTGAATATTGGGGTGATGATGCTTCTCATCCGTAGGCCCCGTAACCAGAATAACTTCTGCACCGTGAGCGGCAAAGTCTTCGGCTAAAGCAAAACCCATTTTACCGCTGGAGTGGTTGCCTATAAAGCGCACCGGGTCAATATTTTCGTAAGTAGGTCCGGCAGTGATAAGAATTTTTTCGCCTTTAAAACGGGTATCATCGGCTAGCTGGGCGTGGATGGAGTAAAGAATTTCTTCCGGTTCAGCCATGCGACCCTCACCGTTTAAACCGCTGGCCAGTTCGCCTTTTGCTGCGGGAATAAGGATGTTGCCATATGCCTGCAACATCTCCACGTTACCGCGGGTAGCAGGGTGGCTGTACATGTCTAAATCCATAGCGGGGGCAAACATTACCTTGCATCGGGCCGAGAGGTAAGTAGCCAATAAAAGATTATCGCAAATGCCCGTGGCCATTTTAGCCAGTGTGTTGGCTGTTGCCGGAGCAATTACCATAATGTCGGCCCACAGGCCTAGTTCCACATGGTTGGTCCACTCACCGCTTTCGCTGTTGGCAAATTTAGTGTGTACTGCGTTTTTAGACAGCGTGGCCAGCGTAAGCGGGGTAATGAACTCCATAGCATCAGGCGTCATTATTACCTTTACCTCGGCACCGTTTTTAACCAACAGTCGCACAAGGAAAGCTGCTTTGTACGCAGCAATACTACCGGTTACACCCAGCAGAACTTTTTTGCCGGCCAGCATGAATTATTTCTGGTTCTCTCTGGCAGGATTGCGGAAGTAAACCTTATCGGCCATGAACTCTTCGGTAGCAATCATAACGGGTTTTGGTAAACGCTCGTAGAATGCAGAGATTTCAATCTGTTCACGGTTTTCAAATACTTCTTCCAACGTATCACTGTCTGAAGCAAACTCATTCAGTTTAGAAGTTAACTCTTCTTTCAACTGGGCTGAGATTTGGTTAGCGCGTTTGGAGATGATAGAGATAGATTCATAAATGTTACCTGTTTTGTCTTCCAGCTTGGTTAAGTCGCGTGGAATAGTTGATGTAGGAACATTTTGGTACTGTGTAATATTAGCCATAATCTTAAGATTTATTTTCGGATGAATATTTTTTAAGGAGACTGTTGGTTTGCAAGATAAGGTAATCTGCTTCTTTACGGTACTTGCCCGTTGGGTAACTTTCAATAAAACTGTTGTAGGCTTTTACGGTGGCCTCCAGACGTTCCTGCTTTTTTTCTTCTACGCTGTTTTTGGCTAGGAGGAAATGTGATTTTACAATCAGAAATTCCACTTCTTCGCGTTGAGGTAAATCGGGGAAGTCTTTGATGGCATTCTTGAGTGCTACAATAGCAGCTTTATAATCTTCTACACGGTAGTAGAGCTTTGCACCCCGGTAGGTTTTTTCAGCCAGCTTTGCCCGCATTTTGTCAATATTGGCGTTGCACTGTTCAATATGTTTGCTCTCAGGGAAAAGTGTGGCAAATATTTTATACTCTTCAATGGCTTTGAGTGTGTTGCTCTGGTCCAGTTCTGATGAGTAGGTTTCTTCCATAATGCAGTTGGCATACATGTAATAGCACTCTTCAGTATGTTTGGCTGCGGGGTAACTTTCTACGTAAGTTTTAAAGAGGTAACCGGCTATGGTGTATTGGCGAAGGTTGTAATTACAGTAGGCGTTGTAATACATCATCTCCTCAGCTTTGGCTGTACCGCTGTAGTAATCCTGCAGTTGCTCATAAAGTGTTAAAGCCCTGAAATAGTCTTTCTTGGCATAATACTTTTCAGCTGCTTTCAGTTTCTCCGCATAGTCGGGGTTTTTAAGCACACGGTTGTACTTGCTGCAGGAACTGAACAACAGCATGAGGACTGAAAATATGTAAATTACGTAGAGGCGCACGATGCAATAAACCGCAAAAATAAGGGATTTATTGCCCAATGGAAAGAGTTTTTTAATACGCTGAGACACAATCATCGTCAGCTTTGCCCTTGGCTTAAGGTACAATTTTTGTAAATTGACGGGCCTATGTTAATTCGATTACGTGTTTTACTGCTACTTGCACTAAGTGCCTCTTTGGGCGCTAAAGCTCAGAAAATGAGCGAGGAGAGGTACAGGCACGTAATTGATTCAATGATTATTGCTGATTCTCTTTCAGCGGCTTATGACGAAGATGAACCCTATTATTTCCCGGGTAACCGACCAAAACCCAAGCGCGAAGAGGTGGTAAAATTTGCTACCAATTACATGGGTTTACGTTACCGCAGGGGAGGAAGCACAGCTAAAGGATTCGACTGTTCGGGCTTTACTTCCTATGTTTTTCGCAATTTCGGAGTGAAGTTACCCCATACCTCAGCCGGACAATCCTTTTACGGTATTGAGGTGTCTAAAGATAAAATTACCAAAGGGGACCTCATTTTTTTTAAAGGTGCCAACACACGTAAAAGAAGTATAGGTCATGTAGGTATTGTGATTTCTGAGCGAGGAGAGCCCGTTAGGTTCATACACTCCTCTACCTCGGGAGGTATTCGTATAGATTATTTAGAAGCGCATTATTACCGACTACGTTATGTAAGAACCCGCAGGGTGTTGTTGGAGTAAACTTGTCGGATGATGGAAATAATTTTCCTACTCTATGTTGTATTCCTTCATAAGGCGGTAAATGGTAGACTTGCCGATATCCAGCTTGCGGGCCACCAGTAAAACGTTGTGGTTGTACTTGTCCAGAAAATGTTTCAGAATTCTGATTTCGTATTCGCGAAGCGAAAGTTCTTCATTCATCAACTCATTTACTTTGGTGCCACGTGTAAACTGAATATCTTCCGCTTTGATGGATTGGCCGGCAGCCATAACAGCAGACAACTCTACCACAGCTTTTAACTCACGCACATTACCGGGATAGTGGTAACGTTGCAATACTTCTACTGCTTCCTTAGAAAAAGAGTATTTGGCTAATTTATTCTGACGTGAAAAATCATCTAAGAAATGTTTAGCAAGCAAAATAATGTCATTGCCCCGCTCACGTAAAGGTGGTAAGTGAATGGGCAAACCCAATAAACGGTAATACAAATCCTGACGGAAATTACCCTTTTCTACTTCTTCCAGCAGGTTACGGTGAGTAGCCACTACAATGCGTGCTTTGAGCGGAACATTTTCATTTCCTCCTACACGAATCATTTCTTTTTCCTGCAATACGCGCAATAATTTAGCTTGCATGTCAAGCGACATTTCACCTATTTCATCCAGAAAAATAGTTCCTTTTCCGGCAGCTTCAAAACGACCTATTTTGCGGCCCGCAGCTCCGGTAAAAGCACCTTTCTCATGTCCGAATAATTCACTTTCTATTAATTCTCTGGGGATAGCGGTTACGTTAATCGCTACAAAGGGTTCTTTTTTTCTGATGGAGTTGTAGTGGATGGCCTTGGCCACCACTTCTTTACCTGTTCCTGTTTCTCCATAAATAGAAACAGTAATGTCTGTTTTAAGTGCTTTTTCCAATAGGCGGAAAATGCCTTTCATTACGTCACTGTTTCCTACAATGCTCTTATGAAAATCATAGGTTTTTTCGAGTTCTTCTTTAAGGGTGTCCAACTCCATTTTCAACTCACTCTTTGTTCTGATGTTGTTGAGTGTGTTGAGTAGTCTGGTTTTGGTATCGTTGTCTTTGGTAATGTAATCGTAAGCGCCTTCTTTCAGCAGATTAATTGCTGTAGAAATGTCTGTTTGTCCTGAAAGAATAATTACGTTTATATCCTGATCAAAATTTTTGATTTTCTTTAGTACATCAGCACCGGTCATATCCGAAAGGGAGTAGTCAAGTGTAATCACGTCAGGTTTCTTGTACAGGTTATCTAAACATTCTTTTCCGCTGCTGAAAGCATGCACTTCATGTTCTGGGTTCAGTTCTAAAATATATCGAAGCATTCGGCTATACACCGGATCGTCTTCTACCATAAAAATGCGTAACAGTTGGTTGTCTTTATCCATTGGTTAGGTGGTGGTTAATTGTTTTTAAATGAGCCGTTGAAACGTCCGGAAATATTGAGCATTGGGCCTGAGGTATGGTAAAGTTTGCAGTTGAACAAACACTTTACATCCATTAAGGCAGTACCTGATACTAATCTTTTTTCGGAAGTAATAATATTGAAATTGCTACCTGTTTGATCTCCGTTGCTGGTCCACACTGTTCCGGTTTTATCAACCCATTCTATAGTAATGCCGTTGGGTGAGAGTAATGTGGCAAGAGGCAAACTACTCGGTTGAAAAAAGTTTTCAAAATCACTTTCACTCGGGTTGGATCCTGTAAAGAGGAGCGTAGATTTATTAACTGAAAATATGCCGGTATTGGAGTTGGTTTGTTTAAGCGTGGAGTTAAAAGTAATGCTCGAAGAATCGGGTGGGGTGGCAGTAAAGCGCTGGTTGATTTGTGTGTTGAAATAGTTATTTACATTCTCATATAATTTAATGGAATCCACACCTATCAAACCGGTAAACTGAACCAAAGTTGTAGAATCAACAGGTGTGACAATAACTACCGGAGGTTCTTCGTCAACCGGGTATTTTTTGCAGGAAGCGAACGCGCTCAGCAAACCGATGGCACTAAAGCAGAAGAGTAAATGTTTTCGGGACATGATTACAATAATAGCACTTTGTCCCGAAATGGGCTAATTATTTCAACATATAATCTTCCAGCATCTGTTCTATGGCACGGGAACATACATCTTCAAGTAGGGTTAAGTTATCTAAAGCAAATGCACGGGGATGTTCATTGGAACCGCAACTTTCCAGTTGAAGAATAATCTCTTTCATTCCTGAAATTCCATAACTTATAATGTTGGCTTTTAATGAATGTGAAATGCTCCCAACTCGTTGCCAGTTCTCCGATTGAATAGCTTGTTTAATATCAATTAGAGTATCGGGAGTAATAGTAGCAAACATTTCTACCATCTCTTTCATAAAAGCGGGGTCATTTCCGCCAATGTCTTTTATTGTAGCAAGGTCATATAAACGTTCTGACATAGTTATTCAATGATTAATTTTTGAGTGAATGTTCCCTCTGCTGTTTGTAATTGAATAAAATAAATGCCCGAAGCCAACGATGATAAAGGCAAAATGTAGGTGTTGTTTTGTTTGGGTATGGTAAAGGTTTGTATGCTTTTGCCTGTTAAGTCAGTTAAGTGTCCTGTTGCAATTTCTCCATTTCCACCCCAACTAATAATGACTTGTGATTTAGCGGGATTAGGGAATACAGTGAAATGGAATCCTTCCTCTATCGTATTTATTCCGGTACCTATTACACGTATGTAGTTGGTTTGAATTTTTTCATCAAATCCGAAAGCATTACTTGCTTTAAGGGTAACAGAATAGAAACCTGTAGCAGCAAATACAACCTTAGGATTTTGTGAAGCAGATGAACTTCCAACATAAGTTACTGTGTTAGGAGCAAAGGTCCATAACCATGATGTGGGGTTGTTCGAAGAGGAGTCAGCAAAGCTTACCACGCTGCTAAGTGTCGGGTACAGGTTATCAGCATTAAAGCCCGCAACAGGTGGTGGAGAAAGTTGACTCACTACATGAATGTAGGAGGTTTTTTGCAACGTTTTATTTCCAAAAGCGTTTGTTGCTCGCAGGGTTACATGGTAATAACCGGTATCGTTAAAAATTACTTTTGGGTTTTGTGAAGTCTGACTTGTTCCACCAATGTAACTGATGGTATTGGGAGAGAAGCTCCACAGCCAGGCAGTAGGTGTATTGGTTGAGCTATCAGTGAAGTTAACAGATATGGAAGGCGTGGTAACTTGTTTATCAACTCCGAAAGCAACTGCAGGTGTTGAGCCGATTTGGATATAATTACTGCGTAAGGTGTCGTCACTGCCTGCTGCATAAGTTGCTTTCAGTTTCACAGAGTAAAATCCGGTATCGCTAAAGAGTATTCTGGGGTTTTGTGAAGATGCATTTGTGCCTCCAACGTATTGGAATGTGTTGGGTGTGATGGTCCATTGCCATGCGGTAGGAGCGGCCGGGGTAACCGGGCTTTGATCAGTAAAGGTTACTGTATCTGTAACGGTGGCTTTTGTTCTTGAAGCTGTAAAGCGAGCTTTGTTTACAAATACCGAATTACGGTAAACATCACGGTAACGAACAACTGTAGAACCGCCAATACCGCTAGTCACCACAATTTCCAGAACCGGTATTTTTTGTCCGGCTGCTAGCCATTTGTACTCGGTGAAATTTTTGGTTACAGGCAGGTTAACAAATTGAGTTTTGAGCGTGTCTGTGTGCCGTACAACACTTTTTATGCGAATACAATTGAATGTTCCGTAAGGTGTGGTGATGCTGCCCCAACCATCAACGGTATTGATTCTTCTTCCTGAAGAGGCTACCTGAGCAACTATGGCATTGGCTTCTGTTGAGTAATAAGTGCTGGTATCTGTGTTGCCGAAATTAAGTGGAAACTTGTATATAACGTCTTTGTAGGTGTAGGTTTGTGTTAGCGGAAGAGGAGAAGCACTTACTGAAAAACCTCTGCCATCTGCTGCAAAAGAACCCGAACTGTTTTTGTAAAAGGTGTAAACATCGTTAGCTTGTACAATACCAACAGTCATGTCACCATCATATTTTCCATAACTGGATGAACCAAATGTAAGCAGGTAAGCAATGTTTATAGAGGAAGCAGTTTTGAAAGCTGCAATATCCTGATTGGTTGGGGTAAGAAAACTGAAATCCCAAGTTTGATTGGTGCCGGTTTGGTTAAGCAATGTTGATGAAACCACAGACGAGGAAATGCTGTAACGCACTGTGTCACTTGCCACCGGCATGTCTGATGAACTGATGGTTATTTGTGCGTTTGATATGCTGCAGGCTAAAATAGCGAGCAATAAGAAGCATGTTTTTTTCATACGTAAGGTAAAAGTATATAGTAAAACAAAGTTATAGGAATAAATGAAAACTCTACTACGGGTTATAGTTGGTGCTTTTCGTTTTTAATCAGTCGGTTTATTTTCCATTCTACGGTTTGGCGGAAGGGATGTTTTCGCTCTTTACACTCTTCTAACTGACATATGTGACAAGAGACAGGAAGGCATGGGTCGGCATGAATAAAGAGTTCTACTTTATCAGGAAATTGTTTTCGGAAAACATCTTCCAAAGACTGCACTCCCTGATGTGCGCGATCGAGATTCCAATACCACGGCAGGGTAATGTGGCAATCAATGTGGTAAGAGTTACCGTATTTCAAAATCCTGAAATTGTGAATGTCTATCCATTCCTTTTGTCTGTACTCGTTAATGATGGTTTCAATTTCCTGCAATACTTCTTCATCTATTTCATCCATCAATCCGGCCAGACTTTTACGTACCAGTTTGTAACCGGTTAAAATAATCACTACACCGAAAATGATAGCCAAAGCCGCATCTAACCAATTAATTCCGGTGAAGTAAATGAGTACTAAACCTGCAAAAAGTCCTATGCTGGAATACGTATCGCTGAGCAGGTGTTTGCCGTCAGCCACCAAAGTAAGGCTACGGAATTTTTTTCCATATTTCACCAGCACATTACCCATCACAAAATTGATAATACCTGAAGCGCCTGTAATTAACAAGCCCGGCCCCAAATGCTCCAATTGTTTTTGGGCCATTAGAGAGAATGTTGCTTTCACAATAATGGAAATACCTGCCACCAAAATCATAGCCCCTTCAAATCCGGCTGAGAAAAATTCTATTTTACCATGTCCGTATGGGTGGTTTTCATCCTTGGGTTGTGCTGCATAATACAAACTGAAAATAGCAAATGCCCCGGCTGCCACATTGATAATGGATTCTAAGGCATCACTGAAAATAGCGTCTGATTTAGTGAGGAAATAAGCGAAAAATTTCATGCCCATCACCAACACACCTATGGCAACCACCCATTTTAATGCGCGTGATTGCAGCCTGAATTCCTTTTGGTCAGTATCGGTCAAAATTTTATAACAACTCGTTGGCTAAGTTAGCCAGTTCCGAGCGTTCTCCTTTTTCTAAGGTAATGTGGGCATAAAGCGGATGATTTTTTACCTTATCAATCATGTACGACAGACCATTGGATTGTGAATCCAGGTAAGGAGTATCGATTTGGTAAATATCACCGGTAAATACAATTTTAGATTTTTCTCCTGCACGGGTAATAATGGTTTTTACCTCATGCGGAGTAAGGTTTTGCGCCTCATCAACAATAAAAATGATGTTGGATAAACTGCGTCCTCGAATATAGGCCAATGGTGTAACCACCAATTTTTCCTGATTCACCATGTCGGTAATTTTATGGTGTTCTTTATCCTTCTCATCAAACTGATTTTGTATCAGTTTCAGGTTATCCCACAGGGGTTCCATGTAAGGATTTATTTTTGACTTCACGTCACCCGGTAAATACCCGATGTCTTTATTGCTTAAAGGTACAATAGGGCGTGCGAGATATATTTGTCTGAAATTTACTTTTTGCTCCATTGCAGCTGCCAATGCCAGCAGGGTTTTGCCAGTTCCTGCCACACCTTGTATGGTTACTAAAGGAATGTTGGTGTTAAGTATGGCATGCAGTGCAAAAGCCTGTTCAGCATTGCGGGGTTTTATTCCGTAACAACCTTTCTTTTCTACTTTGTCCAAGCGGTCTTCAATAGGGTTGTAAAACGAAAGAACAGAAGTTTTGCTGTTTTTAAGAATGTAGTAGTGATTGGCGAAAGGCTTGTTTTTGAAAACCTTTTTCCACTCAATAAAACCTTCGTGGTACAGGGTATCAATCACCTCGGGTTTTACACCTTCAATGATGGAGCGGCCAGTGTAAAGGCCTTCCAGGTCCTTTATTTTTCCGGTTTCATAATCCTCAGCAGGGAGGCTGAGCGACTTGGCCTTTAAACGAAGGTTAACGTCTTTGGTTACCAGCACCACTTTGCGGTCGGGCATTTCTTTCTGAAGGGCTAAGGCTGCATTTAAGATGCGGTGGTCGGCCTTTCGTTCTCCGAAAATCTTCTCTGCATCTTGCAAACTTTTTTCATTCATTAGTACCCTGAATTTTCCTTTGGTAGGGCCATTCAATGGTATCCAATTGTTGAGGGTATACTCGCCTGAAAGTTTATCTAAAAAGCGGATGAACTCACGTGCCTCAAAATTGATTATGTCATTACCCTTCTTGAAATTATCCAGCTCTTCTAAAACAGTAATGGGGATGGCTACATCATGCTCGTCAAAGTTTTTTACAGCGTTATGATCGTAGAGTATTACGGAGGTGTCGAGAACAAAAGCCTTCTTTTCTTTTTTCTCTTTTTTCTTTAGCGCCATTCGTAAGTATATAAGGTGAAATTGATGTGTGGAACTTTACCGAAATTGAATAAAGAAGCGCATAAAACAGCTCACTTCTTTTCAACATATGCGCAAAAGTTATATAGATGGTTGATAATCATAAAAAAAGGCCCGACTAAGCGGGCCTTTCAGATAAAATGAGAAGGTTACAGTTTTACGAACTTCAATGTTTGCGAACGGTTGTTGTATTGGTTCACCTCAATGAAGTAAATTCCTTTAGCCAATTCCTGAATATTAATTTCGGCACAGTTACCTGTTTGGGTGAGTAATGTTGCTCCGGTAACATCGCGGATAAGCAGCTGTTCAATTTCACTGCTATTGTTAAAATGCAAGGTTGATTGTGCAGGGTTAGGATAAAGTGAAACTGTATTGGTTGCAATTTTTGGTGTGCTGCTTACCGGACTAACCGTAACAGATTTGATGTAATTTACGTCTGTTACCAATCCGTTTTTGTAAATAACGTGGGCATATTGCTGCAGGTATTGGTTGCCGTACCAGTAAAAAGTAGAATCGTTAGTTACTTTCGGAAATCCGGGAGCAAGTATCCATTCTCCGGCTGATGCACTGCTTTTGATGAAGAGGCTGTCAATTATATTTTCACGGCTTACTTCCAAAAGGGCAGGGAAGGTACCCATTGGCACAACCATACTTCCTTCAGCAATAATTTCTTTAGAATCATTGTGAATTGATTTGTACCACAACGAATCTATTGCAGGCTGCCCGACTGAAGCACCTGAAACTTTGTATTCAATTAACGGGTTAGAATTGTTCATGCTGCCGTATTGTACAGGAAAAGAATATACCTTAACAGGTGCAGGCAGTACGAGTGCTACATCAGTTCCTATATCGAAAACATCGCCATACAAGCCTAGCATGTAAGCTCCTGATGCATCAATCTTAACAAATCTTTGAGCATTGTCACCCACTTCCCACATTGCATGAGTTGCACCCGGGAAGTTAGTGTAGCCGTTTACCTGTGAGGGAATTCGCACATAAGTTGTATCATCCGCACCAGTTACTGCCGGTACATTGGTGAAGTCCCAGGTATTGGTAGTACCGCTTTTGCTGAACACAAACGGAGGATTAGGTTCATTGGCATCATGGTACGTAAACATGGTATTGTTTACAGGCGCATTGGCTGCTGTAAAGCTCACCTGAGCAAAGGAGATTGCCGGAACAATCGAAATAGCAAATAAAGAAAGTAATTGTTGTTTCATGGATAATTATTTTTTTCAATATTAGCGCATGTTAAAGTGACTAACAATCACATAAAAGTAGTAACTGTGTTGGTTTACACTTAAATTGTGCCCGAAAATGAAACATTGGTTCACCACCCTCATTTTACTTTTTTTACTACACCATGTATATGGAGAAGTGTTAAAAGGCGAAACTTCCGCAGATACTGTGGTTGCTTCCCCTGCAAAGAATTGGAAACACCGGGTGGAACTTACTTCTCAATACACATTTAACGGAATATTAACGGGTGTAGGGTATGTTTATTGCCGACCTACATATGAAGTGGCTGTTGCTCTACGTGCACCTTTAATCAATGTAGCCAAACTGACTTATGGTGGAACAGGGGGGCAAATCAGTTTCAGAAAATTATTTCCGCTGAATATTAAAAACGCCCGCATGGTGATGGACGTTTCATACGGCAACCTGCTTTACGGTACGCACTCGCCTGTTGACGACAGGAAAGGTTTGTATCAATTGCATGAAGTTTACCTGAATTACGGCTGGATGTGGCGCACCAAACGACTCACCATTGCTAACACATTCGGGTACGGCACATACATTGAAACACAAACCAATTTTTACTCGTCAGGAGATTTAAAATTGCACGGACATGGAGCACAGGTAAAGTTGTGGATAGGATATGATTTTTAGAACACTCAAGTTCCTTTTGTTTTGTTCAACCTTTTGGTTGATGAGTGCCTGCCGTGATGAGACTCCGGAAATCAATAACCTGAACGGAGATAGGATTGCTGTAATAGGGCACAGAGGGTGCGGGCCGAGAACTGCAGCTAATCCCTTACCTGAAAACAGTATGGCCTCTGTACAGAAAGCGTTGGAACTATATGCTGCATCAGGTGTGGAGGTAGATGTGCAAATGAGCCGTGACGGAGTACTGTTTTTATATCATGATGATTACCTCGAAACACAAACCAACTTATCGGGTTGCATTTACCAGTATACTGCAGAGGAACTGCGGGCATGTAAATACAAAAACTCCGACAGCTATTTGCTTTCCTTAGAAGAACTTTTCCAGTATTGCTCTTCACTTGATTTTATCCCGTTTATCATGTTGGATAATAAACTTGACCTGCCCTGCAATATCAGTTCAAGTGATGAATACTTGCTTTATATTAATTTGTATGTTAACAGTATGCACAGTCTAATTGAAAGATTTCATCTTTTTGAATTTGTTTATTTGGAGTCAAATTTTGAGCTTTATTTAGATTTGATGAGTGCACTTGATGATCAAGTACAATTAATGATTAATGGCTCCGTGTTTGATTGGTTTTCTATAGCCAATAACAGAAACTACACC
This sequence comes from Bacteroidia bacterium, assembly GCA_018058135.1. Classification (GTDB taxonomy): domain Bacteria; phylum Bacteroidota; class Bacteroidia; order UKL13-3; family UKL13-3; genus JAGPCK01. Next base: position 4,299 of record JAGPCK010000004.1, on the reverse strand, counting down.
GGTATTATGACCGGGAATAACTCCTGCACAAAAGAAAGTGTTTCTGCGGCTCATGCTTCCGGCTTAAAGGTGTCCATCTTTGGTGTAGTAAATACAAGTGATGCTGAATCTGCCATTGAAAAATCGCCCGACTTCATTCTAACGGATGATGTTCCGATGGTGAATCAGTTATTGAAGTGATTGGTTTTATGTTCAGGTCTTCTCTACGAGGTGCACCTGTAAAAGGGACTATTATTTTTTCCAAACATCTCCAAAAACCTATACTATCCAATACAGGATTCAGGTAAGGGGTAATCACACAGTAGGCCGTGTTTTTCTTTCCGCTGTGGTGTAACGCATGGTCTTTTGCTGATTGAACCACCCGCAAGTCTTGCAACCAACGAACAGGTAACGGAATTTTAACCCTTGATACATGAGTATATTTATGTAATTGATTGGCATTGGCACCCAGCACACAAAATACCCAAACGTGCCAACTGAGCCAACTGCCCCACCAAGCAGCCAAAGCAATAAGCGCTGAACATAAGGCCAGATCCCATGAACTTTGCCACCAGTTTTTTTGAGTGAATGCAGCAGGTTGTTCGTGGTGAATGGTATTAGGCACAACAATCCATTTGCCATACAAGGGAGTTTTTTCTGTACCGAATGTATCCTCAGCCCAGTGAACAAAGCCGGATACAAAATCTATAGCGAATAGTGTAAGTACACATTCGAAAATAAGTTGAATATAGTGGGTCATTGCAACATTAAGATTGAGGTGAGACAAAGGATAAAACTAGAAAAATTAAAGCAGGAAAGGAGAGGAGCAGAAAATACGGGCCTCCCGGAAAACCTTCCCGACTGACATACATGTATACGTAAAAGAGCACCAGACTTACCAAAGAGATTAAGCTACCGATGCGCTCATTTTTCCATGCCCACAGAAAGCCCGCTATAACTCCACCGGGGAAAAGCAACATGGCTCCGGCTTCTTCTAAATTAGGTTTTATGGGGTCGCCAAAAATCATGACAAGTAAAAACAAGGAGATAAAAACACTGATGCCACGGTTTACGTTTCGGGTGACGTTGATGAATAAATTCATAATCGTTTTGTATTAAAGTTATTTTACTTTGCCGTTGAACGTGTACCTTTCTTTGGCATTAAATCCAAAGGATACTCCAACACGGGCTCCATTTTTACTGGGGATGATGTAGCCGTTTACCGGAATATTCAACTTACCTGATTTAAATGTTTTACCAAAAGCAAATACGAAATTAGTATGTAGGGTAACATCTCCTCTGCTATCCATACGTGTTTCCATATTACGTGGTAAAAATTGTTCGGTAGTGTCATTTTTAAGGTGCCAGTTGTTATTACTATCATAGAAACCTTCTGCTTTTTTAGCAAACGCTACCGTTGGTCCAAAGGCAAATTCCCATCCGCTCTTGTTGCTGCGCAGTCCGTTCATAAAGGTGAAACTGGGAATAAGCAAACCTTGGTCTAAACCTGTGAGCATGGGCACAAATTCAAACAGAGCCTGAAAATTTCCTTCATTGAGGTATTGCCGCTCAAACTGGTAGCCAAACTGAAACATGACCGGGTGTGCATTAAAGCCGCCTGCATTGCTAGGTGCTTTAAGTACAGCGGCATCGCTTCCGGTAAAGTAGGTGAAACCCATTCGCGGGCCATCACTGCGTAAACGTAGTTCATACGGGTTATTCACCGCATTGTCGTAGTCATCTTTGCGTGTAAGTTTCGATACCAGATCGGCTTCGTTCTGTATACCGAACATGTCGTTCATGGTTACTTTAATCATGCTTTTTATTTCAGCAGGAATGTTTAAGAATTCATTTACCTGTACCTTTTCAAACTGCCCGTTTTGTACATCCAGTATTTTAAAGGTCACAATAATCTGGTCCGACATTTCTTCCACTGAGCCGGTAAACATTTTTTCTACTTTCAATTTTTTGCCCAGTTCAGTGAGGCATAAACGGCTATAACAATTGTTGATTTTAATGGAGTCTTTGGAGGTGATGTACTCCAAATCATATTTATCGAGCAACTGAAACCGCTTCAGTTTTTCAAGCTCCACGCGGGTCATGGCCGTAACCGGATTGGAGGGAGTGCTTACCCTGCTGTTGCGGGTGTCTATGTCAATAAAGGCGATACTCGGATTTTCAGGTCCGGCTGCCATCAATTTTACGGCTGATGTAAAAATCAGCAGGCTGGTGAGGAAAAGATTTTTTGTATTCATGGTTGGTGTTTTTTATGGTACAAAGCAAGCGTGTTCCATTCGGGCAATAAAACGGGATGCTGCCAGTAGAAGTTGATGTTGCCGTGTAATACGTTTATTTCAATGTTCAATCACTAATCTGTGCTGCATTTTTGCGTATAAAGATTCATCAGGAGTACTATTTACGGTTTTGTGCAAATAATTTTATAGCTTTGAAATGCAAAACCGTAAATAAAAATGCCTTCTTTAACCCATCAGGAGCAGTTTATCCATATTCTCAAAGAGTTGGTGCCGGGCAATGTTTCTCTGGCCAATGAGATAGCCTCGGTACTCAATATCAGCATGGACAGTACTTACCGCAGACTAAGGGGCGAAACTGAATTAACCATTAACGAGGTAGTGAAACTTTGCCACCATTTTGATGTTCCGCTCGAAGCCCTTAACGACCAACTGCCCGGTGTGGTTACTTTTAAGTTTACACCTGTACTGGATGATGAGGAAAGTTTTCATGCTTACCTTAAAGGCTTGTACGAGGAGTTAAACGGACTGCAAAAATTTGAAAACAAACGCATTTTATTTGCTGCGGAAGACGTGCCCGTTTTTCACCATTTTTCGTATCCGCACCTCTCGGCATTTAAGCTCACGTATTGGATGAAATCCATACTTAATGTGGCCTCCTTGCAAAATAAACATTACCACCTCAACCACATTGATGCAGCGTTGTTAGAAACCGCAAAGCAGGCCGGTCTTGCTTATAGCCGTGTTCCGTCTACCGAAATATGGACCGATGAAACCATTATGAGTAACCTCAAACATATTCGCTTTTATTGGGATGCAGGATTCTTCACAACCCGTGAAGATGCATTATTGGTGATAGAAGATTTCAGGGAAATGTTAAAGCAAGTACAACGTCAGGTGGAGACAGGTAAAAAGTTTACTGCGGAAGGCACCATGACGGCTGTGGATTATACGTTCTACCTCAGCGACCTGATGTTTGGGAACAACTGTGTGCTCATTAAAGCCGATGATAAAATCAGCAGTTTTATCAGCTACAATTCTTTTAACAGCATGCGCACCACTAACCGGTTTTTTAATGAACAAAATGAACGGTGGATGAATAACCTCATTTCCAAATCAACGATGTTGAGCGGTGTGGCGGAGAAATTGCGCAACCAGTTTTTTAAATCCATGTTCAAAAAAGTGGATGAATTAATACAGTACATCAACGAGTAATTATGAAAGATTTTAAACGCTATTTTGCCATACCCGCACCACCAGAAGAGGTGTATCTGGCACTAACCAACCCACTCACCATTTACTTGTGGACAGGAGAAGAAGCGGAAATGAGCACCGAGCCGGGTTCGGAGTTTTCTCTTTGGGGCGGCAATATCTGCGGTAAAAACCTCGAGTTTGAAGAAAGCAAAAAGATAGTGCAGGAGTGGTACTTTGGCGACCGACCGGAGCAATCCATTGTTACCCTTAAATTGCATAAAACAGATAACGGTCAAACATCAGTTGAGCTGCACCAAACCAATATTCCTGATGAAGATTTTCAAAATATTCAGGATGGCTGGACGGGTATGTACTTTGGTGCCCTGAGGGAGTTTTATGAGGAGTGAGAAATTAAGGCATTTGTGTATTCGGGCATAAGTCAGATACATTGGTTATTAAAGCCGATTTTATTCTGCCACAGATTGCACAGATTTTCACAAAAGAGTTCTTTGCCATGGTTCGTGTCGTCACGAACCATCTTCCCAAACTATTGCTATTCCCCATCCAGCTCAATTCTGATATCCTTTAGAAAAGCAAAACTCTTTTCTCCCTTTTCATAAAAAGATGCAGAGGAGTAGGGGTAAAGAGCAAAGTCATCGGTAAGGTTCCATTTTTTGCTCACCGGATTGTGGTGAATATAGTCCAGCTTTTGAAAAATGATTTCAGGGGAATAAAGTTCAGTACCATTGCCATGGTTCGTGTCGTCACGAACCATCTTCCCAAACTATTGCTATTCCCCATCCAGTTCAATTCTTATATCCTTTAGAAAAGTAAAACTAATTTCCCCTTTTTCATAAAAAGACGCAGAAGAGTA
>JAGPCK010000082.1 GCA_018058135.1 Bacteroidia bacterium | reverse complement strand
GAGTAAATAGACCGTGAGCTAATTTGTGCAATCTGTGCAATCAGTGGCGTTCTTCGCTTCGCTAAATTTTGAATGCTTAATTCTTAATGTTTAATGAAGTGCTTTGTGAGTGTTTAGGTGTGTAAGTATTTATGTGTTTATGTGAGGGGATTGGAAAGGACTCTGCTAAATTTGTGTTAATCTGTGGAATCAGTGGCGTTCTTTGCTTCGCTTAATTTTGAGTTCTTAATTTTTAATGAGGAAAGAACCCCTAATAAATTTGTGTTAATCTGTGCAATCAGTGTCTGTTCTTCGCTTAACTCAATGTGAAGTATTCCGTTTTTTCGGTGGTGTGCGACCTTACTAACCCAATACTCACCAGGTTCACCAGCATTTTGGTGGCTCTCCAGCGGGAGATATTTAACAACTTACAGGTTTCGTGCAGGGTGATGCGCTCGTTTTGTTCAAGGTATTTGAGTAATGCTTGTTCGTGCTTTGAATAATTGATAATGGTGTTTTGCATGCTGTGTTGTCTGCGCAGTACATCCACCACCACTTTGCTGGCCAGTAAACTTTTGTCTTTTACCCGAATGTATACCCACCACTTGTCATCTTCACCTTTGGCATAGTAGGGTTTGTCAGGGCCTTCAGGAATAATGGCTTCAATAATTACTTTGCCGTTTATTTCCCATTCTATCAGTTCAATGTCTATTTCAGGTTTGCAGTAAAAATGTGCGGCTAAATCGAGCATGTATTTTTCGTCTTCACTTTGAATACCGCTGATCATTTTTTTATCGGTAACGCCCACCAGCAATCGTCCGCCTTTGTGGTTGGCAAAGGATACCATGGTTTTGGCAATTTTTGCTGCCGAAGAAATGGTTTGTTTGAAATCGAGTGTATCGCTTTCTCCGGCTAATATGAGTTGCTGAATGTGGGTGAGGCCCATGCGCGCAAAAGTAAGGGAAAATCAGAAAACAGGGGGAGCGGTTAAATCGGAGTCTTCCGGTGGTTCAATTAAATCATAGTAGTTGAGTTTTTTTCGTATGCCAAACGTAATGGTAGTAGTGGAATAATTAAATGTTTTGTGCCCGTAATAGTTATCGTAATCTAATGACTTGCGCATTTCTACAAAAAAGTTGGCTTTACAGGAAGCATTTATTTTTATACCGGCAATTCCTGAAATACCATAATGTATAAAAGAGCGAGAGTCCGAATTGGAAATATAGGATTTGCCAATCAGGTAAGGGAAGTTGCCGGAAGTATCTATTTCCAAAGAAAAACGTTCATTACTCAACTTGTTTGATTTTAATAAAGCTGAGCTTAGTGTTATCCCAGATCCAACATAAAAACGAACTTTATTTTTAAGCATACCTTTAAAGTTCCAGAGAAAATCAGACCGAAGGGACACTAACTTGTTTTCCTGAACGAACACGAAATTAGATTTCAACTCTTCATTAATGGCAGTTGGTTTCGGAAAGTAAAATGATTGGATTTGACTGGGACTGGACAAAGTTTGAAGAAATGATATTCCGAAACGCAGTTCTTTTTGTGAAGCAGATGTTTTTTCAGGGAGCATTTCATAGGACACACTAAAATCCACCCCATAAGCGTAAGGTGTACCATATAAATAATCTGTTTTCACATTTTTGCTTTTGTCATTGGCGTATCGGTTAAGGATAGTCGTGTCAGGTACCATGTTCAGGTAGTCTTCAATGTTGTACGCCTTTGAATACTTATACTTGCTGTAAACGAAAGAATAATTGTGTCCGTTTCGTTGCCATCTTTTTCCAAAGGCTTTAAAAACTTTGGTGGGGCGCTTGAGTACCAGCGAATCGGCATCGGTTTGAGCAAAGGTGTTTTGTGAGAGCAGCAGAAAAAATAAAGCGGTGAGCAACAGTGCTGTTCGCAAAGGCGTTTTTTTATTAAGGGAGGGCAGGCGTAGGGTCATATAGATGTGATTCAATTTATTAATTTTATGCTCATTATAAGTATAGAGAAATCAAAAAATTGGTGGAGCGGTTAAATCGGGGTTTATGGGTGGTTCAACCAAATCGAAATAATGCAGTCTTTTACGCAAGCCTATAGCTACAAGAGTTGATGTGCCTACATATGTTTTAGCTCCGAAAAAAGTATCAAAGTTGAGTGCCTTTTGCATTTCGATGTACCAGGTAGTTCGACACGAGGCGTTGAATTTTATTCCGCCCAAGGCCTGAAGACCGTAATGAAAACTTGATGATAAGTTGGGTAAGTCGTCTCCTTTTGGTATAAAGCTACTTTCTATTTCTTCGTATTGGTTGGATAAAGGATCAAATTGTCTTAAGGTTTCAGAATGATCATATTCAACCGATGAGAATAATGCCGGACTCACTCGCACACCCGCACCTGTGTAAAATCGCAATTTGTTTTTAAGAAAGGGTTTGAAATTCCACAGCATATCAGCTTTTATAGAAATGATTTCTACATTTAAAGAGCAGGAATAATTAGCTCCCACAATTCCTAGTTGATAAGGGTCAAGTGTAAAGTCAAAGCGTGACCTACTTTCTCCTAAACTAATGTCTGAATAGGCAGCCCCGATGCGAACTTCTTTAGTAATAGATGAGGTTGAATTGCTAATCATTTCATAACTTATGCTAATGCCGAAATCGCGTAAATAACCGAATCCAAAACCTTGTTCTCTAGAATTTACACTTTTGTTCTTATTGACATTGAAAGACTGTTTTTCATCAGGCATATTCGTTAAACTGAAAACATCATCCACTTTGCTCCAACTTTTCATTGTATAAGAACCAATCATTAAATGATAATTATGTCCGTTTCGTTGCCATCTTTTCCCAAAGGCTTTAAAAACTTTAGTGGGGCGCTTGAGTACCAGTGAATCGGCATCGGTTTGAGCAAAAGTGTTTTGTGAAGGCAGTAACGATAATAATGCGGTGAGCAACAGTGCTGTTCGCATAGGAGTCATTTTGCTGAGGGAGGGCAGGCGTGGGGTCATATCGTTACAGTCAAATATAAACTTTACACTAAGTAACCCAAAAACAATTCTCTTTATTACTTTTGCGCCCGATTAAAAAAACAGAAAACAATATGAAGATAGCTGTAGCCAAAGGAGATGGAATAGGTCCGGAGATTATGGACGCGGTGTTGCATGTGTTTGATGCGGCACAAGTTCCGTTGCAGTATGAGTTTATTGAAATGGGAAAAACCTATTTCGAACAGGGAAACAGTGCGGGCATGACCCCCAAAGCCAAAGAAATAGTGGAAGACCTGGGCATTGTATTCAAAGGCCCTATGGAAACCCCCAAAGGCAAAGGGATGAAGAGCATTAACGTTACTGCCCGTAAAACCTGGAGTACTTATGCCAACCGCAGGCATTTTCAAAGTTTGCCCGGTGTAGATACCGTTTTTTCCAAAGCCGGTATTCCCATTGACATTACCATTGTGCGCGAGAACATTGAAGGCACTTACGGAGGCATAGAACACCTGAACACACACGATGTGGCCATTTGCCGGAGAATTATTACCCGCCCCGGAAGTGAACAGGTAATTCGATTTGCCTTTGAGATGGCCCGCAAAGAAGGTTTCACCAAAGTAACCTGTGCCCACAAGGCCAATATTATGAAATTGACCGATGGTCTTTTTCTGGAGACTTTTCAGGAGGTGGCCAAAGAGTATCCGGAAATCAATTGCAACGATATCATTGTAGATGATCTGGCCATGAGGTTGGTGGCTCGTCCGCATGAGTTTCAGGTGGTGGTGCTCACCAACCTGCAAGGTGATATTATGAGCGACCTGTGTGCCGGATTGGTAGGCGGTTTGGGTTTTGCTCCCTCAGCCAACATTGGCGATAACATCTCCATTTTTGAAGCCGTTCACGGAACTGCTCCTGATATTGCCGGTAAACTGATGGCCAATCCCACTTCGCTTTTATTAAGCGGATTGATGATGTTGCGTCACCTGGGTTTTGTAAAACACGCAGCCGAAATTGAAAATGCTTTACGTTACACGTTGGAACAAGGTGTTCACACCGCTGATTTTGGCGACCGCAGTATTCCTTTCTCCAACACCAATGAATTTGCTCAAGCCATCATCAATAATCTGGGCAAAAAACCAGAGTTTTCTAAACCGCGTGAAGCGAAAGACGGTGTAGCTATTTTCACTAAACCGGCTCCTCCATCGGTTCAGCGCATGATGGAATCTAACGTGGACAATGCAGATAAAAAAATTGTGGGCGTTGACCTGTTTATCGAAACAAACCTGCTGGGTCAGGCCATTGCCGATAAGATTACTCCACACCTCACACCTTCTCAAAAACTGATTATGATTTCTAACCGTGGTACACAGGTGTGGCCCTCCGGCTCCATTTTTACTGAGTGTATTGACCATTACCGCGTAAGGGTGGAAGGAGATATGAGCCAAAAAGAAATATTTTCCCTGCTGAGTTCGCTTAGCGATACCTTCTACATCCCTTCGTTTGAAATATTGCGCATGTACGGAGACAAAAAAGGATACTCACTGGCACAAGGCCAGTAACAGGTACTACTTTAACGATACAAAACGGCAGCCCTCGGGTTGCCGTTTTTGCTTTAACCGGCCGTAACTGATAAATATCAGGCGCAGCTATACAGGAAAAATATAAATTTGTCGGCCATGAGTAATTTTGAATTTTCATTGAGCTATGCACAGGCTCAGGATGGACAGGATGCACTGAGACGATTCCGTTCACAGTTTTTATTTCCGCAGCACAACGGTAAAGAGGTCATTTACCTTACCGGTAACTCACTGGGTTTGCAGCCCGTTACCGCCCGCGCTGCTGTTGAACAAGAACTCACCGATTGGGCCACATACGGGGTGGAGGGACATTTTCACGCTAAAAACCCCTGGTTCCATTACCACAAATTTTTAACAGAAAAAGCCGCCCGTGTGGTAGGCGCAAAACCCGTTGAAGTTGTAGTGATGAACAACCTTACCGTTAATCTGCATTTGATGATGGTAAGTTTTTACCGTCCCACAGCACAGCGCTATAAAATTATTATGGAAGGCGGGGCTTTTCCTTCCGACCAATATGCCATGGAAACACAGGCCCGTTTTCACGGACTTGACCCTGAAAAAACAATTGTAGAATTAGTGCCACGTGATGGAGAACACACTTTACGTACCGAAGATATTTTGACCACCATTCAACAACACGGTAATGAACTGGCTTTGGTGATGATGGGTGGAGTAAACTACTACACCGGTCAGGCTTACGATATGCAGGCCATTACAAAAGCTGCGCATAAAGCAGGTGCCTATGCCGGTTTTGACTTGGCACATGCTGCGGGTAATTTGCATTTACAGTTGCACGATTGGGACGTGGATTTTGCGGTGTGGTGCTCCTACAAATACCTCAACTCAGGTCCGGGTGGAACATCAGGTGCTTTTGTGCATGAACGTCATGCCGCTAACAAAGAGCTCATTCGTTTTGCCGGCTGGTGGGGACATAATGAAGAAGAAAGGTTCCTGATGAAGAAAGGCTTTAACCCCATGCCAGGTGCACAGGGCTGGCAGTTGAGTAATGCCCAGGTATTCCCGATGGCCATTCACAAAGCCTCTCTTGATATTTTTGATGAGGCGGGTATGAAACAACTTCGGGATAAAAGTGTTCAATTGACAGGTTACTTAGAATTTGTTTTAGATGAAGTAAATGCCGGACTGGAAGAACACGAGCAATTGAAAATAATAACTCCGCGGGATGTGAACCAAAGAGGTGCTCAATTGTCAGTAGTGGCCGGTGAGCGCGGCAGGGCCTTGTTTAAGTTCCTTACAGAAAACGGTGTGGTAGCTGACTGGCGCGAGCCTGATGTTATTCGTATGGCACCGGCACCTTTGTACAACAGCTTTACCGATGTGTATCATTTAGGAGTATTGCTGCACAAGTTTTTTGTTTCATAGTATAAATAGATTTCTGCCGCAAGGCACAGTATAAAAATGAATAAGTATGAGCGAACGTATTAACATCATAGGCGGAGGACTCTCCGGATCATTGCTGGCTATTTACATGGCCAAACGTGGATTTCAGGTGAACCTGTTTGAACGCAGACCCGACATGCGCAACAACCGCATGTCAGCAGGCAAGTCCATCAACCTGGCACTTTCAACCCGTGGCTTACGCGCGCTGGAAAAAGTAGGTTTGGACAAAGCCATTCTGGAAGATGCCATTCCCATGTACGGCCGCATGATGCACATGAAAACCGGTGAACTGAATTACCATCCCTACGGTAAAGAAGGGCAGGCCATCAATTCCGTTTCCCGTGGACGGCTCAATATTCAACTGCTTGAACTGGCCGATGCTTATGAAAACATCACCCTGCATTTTAATACCAAATGTGTGGATGTGGACATTGATAAAGCCACCGCTACGTTTGAACTGGAAGACGGTTCAGTAAAAACATTTGAAGCCGACAGAACCATTGGTACTGACGGTGCTTTTGCTGCTACCCGTGCGCGTTTACAAACTTCCGACCGGTTCAATTATTCACAAACCTACATGCCTGTCGGGTATAAAGAGCTCAGTATTCCTGCCGGTGAAGCAGGTGCTTTTCTGATGGAAAAAAATGCCCTGCACATCTGGCCGCGCGGTGCCTTTATGATGATTGCTCTGCCTAACCCGGCAGGTGATTTTACCTGCACATTGTTTCTGCCCTTTGAAGGAGAGAAAAGTTTTGCCAACCTCACTACCGAACAACAGGTGAAAGACTTTTTTAAAGAAGAATTTCCTGATGCGATGGCTATGATGCCAACACTCATAGAAGACTTTTTCACCAACCCTACCTCATCATTGGTAACGGTGCGCTGTTATCCTTGGGTGAAAAAAGATAAACTTGCTTTGGCAGGTGATGCTGCACATGCCGTGGTGCCATTCTTTGGGCAGGGAATGAATTGTTCCTTTGAAGATGTGTTGGTGATGGATGATTGTATTGGCAGACATTATCCTGATTGGAACACTGTTTTCAGCGATTACCAGCAACTGCGTAAACCCAATGCCGATGCCATTGCTGATTTAGCTATACAGAACTACAGCGAAATGGCCGATAAGGTGGGTGATAAAGAATTCTTACACAAAAAACACATTGAACATGATTTGACCGAGCTCTACCCCGAAGAGTTTAAATCGCAGTATGAACTGGTCACCTTCAGCACTACCCCTTACAAATATGCGCTCGATCGCGGTAAGGTAAATGAACGCATACTGAATGCCATTGTAGCGCAAAAGCTGGAATCGGAGTTGCACAACAGGGAAAAGATACTACCCATACTGGAAGAGGCTGATAGACACTTTGGCGGAAAGTAGTACATTTGTGTACTTAATGAATGTGTTATGATAACTACACTGCAAAAGAGTTCTATCTCTTTCTTCTTCCTTATGCTCCTTACAGCATTAACCTCTTCAGCACAATTGGCCAATTGCGATCAGAAAGAGGCGTTAGCCGTAAAAAATGCGAAGATGTATTTTATTCTTAAAACAGAGAATAATGAAATAGATAAAATTTACAATCAATTTCTAACAAAATATGTTCCCACCTATTGGAACCTGGGGAAGTTTGATTTTGTAAGTGCTGATACCATTGATAAAATTATACTCAACGACAAGGTGTATTTTGTGACAATTTTTGATGAAGAAATTATCTCGACCAACGGCATTATTAACGTAAGCTCCATGGGTATCATTAAAGGAGGTAAATTGTTTAAACAATACAAACACACCGATGAACTCGCTTGGGTATATGTGCGCAAAGATTTGTGGGACTATGCTCCCAGATTTCCGGGTATGATTCAGGTGTTGCAAAACACAATCGTGTGGAAAGCAGATGCAGCCAACAAAAAGAAGGACATCTACTCCTCTTTTAACAAACAACTTTCCATGAAAGACAGGGTACTCTATATTGAAAGAAAAGACCTGAATGAAAAACTGGTTGATGTAAATAAGCTAAGCAAGCATTATAAGTTTAATTACAAGATTGTAGAGAAGGAAGAGTTACTTAAAGCCATTGAAGAGCAAGACCCCAAGGTGGTGTATATGCACCTCACCAACAACCGAAACTCCAGCTGCTTTTTTATAAGTGCCAAAGAAGGTAAAGTGGTGTGGGAGCACCAAGCCACCATCAATACCGATATTCAGCTGGTGAATTTTTTGGTGCTGGAAGAATTTAGCAGTGCTATCTACTACGCCATTGAAGAGGCCAAGTAAAATGGTTCGCTC
>JAGPCK010000081.1 GCA_018058135.1 Bacteroidia bacterium | reverse complement strand
CTACAGCGCTGTATGACATGCGTTTTGTCAAGCCTTTAGACGAGGAACTACTGCACACGGTATTCAGCAAGTTCAAAAAAATAATTACCATAGAAGACGGCACAATTGTAGGCGGAATGGGTACTGCCATACTCGAATTTATGGCTGAACACGGGTATACTGCAGAAGTGAAAATATTAGGTATGCCGGATGCTATAGTAGAACATGGCGAACAAAGTGAGCTTTACACCGAATGCGGATATGATGTTCCGGCTATTATCAAAACTGCGCAACAACTTGCCGGCAGAAAGGTAAACGCTTAAGTTACCATTGTTGAAAATCTGCTAATAACACTTGCCCATTACTTTGCAAATTGCACGGGTAATTATACCCGTGGCAACTACCGACCATTTAGTTCATACGCTCAAAAAATACGTGCCTGAGGCAGCTGTACCATTGTGCGTAGAGTGGCTGATACAACACCGGGTACACTTGCGTATTACAAAAGAACGTAGCTCCAAACTGGGAGATTACCAAAGCCCCTGGGGTGGAAAGGGTCACCGCATTAGTGTGAACCACAACCTCAATCCTTTTGCTTTTCTCATCACGTTTGTTCATGAAATGGCCCACCTCGTAGCCTTTGACAAATATAAACGCGGTATTGCTCCACATGGCAAAGAATGGAAACATGAATACCGCCTGCTTATGATGCCCGTTTTTCATTTGCAGGTATTCCCCGCTGATATTCATAATGCTTTGTTGAAATACCTCCACAACCCCGCGGCAGCAACCTGCAGCGACCAACACCTGCTGCGTGTGCTAAAAAAGTATGATGCACCGCATCAGCAACAAATCACAGTGGAACAATTAGCCGAAAATACAGTTTTCATTTTACGCACCCGAAATGTTTTAGTTCTTAAAAAAGGACCATTGCAACGCACCCGCTACCAGTGCACCGAACTGAGAACCAACCGCATTTATCTGGTCAATGCTTTGGCAGAAGTAGAACTCCCCGACCCCTCTCAATTAAACGTTTTCGCTAACCGTTAATTTTTTATTATGTTTGAGGGTTGGAACAAAAAGAAACTACAGTTGCTAAAAAACGTTGGGTAGCCAAAGAATGCCCCGATAAAGAAAGTGCAGAGAAATTATCGAAACTACTGAATATTAATAGTGTATTCAGCACGCTATTGCTGCAAAGGGGTATTACCACCTTTGAAGGAGCCCGATATTTTTTCCGCCCCTCTCTCGACCATTTGCACGATCCCTTCCTGATGAAAGATATGCAAAAGGCTGTTGAGCGCATTCAGCACGCTATCAATGATAACGAAAAAATACTTGTTTACGGAGATTATGATGTGGATGGCACAACTGCTGTAGCTACAGTTTTCAGTTTCTTTAACCAGTTTTATCCCAACGTTGATTTTTACATCCCTGACCGCTATGCTGAAGGATACGGTATTTCCTATAAAGGTATTGATTGGGCTGCCGAACAGGGCTTTAAAGTTATTATTGCCCTTGACTGCGGGATAAAATCCATTGCACACATTGACTACGCCTTGGAAAAAGGAGTTGAGTTCATTATTTGCGACCACCATTTGCCGGGAGAAGTAATCCCGAAAGCAACGGCTATACTCAACCCCAAACAGGCAGACTGCTCTTACCCGTTCAAAGAACTCTCAGGTTGCGGCATCGGGTTTAAACTCATTCAGGCCTATGCCACGGCTACCAATATGCCCGATGTTAAAATTGAACGTTACCTCGATTTAGCCGCTGTTAGTATTGCTGCGGATATTGTGCCCATCAATGATGAAAATCGCGTTTTGGCCCATTTTGGACTTAGAAAATTAGTAGAAGACCCGAACTATGGACTAAGCGCTTTGCTGGAATATTCTTCCAAAAAACCCGAATTAACCATCAGCGATGTGGTTTTCAGTATAGGGCCACGCATTAATGCAGCCGGCCGTATTGCTGATGCTAAAGACTCCGTTCGGCTGATGTTGGCACCTTCTATGGAAAAAGCTCGGGAATTTGCCGGACAAATAAACACGCACAACGAAGAGCGCAGAAACTTTGACACCAACATTACCGAAGAAGCACTCTCTTTGATTGAGAACAGCACAGAAATGCATAATCGCAGAAGTACTGTAGTGTACAATCCTGAGTGGCACAAAGGGGTAATAGGTATAGTGGCTTCCCGACTTATTGAAAAATACCATCGTCCCACTGTGGTGCTCACACGTTCTAACGGAGTAGCAACAGGTTCAGCCCGCTCAGTTCCGGGTTTTGATTTATACAAAGCTATTGAAAGTTGCAGCGATTTACTCGAGCAGTTTGGCGGCCACACACATGCTGCCGGCCTTACGTTGAAAGTAGAAAACGTTGATGCATTTATTGAACGGTTTGAAAAAGCAGTTGCTGATAACATTCAGGAAAAAAGTTTGACTCCTGAAGTTGAATACGACATTGAATTGCCTTTCAAATCTATCAACCAACGCTTCATGAATATCCTCAAACAATTCGCACCTTTTGGTCCGGCCAACATGAATCCGGTATTTATGACCCGCAACGTGTGGGACAATGGTTACGGAGCAATTGTGGGTGAAAATCACCTACGACTTTCTTTATTGCAGGATGCTCACAGTAAACCTTTGAAAGGTATTGCTTTCGGGCAGGCCCATCACTATGACAGAATTGCAACCGGCATTTCATTTGACGTTTGTTATACCATTGAAGAAAATCACTTCAACGATACCACTACCTTGCAATTGAATATTAAAGACATCAAGTTTGCCGATGAACGATAACATGAACTTACGCGCGTCTCACATTGTAAAGCGTTACAAAAAACGCACAGTAGTGAATGATGTTTCTTTTCATGTAAACCAGGGTGAAATTGTAGGTTTACTCGGGCCCAACGGTGCAGGAAAAACAACCTCATTTTACATGGTGGTAGGTTTAATTAAACCTGAAACAGGTCATATTTTCCTCAACGATGAAGACATTACCGAACTGCCCATGTACAAACGCGCGCAAAAAGGTGTAGGTTACCTGCCTCAGGAAGCATCTGTTTTTCGTACCCTTACTGTGGAAGAAAATATTCTTTCAGTAATGGAGATGACCAACATGAAAAAGAAAGAGCAGAAAGAAAGACTGGAAGGTTTGATTGAAGAATTCAGTTTGCAAAAAGTAAGAAAAAGTCAGGGCAAGGTACTTTCAGGCGGAGAACGAAGAAGAACTGAAATTGCCCGTGCATTAGCCGTTGACCCTAAATTTATTTTGCTGGATGAACCTTTTGCCGGTGTTGACCCCATTGCTGTAGAAGATATTCAAAGCATTATATTCAAACTCAAAGCAAGAAACATAGGCATACTCATTACTGACCATAATGTAGACGAAACATTGAGTATTACTGACCGCACATATCTTCTATTTGAAGGAGCCGTATTGCGTGAAGGAAGTGCCGATCAACTGGCCGAAGATGAACTGGTGCGTAAAGTTTATCTCGGTAAAAATTTCGTACTCAAGAAACATCTATAATCGCTTTCAGCAAACACATGGTGAACGGAAAACTGTACATCGTACCCACACCAATAGGTAACCTGGAAGACATTACCCTGCGCGCTTTACGTATACTTAAAGAGGTTGATATTATTCTGGCCGAAGACACACGCACCAGTGGTAATTTGCTCAAACATTTTGAGATTGACAATAAACTGATGAGTTATCACCAGCACAACGAACACGGAGTATTGCCTAAAATGATTTCGTTGTTGCAGGAAGGAAAGAATCTGGCGCTGGTTACTGATGCCGGCACACCCGGCATCTCTGACCCCGGTTATTTACTCATACGTGAATGTGTACGCCACAACCTTCCCATTGAGCCGCTGCCTGGTGCAACAGCATTTGTACCGGCCTTACTCAAATCAGGTTTCCCTTGTGATGAGTTTGTCTATATCGGTTTTCTTCCACAGAAAAAAGGAAGACAAACCGCAGTACAAAAAATAGCTGAAGACGAACGCACCACGGTCATGTATGAATCGCCACACCGTCTTATCAAACTACTTGAACAGTTAGTTGAATTTTGTGATGCCGAGAGAAAAATTTCTGTCTCCCGTGAACTCACCAAAAAATTTGAAGAAACAATAAACGGAACTGTAACCGAAGTGCTGCAACACTTTCTGCAACATGAACCCCGAGGGGAATTTGTTGTAGTTGTAGAAGGAAAAGGCAAAACAAAACCTGTCCCTGATAAACTTTAAAATTCAAATCAACATTCTTTCATGAATATCAATTACACAGTTACCGAACGATTTTTGCGCTATGTACAAATAGATACACAGAGCGACCCTGCATCACCCACCTGTCCTTCAACCGAGAAGCAGAAAAATTTAGGCAAAGTATTGGTGGAAGAGTTGCTGGCTATGGGAATTACTGATGCACACATGGACGAAAACGGATATGTGTACGGAACAATCCCCGCCACCTCAACCAAAAACATTCCCGTTGTTTGTTTCTGCTCCCACATGGATACTTCGCCTGATTGCAGCGGCACTAATGTGAAACCAATTGTACATAAAAACTACAACGGTGGTGACATTATTTTACCTGCGGATACCACACAAATTATTTCACCTAAAGACCATCCTTCTTTATTGATTCAAAAAGGCAATGACATCATTACTGCTGATGGCACCACACTTTTAGGGGCTGATAACAAAGCGGGTGTAGCAGAAATTATGGACGCTGCACATTACCTCATACAACATCCGGAAATACAACACGGCACTATAAAAATTTTATTTACTCCTGATGAAGAAATAGGGCGCGGGGTAGAAAAAGCCGACTTGAAAAAACTGGCCGCTGATGTGGGTTACACCATGGACGGGGAAGAGTTGGGCCACTTAGAAAACGAAACCTTTAGTGCCGATGGGGTTACTTTACACATTAACGGATGCAGCACGCACCCGGGTTTTGCTAAAGGAAAGATGGAAAGCGCCATCAAAATTGCTGCTGAAATTATTGAATCGTTACCCAAGCATACACTAAGTCCTGAGACTACTGAGGCCAAAGAAGGATTTATTCATCCGGTAAATGTGAACGGAAGTATTGAACGCACGACTATACAATTTATCATCCGCGATTTTGAGACAGACGGACTCAAAAAACACGAAGCTTTTCTGGAAGACATAGTTAAAAAAGTACTGGCTAAATTTCCTAAGTCGGGTTATGAATTTGTTGTAACCGAACAGTACCGCAACATGAAACAAATGCTGGATCAAAATCCGAAAATAGTTGACTATGCTTTGGAAGCCATCCGAAGGGCAGGCATTAAGCCGGTACTCAGCAGTATACGCGGAGGTACAGATGGCTCGCGGCTTTCCTACATGGGTTTACCTTGCCCAAACATTTTTGCCGGTGAACACGCCTTTCATTCCAAACACGAGTGGGTATCAGTACAAGACATGCAAAAAGCAGTAGACACCATTGTGCACCTTTGCTGTGTGTGGGAAGAGAACAGTTGATACACGTAAGTTACCTGCCAATAAGAGAAGGAACAAGTAATAATAAACAGACAATGAAAAAAACGACATTAACATTTTTGACAATCTGCCTGACTTTTTTGACATTCGGACAAGTTAGTGAAAACAAAAAAATGATTGAACTTGGTAAGACATACAAGGACTTTATGTTTCGCAACGAGCCGACAAAGGAAATGTTGAAAGAACTAAAATCTGACGTACCGGAAAACTTGAAAACAGCGACAGAATTTATAGTTCAAACTATAACAACTAAAAACAAACTTTTAACTCAATCATTTTTGTCAAGACCTGACGACAAGGTTTTAAAACAGATTTACATAATCAGAGCAATTAATCTCAACTTTAGAGAAGAAAACCAAATTGACAACAACAAACTAATTGACAGCTTATCAAACAAAGACATACCCACATATGAATTAATTGATAATTATTATGGAATGATTTTTACCTCAGTTGGAAATAAAAATCAGCCTTTTGACCTTTCCAAATCAGACTTTAAAATGAAAGAATACAATTTTAAAGACGACACGGAAAAAGGAATTATGTTTTTACGTTGTATGGACTATTGTGGTAAGACTATTTGGGGCTTTATGAATATTGTAAAACCAGCAAATACAAGTAAAGCATACGACAATATCAAAAGATTTCCAAAGTTTAACGGACAACCATACTATCAATACACAGACTTTTACTTTACAGACTTTGAAATGAATATCGCAAAGGACAAAGGAATTCAAGGTTACAAAAGTTATTATCTCGACAAATACTACGAGACACTATTATCACATTTAACCTGCTTGAACAAAGAAGGTGGTTCAGAAAAAGAGCAGAACAACATACTTCTTGGCTCAATTTTAAAGGAAAGTAACCTTTATAAATACACCAAACACAAAGAAACATTAGAAGACATATTTAAAGAACAGAAAAGAGAATAACGGATGGCAGACAGGTTATTAACTCACTTAAAAGCAACATAATCAGGCAGGATAAACAATTGTTAGGCTGCGCTTGTTTACCGATAGAAATAGCTAATTTTGCAAACTATTTCTAAATTAAAATCAGCATAATGCCTGAAACAGTCAAAGAAACAGTTGAATCGGTTGTTATCCGTTTCGCTGGCGACTCAGGTGACGGGATGCAACTTACCGGCTCTCAGTTCACCAATACATCAGCCCTGTTGGGTAATGACATAGCCACCTTCCCGGATTTTCCGGCTGAAATACGCGCCCCCATCGGCACCTTGGCCGGTGTATCAGGCTTCCAGATTCACTTCGGCTCAACCCGTATTCACACACCTGGCGATGCCTGCGATGTTCTGGTGGTAATGAACGTTGCAGCATTAAAAGCCAACCTGCGTCACCTCAAAAAAGGCGGAACCGTGATAGCCAATACGGATGGATTTGATGCCAAAAACATGCGTTTGGCCGGAGTTACAGGTGAAATAACTCCATTGGAAGACGGTTCTTTAGATGCCTATGACGTTAAAAAATTAGATGTCACCAAAATTACCCGGGCAGCCTTGGCTGATTCAGGATTGGGTACCAAAGAAATTGACCGGTGCAAAAATATGTTTGTACTCGGCTTGGTTTACTGGATGTACCACCGCCCGTTAGAAAATACCATTGACTTTATTGAAAGCAAATTCAAAAAAAATCCTGCGGTTGCTGAAGCCAACATCAAAGTATTAAAAGCCGGCTGGAACTACGGTGAAACTACGGAAGCGTTCTCTTCACGCTATGATGTAGCAAAAGCAAAAATGGATGCGGGTATTTACCGCGGGATTACCGGAAACGTAGCGGCTACATACGGTTTAATTGCAGCCTCTGTAAAATCAGGCCTGCCTTTGTTCCTCGGCTCTTACCCCATCACTCCTGCTTCTGATATTTTACACGAGTTATCGAAATACAAAAACTTTGGTATACGTACTTTTCAGGCAGAAGATGAAATAGCGGCAATAGGTTCAGCCATTGGCGCTGCCTTTGGTGGCAATCTGGCTATCACCACATCATCGGGACCAGGCATTGCGTTAAAAACGGAAGCCATCGGTTTAGCTACCATGCTGGAACTACCGCTGGTAATTTGTAATATTCAACGTGGTGGTCCATCAACCGGATTACCTACCAAAACAGAACAGGCTGATTTATTACAGGCCATGTACGGCAGAAACGGTGAGTGCCCTGTGGTGATTATCGCAGCACAATCTCCGGCTGATTGTTTTGATGCCGCCTACGAAGCCTGCCGCATAGCTTTGGAACACATGATTCCGGTATTCTACCTGAGTGACGGATACATTGCCAACGGTTCCGAACCCTGGAAGTTTCCGCAAACAGCTGATTTACGTGATATCAAAACTTCCTTCGCTAAACCTGAAGATAAAACAGACGGTAAGTTTTTACCTTACAGTCGCGATGAGAAATTAGCGCGCCCATGGGCAATTCCGGGAACAAAAGGGCTGGAACACCGCATTGGCGGATTAGAGAAACAAAACATTACAGGCAATATTTCTTACGATCCGGAAAACCACGAATTCATGGTGAAACTTCGTGCTGAACGTGTAGAACGTGTGGCCGATTTTATTCCTGAACAAAAAATTGACAACGGACCTGAACAGGGTGATGTGCTCATTCTCGGTTGGGGTGGAACATACGGTGCGCTTAAAACAGCTACCCGTGATTTATTGGCTGAAGGACTCAGCGTAGCACACGCTCACTTGCGTTACATGAACCCGATGCCTAAAAACATTGAAAAAGTGTTACGCAGCTACAAAAAGGTATTAGTTCCTGAATTAAACAACGGGCAACTGGTGCGCATCATTCGCGATAAGTTTTTGATTGACGCGCAACCGCTCAATAAAATTCAAGGCCAACCGTTCACTACCGTGGAGA
>JAGPCK010000035.1 GCA_018058135.1 Bacteroidia bacterium | reverse complement strand
ACTCAGAAAAACATCTACTGCTGTAAGGCCCAGCATGCAGGTGAGTGAAGATGTTAAACGTACATCCACATTGATGTTAGTGCCTCTGTTAATGGCATTGCCGCGCAGGTTGTCAAAAATAATCTGGTTGGCATTGCTGAAATAATCGGGTACAATGCGGTTGGTAAATACGGTGTAAAACAAGCTCGCATCAATGGACACAAATCCTTTTCCAAAAGTGATGTAGCGGTTAAAATTGATGTTGGCGTTCCATGATTGTTCCGGTTTAAGCGCATTTTTTATCACTACCTCGCGTGCACCGGTAAGCACCGCATGTTCTTCGCTAAACAAGTTTACCACCCGAAAACCGTTGCCCACGCTAAAACGTAACACGGTATTTTGGTTGGGGCTCCACTTGTAGTTTACCCGAGGAGCATAAATTTCTCCGTGTTCCGGGTGATGGTCTGCACGTAAACCCAGTAATAAAGTATTTTGCGCGTTGATGCGTATTTCATCCTGAATAAAAATACCCGGTAACCACACCCTCGATGGTTGGTTGATGCTTATTCCTCCTTCAGTATTTTGTGTTACGGGAGTGTTGTCGTCATAAAACGTATTGCGGACAGAGGTACCCAAGAGTAAGTTTTGCCTTGAACTTATTTTTTTGTTCCAAACCAGTTGTGCAAACCCAATGCGTTGATTGGCCAGATACAGGGTTTGGCCGTATACAGAATTCTGCAGGTGCTGTGTGAAGGAATAACTCAAGGTTACTTTCTCTTTTTTAATCGGTAAATCATAGGCACCAATCAGTTCCCAACGTGCAGTAAAAATGCTTTCACCGTATACGCTGTCGCCACCGCGGAGCTCGGGTTGCCACTGCATCTCACCACCAAAACGGTCTTCGTAATAATACCGGGCAGCAATATTCATGGTGCGGTTGTGCGGGCGTTCAATGCTCCACTTATTAAATACCGATATGCGGTGTTGCAGTGTAACATCAGTAAAGTTGTCGAGGTTTTTATCCCAGCGTTTGTTGTTGTTAAAATAGTTAAAACTCAGCAGGGAGTTCACCTGCTTATGCGGACGAAATTTTATGCTCATGTCAGCATTGTATTCATTGTAAGAAGTGGCAAAGGCATCAAAGGAAAATAAAGGTGCCCGTTGCGGTTGTTTGGTTATGATGTTAATCAGTCCGCCAACAGCTTCAGAGCCATATAATGTTGATGCCGGGCCGCGTTGCACTTCTATGCGCTCCACAATGGAATTGGGAATTCCGGTTAATCCGTAAACAGTAGAGAGGGCAGAGACAATGGGCATTCCGTCAATCAGTATCATGGTATAAGGGCCTTCCATGCCGTTAATGTGGATGTCGCCCGTGTTGCACACATTGCAATTCAGCTGTGGACGAATACCGTTTACCATACCCAAACCTTCAAACAAGGTAGGAGAGGCACTTTGCTGAAAGAGTTTGGGTGATACTACTTCAATGGGTACAGGAGATTCTTTTCTGCTTACTTCTTTCATGGTTCCGGTTACCACCACCTCATTCAAATCAGCAGAAAGGGATAACAATTCAATAGAATATCCTGAAGTGTTTTTATGAAGACTTATTTTTTTTCGGAAGGTTTGGTATCCTACTGCAGATACCACCAGTTCATAAGTGCCTGCCGGAATACCTGTGAGCTTGAAATCACCTTTTGAGTCGGCAACTGCAGCGTAATGGGTACCTGCTATACCCACTGAAGCAAATTCTACAGGCGTTTTTGCACAACTCACGTTGCCACTCAGTTCGAAAGTACTTTGGGCCTTTACTAACAAGGTAATTGGAAGAGTAATCAGCAGGATAAGCAACCTTAACATGGTGGCAAATTTATCATTCCCTAATGATAAATTGCAATCAATTTAAATAAAAATTTAGACTGACCTAAAAATATTTATCTTTTTCCCAGCAAGCGGTCAAAAATGCCAGCTTTTCTCTTCGACTTGTAGTTGTAATGTGCCAGTTCGTTTTGCAGCTTGTGGGTAAACTCACCCCCTTCAGGGTGCAGAATTTGCCATACTTTGTCCCAGCCGAGAAACCCACCTACATTGCGGTCATCTATAAAAATATCGGCTTCCAGTTTACGCGGGTATTCTGTTTGGTGTTTGCGTTCCCCGGGGTAACTTTCATTTACGGCATAAAACTTCATTCCCTTGCTTTCACAAAAGTCAACGGCTTCTTTCAGTAAATCGCCTTCGCGGTAGGTCCATAGTATTAAACGATGTCCGCGTTTTTGAAGTTCTTTGAGGGTGGCAATTGCAAACAGCATTTCTTCACCTATTTTAGGGTAGGCATGTTCTACAATAGTGCCGTCAAAATCAACGGCAATAGTTTTAGCATCAGGGTTTATAAGCATGGTTTATTTGGTTGCAACGAATAAAATTTCTTCATTTTGCAGACGGTATTTTTCACTCAGTTCAGTCCCCACTTTATCAGCATAATGAACAGGGTTTACTTTAAATCCGGCCTCTATGAGCCATTTGGCATAATCCATTCCGAACAGGCGCATGTGATCCTTTTGCCAGAAGTGGATTTCTCTTTCACGTGGGTCGGTTATAGAAAAATCTTCATAGGTAGTAGCTCTATCATAATCAATGGGCACTTGCATTATGGCAAGTCCGCCAGGTTTTAGTACACGGTTCAATTCCTGCATGCAGCGTTTGGCATCCTGCACATGTTCCAGAACATGGTTGCAAAAGATTACATCAAAGCGGTTATCTTCAAAAGGAATATCGTGCAGGTCGAATTTTACATCAGCCAGCGGAGATACCAGATCTCCGGTAAGGTACTGTAGGTTTTTCATGCCTTTGAAACGTGCATAAAAGCATTGTTCGGGCGCAATGTGCAGCATATTGTGTTCAGCAGTGAAAAAATCTGTTTCATTTTTAAGGTACAACCAAAGTAAACGGTGTCTTTCCAAACTAAGGCAACTGGGGCAAAGTACATTGGTGCGTTTGGCCCGTCCGCTGTAACCGTAGGGTAAAAATTTACTAAACGTGTTGGTACATACAGGGCACTCCACGGCATTGCCTTTTAACAGTAAAGGTGCAACCTTGTTAAAGAGGTAACTGAACTGAATAAGAATAGGGCGCGGAATGGTACGCAGTAAAAAATGAAACATGGCGCAATTTAATTCATATTCATCATTTGTGGCAGTTTTGTTCACATCGTATCTCCTGCATTTCACATCTCTTTTTCTACGTTTTAAAGAAAAAGGCTCGCGGATACTACAGTAATCGGCAGCTTTGCCTATTTTTGAACACGCATATGCCAAAACAGTCTGTACGTATAAAAATTCTGTTAATCACCTTTTTAATGGTGGTGCATCAACTCGTTTCGGCCCAAAAAGTAGCTCTGGTGTTAAGTGGGGGTGGTGCCAAAGGGCTGGCTCACATAGGTGTTTTAAAAGCGTTGGAAGAGAACCATATTCCAGTTGATTACATTGTAGGCACCTCCATGGGAGCATTGGTGGGGGCTATGTATGCCTCTGGCTACACACCTAAGCAAATGGAGGAAATAGCTTTATCAGGCAGCATGCAGGAATGGGCCGCAGGAGCTTTACCCAGTAAGTACAAATATTATTTTACCAAAAAGCAGGACAATGCCTCGTGGGTTTCGCTCAAGGTTTCCATTGATTCATTTGCTACAGTTGTTAATCCCAATTTAATGAACGATGAGCCGTTGAACATGATTTTGGCTGAATGGTTGGCTCATTCTGCACAAAAATGTCAGGGGAATTTCGATAGCCTCATGATTCCTTTTCGCTGTATGGCTGCCGATATCTTTACACAAGAAAAAGTGATGTTTGAAAAAGGGGATTTGGTAGGTGCAGTTAGAAGTAGCATGTCAATTCCACTGGTTTTATCGCCTATTAAGGTTGATAACAAATATCTTTTTGATGGAGGTATTTACAACAACTTTCCGGTTGATGTGGCCAAGAGTGAATTTACACCGGGCTTTGTTATCGGGGTAAACGTTTCAGGAAGTAATTTTACCAAATACCCTTACGGAAAAGATGAACAATTGCTTCCCAAGGCGATGTATTACCTGCTTATTTCTAAAACCGATTCCACACTTATAGACTCTGCCAACGGAGTATACATTGAACCTAATCTGAGTAATTATACGGCATTAGAATTTTCGCGGGCTGCTGACTTTATTCGAATAGGCTATAAATTCGGGTTGAGAAAGGTAGAGGAAATTAAGCGCAAGCTTAACCGTACCCAAGACAGCACTGAATTGGCTCAAAAACGCCAGGCCTTTGCATTTGCAACTGAAGAAGTGCGTATAGAGAATGTTCATATCAGGGGATTGAAACCCTACCAAAACAGGTACGCACAGCGCATCTTTAAGAAAAGAAGAAAGCAACAGTACCTCTCACTGGAAGACATTAAAAAAGGGTATTACAAATTGGCCGGAGATGAAAACTTTGCGGTTTCCTCACCTCGTTTTGTGTTTAATCCGCTTACTAACAATTACGATTTTAACCTGGATGTGAAGCAAGACCGTAATTTGAATATTGATCTGGGCGGTAACTTTACTTCACGCAGTATTAATCAATTGTTCGTGGGTTTTCAGTACAATTACGTAAACAGGTTATCGTTTAACGTGATGTTAAATGTATACTCGGGTCGTTTTTACCAATCGGCACAATTAAAAACCAGAATTAATTTTCCGAACCTGTTGCGGGTGTACATTGAGCCGGAAGTTTGCATCAATGACTGGGACTATTTTAAAACGAATGATATTATCAATATCGAGAAAAAAATTCCTACTTACGTTGAGCAGATTGACCGAAAATATGGATTGAATATAGGTTTTCCGTTGGGTCGTAAATTTAAAATTGAACTTTCAGGGGCTTACCTTAACAACGATGATTTGTATAGTAATTACAGTACACTGGTGTCAACAGATATTCTTGATGTAACAGAATTTGATGCTAATGCTTTAGGAATTTCATTAAAAAGCAATACACTTAACCGTAAGATGTACGCCTCTGAAGGAGGGGCAACCACGCTTTCGTTAAAATATATTGATGGCAAAGAAACACACAACCCCGGCAGCACTTCCAGCTTTGTTGACAGCCTTGCATTTTATCACCAGTGGTTAACGCTTAAATTTTCGCACGAGCAATACTTCGGAAGAAGATTGTTTCGCTGGGGGTATATGGCTGAAGGGGTAGTGTCAGACCAACCGTTTTTCCGTACCTACACTTCTAGTGTCATCAGCGCTCCGGCATTTTTTCCTTTGCAGGACAGCCGCACCTTATTACTTACCAATTTCAGAGCATATAATTATGTTGCCGGAGGATTGCGTAGCATCATATCCATACGAAATAAATTTGATTTCAGGTTGGAAGCATATGTTTTTCAACCATTCAACCGTATTCTGGAATCACCTGCCCAACGCCCTACTTTCGGTAAGGATTTCAGCAGTACATTTAAGGTGGCTTCAGCGGGTGTGGTATGGCACAGCCCTATTGGTCCGGTAAGCAGCAGTTTGAATTATTATGACGACCCCAAGAAACAATTGGGAGTATTGTTTCACATCGGGTACCTCATATTCAATCCACGCTCTTTACATGACTAGTTATTAGGGAAGTTTTTGTGTTCTGGTATTCGAACATTCTATCACGAACGTCAAATCTCCAAAAGCACTATATTTGTTGCAAATCATGTCAATTGTGAGCAAACAGAAATACATATACATTGCCGTGGCCGTATGTGCCTTAATCATCATAGGATGGTGGAAAATTTTTGGCGAGAACAATACACAGGAGTATACTCAAAAGGGTGACGCTTTTCGCACGGAAGGAAAGTATGATTTAGCCATTGAAGCATACACCGAGGCCATTGATGAAGACGCAACCAATGCTGAAGCCTGGTTTCAGCGCGGGTATTGTTACCAGTTTACAGAAAAATATGAAGAGGCCGAAGCGGATTACTCGAAAGTGATTGAACTTACACCAGGGTTGATTGAGGCATATACCAACCGCGGTCAAGTGCGCTACATGATAAAAAAATGGAGTGACGCAGTGAGTGATTTTAATTACACCTTACGTTTTGACCCCACTGATACCATGGCACTTTACCGTAGAGGTTTTTCTAAAGGCAAGTCAAAAGATATTATTGGCGCCATAACTGATTATTCTCAATTGGTGCGCTTACGCCCTCAGTTTGCCACGGCCTTTATTGAGGCAGGAGAGTTGTTTAAAATTCAAAAAGATACCATTTCAGCATTGGGTTGTTACAATGAGGCCATCAGAATAGATTCCACAAATATTTCTGCCTTGTTCTACAGAGGTAACACCCGTTTTGAACGTAAAGAGTACCAGGTGGCAGGAGATGATTTTAACCGTATTCTGCAACTTGACTCTGTTAATACACGGGCACTTTACAATCGCGGACTCTGCTTTTTCTACCTGAAAAAATACAATGAAGCATGCATAGATGTGGGAATGGCGTATGAATTGGGTGAGAAGGAAGCATTAAGTTTCTTGCAAACCTACTGTCGTCCCAAACAGTAAGTAGTGTTTTGGCTGACTTTGATTTAAAACAAACCATTTTATCACTTCCGGAAACTCCCGGTGTTTACCGTTATTTCGACAAAGACAATAAGCTTATTTATGTAGGCAAGGCCAAAAGCCTCAAGAAAAGAGTCTCCTCTTACTTTACCAAAAATCATCATGAGAACCGGAAAACGGCTGTGATGGTGAGCAAGATTGTTCGTATAGAATTTACTTTGGTTGATTCAGAATTTGATGCGCTGTTGCTGGAAAATTCACTTATTAAAAAACACCAGCCCCGTTTTAATATTAATCTGCGCGATGATAAAACATACCCCTTTATCTGTATTAAGAACGAACGATTTCCGCGCATATTCCCTACGCGTAATCCGGTAAAAGACGGTTCTGATTACTTCGGGCCTTATGCATCGGTGCGTATTATGCACACCATGCTCGACCTCATTAAAAGTCTGTATCCTACTCGTAATTGTACTTATGTTCTCAGCGAAGCCAACATAGCTTCACTTAAATACAAAACCTGTTTGGAATTTCAGATTGGCAACTGTAAAGGGCCATGTGAAAACCTCCAAAGTGAAGCAGACTACAACGAAGGAATAAAGCAGATTAAAAATATACTAAGAGGTAACATTGATGAAGTGCTGGATTTTTTGCTGAAGGAAATGCAGGATGCTTCAACTCAGTTGCACTTTGAACGTGCAGCTGTGCTTAAACAAAAATACAACCTGCTGCAGAACTACCAAAGCAAGTCAACCATTGTAAGTAAAAGCATTCACAACGTGGATGTATTCAGCATAGCCTATGATGATTTTTATGCTTTTGTAAATTATTTCAAAGTAGCCAATGGTATGATTATTCAAACACATACCGTTGAGATTAAAAAGAAACTGGATGAAACGCCTGCAGAGTTGTTGGCTTATGCTATAGTGGAGATACGTGAAACATTTCATAGCAATTCCACGGAGATAATAGTACCGTTTGAACCAGATATTGAGGATGAACGATTGCATTTTTCCATACCCAAAGCCGGGGAGAAAAAAAAACTGCTCGACTTGTCATACAAAAATGCCTTTTATGCTAAAAAGGAAAAGCTGGATCAGTACGATAAGCTTAACCCTGAGGTAAAAACAGAACGCTTGCTAACTGTGATGAAAAATGATTTGCGTTTGCAGGAATTACCTTACCACATAGAGTGTTTCGATAACTCCAACTTTCAGGGCAAATACCCTGTGAGTGCCATGACTGTTTTTAAGAATGGTAAACCCAGCAAAAAAGATTACCGTCATTTTAATGTGCGCACAGTAGAAGGGCCGGATGATTTTGCCACCATGCGGGAAGTTATTCACCGCAGGTATAAAAGGGCAGTTGAAGAAAAACAAGCTCTGCCTCAACTCATCATTATAGATGGAGGTAAAGGGCAATTGAGTTCGGCTGTGGAAAGCTTGAAAGAACTGGGTGTGTATGG
The DNA here is from genome assembly GCA_018058135.1 of Bacteroidia bacterium. Lineage (GTDB taxonomy): Bacteria > Bacteroidota > Bacteroidia > UKL13-3 > UKL13-3 > JAGPCK01. The sequence goes on along the minus strand of JAGPCK010000035.1, from coordinate 21,093 downwards.
GAGAGTAACTGTAGTTGGTATTGCCAAAAGATTAGAGGAACTTTATTTTCCAGATGATGAATTGCCCTTGTACCTGGACAAAAAATCTGAAACACTTCGGGTAATTCAACAGATACGTGATGAAGCCCACAGGTTTGGTATCACGCATCACCGCAAACGCAGAGATAAGGGTACCTTACAAAGCGAGCTGGATGCAATACAAGGCATTGGTCCGTCCACCATTGAGCTGTTATTAAAAGAACTCAAATCAGTAAAAAAAATCAAAGAGGCCCCGTTGGAATTACTGGAGCAAATTGTAGGAAAGGCGAAAGCAACTTTGATTAAAGACTACTTTAAGAAGGCTTAATATAGTTTACTCACCTCCGAAGAAAATGCTACAGCCGAAGCGCACACGTAAAGCGCTTTCATCAAAATAATTGTAATCATTAACACTATAACCAGCCAAGACCTCGATACTTGCACTTTCCCCAATAAAATAGGCCAATCCTAAACCACCATAACCGGCAACGTGATTATCTTTTGAATCAAAAGGAACGGCAAGAGTATATACCTGAGTTCTATAGCTGTTGTAAGTAAATTGTGCATGCGGGAATACTTTTACACTACCGCCTCCGATATAGTACCTGAACATTGGTCCGGCACCAATTACCCTGTCTTTATTTATATCTTTAACAGAACTTAAGATATAATCAACTGTTAACCCTGCAACCAGATTATCTGCCACTACAAAGCCTACACCGGGATGTACATCAAAGTAGGTGTGTTTAAAGGTTTCCTGATAAGTGATGTTGCCGTTACCGGTAAACATTTTACGCCCCTTGGTTACCTGAGCGTTTACTGCACTGCTTACAACAAGCAGGATAATTACAATAGTAGTTTTCATGAGTATTAAAATTTAAGAAAGCAAAATAATAAAATTTTATACTCCTACCTTATTTTTAACCTTAAATCTTGCGTTTCAATTTCAGTATCTTTGCAATTCGTTCTTTCATTTATGGGGCTGACAGGCATTGACGGGAAGTGCAATGGACGGGTAAGCATGCAGAGCATTGGACGAGTGGCTCTTAAATATCAACGTTCCAACTTTCAACTGGCGAATCTAATTTCGCAATGGCTGCCTAATCAGGACGATTACGCAATAGTCATCATTCCGGTAGGCGTTTTAATGTGCGTTTATCATCAGGAGTGTCGTATCACATTGGCCTTGGTGTAAGTGGTTGTGTGCACTAAGGTATAAAGCAACCTAAGGAAAGGGAGTAGCCATTACCGGGCTTGCCCGTTCTCTAAAATTTAAACGGTGATAAGCATGTAGAAAGCACGGCTGTTCCTTGTTCGGACCGGAGTTCAAATCTCCGCAGCTCCACTTTAACTTCCCAAGCCCTCAGCGGTTTGGGAAGTTTTTTTACTCTTTTTCTATCCCTTTTTTGAAGTCAGTTTCTTGCTTTTGTTTACATTAGTAGTCAGCTGTGGATACTTGGCAACCTCCATTGTTTTGCAGTTAACATCATCCTTTTAACTTTGCTAAGCTAAAATAAGCGAATATGAAATATATAATAACGGTTGTGGCGGTTTTCTTTTTGACGGTAGGTGCTCAGGCCCAGAGCAAAAGAAACGGCAAATACGATGTGCAGGGATTCCGCGATATAAAGTGGGGACAGCACATTGACTCTGTCTACAGCAACAAGTCAAAACTCAACTTTATTAAGAGTGATGTGATAAAAGATGCCAATGCGTATTATTTGGATAACGATGATTTAACCATTGGTACGGTTAACCTGAATTCCATTACCTACTTTTTTACTGACCGTGCCAAGTTTACCCGAGTAGTATTAAAAGCTGATAAGAAATTTTTCACAGATTTGAAGTATATTCTTACTTATAAGTTTGATGAGTCTCACGGACAAAAGATGATTAACAGCAACAATGTATTTATCTGGAACCTGGATGATGTTCGGGTAACCTTGTCAGACGGTAACGGAGACGGTATGGCAGTGGTAGAGTTTTATGTTGACTACAACATGCTGGAGTTTAAATCAATTAACCGTAACGTAAGCGATTTTTAAAGATTATTTAAGTATGTTCAATACAAAGGAAAGCAGGCTTAGGCCTGCTTTTTTTCTGCATGGTACTCTTTGTTGGCTTTGTCAATGAATTTAAGTACCTCATCGCGGCCTATCTTTTTTTCAGAAGAGGTCATAAATATCGGAGGTAATTCCTCCCAGGTTTCCAGCAGCACTTGTTCAAATAAAGCACGGTTAGCGTTTACCTGTGAAGGGCTTAACTTGTCGGTTTTGGTAAATACTATGACAAACGGGACCCCGAAAGTGCCCAAATGATTGATAAACTCAATGTCAATGGCCTGAGGTTCCAACCTAGAGTCAATCAGCACAAAAACGTATTGCAGTTGTTCGCGATCCAACAGGAATTTCTCCGTAAAATCGCCCCATTTCGCTCGTGAGCTTTTAGATACTTTAGCATAACCGTATCCGGGTAAATCAACCAGGTGCCAGTTGTCATTTACCAGATAATGGTTGATCAACTGTGTTTTACCGGGGGTGGCTGAAACTTTTGCCAATTTACGGTTGTTACATAACATGTTGATTAATGAAGATTTACCCACATTGGAACGGCCTATAAAAGCATGCTCAGGCAATTGTATTTTCGGACATTGCTCGAGGGAGGTGGAACTCTTTACAAATAAGGCTGTGCGTACCATCATGGTGAAAAAAACGTTAAATCAATTACATTTGCAACTTTGCAAAGCTAAGCGTTTCACACCATTTAAGCACTTCATATCCATTGACACACGTAACACCATTTAAAGAATCATCCGACTCCAAAAAGTTGCAGGTAGAACAGATGTTCGACCAGATTTCTCACCGGTATGATTTTTTGAACCATTTTCTGTCGCTGGGCATTGATAAATTGTGGCGCAAAAAAGCTGTAAAAATACTACGTTCCTTTAATCCGGATACGGTGCTTGACGTGGCCACAGGTACTGCAGATTTTGCAATTGCAGCATTGGATAGCGGTGCAAAAGAAATTGTGGGTATCGACATTTCAGAAGGTATGCTCAACGTTGGGCGCGAAAAAGTGAAAAAATACAACGGTCGCATTCGTTTGGAGCGCGGTGACTCAGAACATATTCAATTCAATGACCAAACATTTGATGCCATTATTGTAGCCTTTGGGGTACGTAATTTTGAGCACCTCCAAAAAGGACTTAATGAAATGAGGCGCGTACTTAAACCGGGCGGACATTTAATTGTGCTGGAGTTTTCCAAACCATCTGCTTTTCCTGTTAAACAGTTGTATAATTTTTACTTTAAATACATTTTGCCTTTCTGGGGTAACCTGCTGGCTAAGCACAAAACGGCTTATAGTTATTTGCCTGAATCGGTGATGGCTTTTCCCGAAGGAGAACAATTTGTGGCAGAACTTAAGAAAGCAGGTTACAGCAGTGCCGAGAATCGCCCGCTGAGTTTTGGTATATCGTCTATTTATATTGCTCAAAAGTGAAAACGAGATTGTTCATTATATTTATGCTGTATTCGTTTGTCGGGTTTTCCCAACAACTGAACATGCCGCAATATGATAACAAGGCTTTTCACTTCGGGTTTAATGTTGCCACTAACATTGCACAGTTTCAGGTCAACCGCTCTACCTATTTTTACCAGATTGATACACTCAAAAATGTGAGCGTACAAAACTATCCGGGTGTAGGGTTGGGTGGCATTGTTTCCTTCCGGTTAGGAAAGTACTTTGACCTCAGAGCCATTATACCCCAAATCACTTTTTCACAACGTGACTTGATTTACGAGTTTGACGGATACACCAAACGTAATGTAAAAGTAGAGGTGGAGTCGGCCAGTGTCTCCGGTTCTGTGCTGCTCAAATACAAAAGCTCCCGTCACCGTAACGTGCGTTTTTATGTAATTGCCGGAGCCTATTATTGCCACGATTTGGCGACCACAGTTGACCAGTCGCGCAGTAACACCAAGCCTGTAGTTTCACTCATTGCCAACACGTATGGTTATGAAGCCGGCTGCGGGTTAGACTTTTACTATGAATTTTTTAAGTTTTCTCCGGAAATTAAAATATCCAATTCAGTTAACAATGCACTGTTTAAAGACCCTTACATTTATGCGGGTAGTCTGAACAGTATTTTCCCTAAAATGGTTACTATTTCATTCAACTTCGAATAAGCATGACGTTTACTCTTGAACATTCCGATAGCGGATCTAAAGCGCGTGCAGGTGTAATACAAACTGACCATGGTGCGATTGAGACACCTATATTTATGCCCGTAGGAACTACCGGATCAGTAAAGGCAGTTACACAGCAGAACCTGGATGTTGATATAAAAGCACAGATAATTCTTGGCAATACCTACCATCTGTATTTGCGTCCCGGAACAGATACTCTGGAAAAAGCAGGTGGTTTGCACAAGTTCATCAACTGGAACAAACCTATGCTTACAGATAGCGGAGGTTTTCAGGTGTATTCCATTTCTGACCAACGAAAAATTCATGAAGAAGGCGTGTGGTTCAAATCACACATTGACGGTTCAAAGCATTTGTTTACTCCCGAAAATGTGATGGATATCCAACGCCAGATTGGTGCAGATATTATTATGGCTTTTGATGAGTGTACGCCTTACCCCTGTGAATACAGCTACGCGCGCAACTCCATGCACTTAACACACCGCTGGTTAAAACGTTGTTGCGACAGGTTTGACAGTACCGAGCCTTTGTACGGTTATAATCAAACACTTTTTCCTATTGTACAGGGAAGTGTGTATAAAGACTTGCGCGAGCAATCAGCAGAGTACATTGCCGGAATGCAACGTGAAGGGAATGCAATAGGCGGCTTATCAGTGGGTGAGCCGGCTGAAGAAATGTATGCTATGACAGAGTTGGTTTGCAGTATTTTGCCAGCTGATAAACCCCGCTACCTGATGGGTGTGGGAACTCCATCTAACCTGTTGGAGTGTATAGCTTTGGGTATTGATATGTTTGATTGTGTTATGCCTACCCGCAATGCCCGCCACGGTTTATTGTTTACAAAAGACGGTACCATCAACCTGCGCAATAAAAAGTGGGAAACCGATTTTTCACCTGTGGATGATGAACTTACCCCACTATACTCCAAGTCCTACGTAAGACATTTAATAAATTGTAAAGAGATTTTAGGTGCACATATTGCTACCTTGCATAACCTTAAATTTTATCTCTGGCTGGTAAAAACAGCCCGTGAACATATAATTGACGGAACATTTGTTCAATGGAAAAACAACATGGTTACTAAATTAGCCCAACGCCTGTAAATTGAAAATACTCGACAGATATATCATCGGAAAATTTCTGGGGACGTTCTTCTTCACCATGGCCCTTATCATTCTGATTGTAGTGGTGATAGACCTTTCAGAAAAAGTAGACGATTTTATTGAGAAGAAGGCACCCTTCTCAGCCATAGTGTTTGATTATTACCTGAACTTTATCCCGTATTATGTCAGCCTGCTTAGTCCGCTGTTTATATTTATTGCGGTTATATTTTTTACTGCACAACTGGCCAATCGTTCGGAGATTATTGCCATACTGGGTTCAGGAGTAAATTACACTCGGTTTCTTTTTCCTTACTTTATCGGAGCCACTATTATCGGGTTACTCAATTTTGCACTTTCCGCATTTATTGTACCGCCCTGTCACAAAAAAGCAGAGGCATTTGAAGACATTTATGTGCGTACAAAAAAGAAAGTACTCTCCAGTCAGATTTACCTCCGACCCTCACCGGGAACATACATCTCATTAGAATCATACAACAGCGAAGACAGCAGCGGATACAATTTTTCATCCGACTATTTTATAGGTACAGAGAAAATCTATCATTTACAGGCTGAACGTATTTATTGGAACAAGAATAAAAAAATGTGGTCGCTGGAGAATTACATGTTGCGTAAGTATTTCCAAAACGGACAGAGTGTGCAATCGGGTTTCAAAAAAGATACTCTTATTAATGTGCATCCGGATGAACTGACCAAAGCCAATAAGGTAATTGGTACGATGGATTATTTTGAACTCAACCGCGAGATAGCCAACACAAAATTAACCGGAAGTGGTAATCTGGATGCGCTTCAGGTGGAGCATTACAAGCGTATTGCCTCATCCTTCGCGATGTTGGTGCTCACCTTGTTGGGGGTGGCCATATCTGCCCGCAAGGTTAGAGGAGGGGTGGGTATTCACTTAGGGGTTGGTTTATTTGCCAGCTTTATTTTCTTATTACTGTCACAGTTCTCAACCACATTCGGTATTAGTGGTCAAATGCCTCCCATTATTGCAGTATGGATCCCGAATATTGTGTACCTGGGTATCGGTATTTATGTAGCTATTAAAGCGCCTAAATAGTGAAAGCTACAGCCCTCGCCAAATTTCATGTTATAGTTTTTATCTGGGGATTTACTGCTATACTGGGTAAACTTATTTCTCTGGAAGCACTGGAATTAGTATGGTACCGGCTGGTGTTTACAATCATAAGTCTGTATTTATTTTTTCGATTCTATAAGCACTCGTTAAAAATACCGGTGAAGTCTGCGCTCTACCTGTTGTTTATCGGGTTGATTGTTGGGGCACATTGGTACTTTTTTTACCACGCCATCAAGGTGTCTAATATTTCCATTACGCTCATCAGCCTCTCAACCATTACGCTTTTTACCTCATTACTGGAACCGCTTTTTTTTCAACGCAAAGTCTCGGTTTATGAAATATTACTGGCTCTGGTGGTGATTGCCGGTATATCCATGATATATCAGTTTGAAATGGAAGAAAGTGACGGAATGTTTTATGGCATACTGGCCTCTTTTTGCGGCTCCCTGTTTGTGGTACTCAATGGTAAAGCCACACACAAGTACCATTCGTATTCCATAACTTTTTATGAAATGTTGGGCGCCTTTGTGTTACTCTCACTTATGGGCATGTTTCAGGGTAATGTTAATTTCAGTTTTGAACTCAGTATGGCCGATACCATCTACCTGATATTACTCAGCGTTATTTGTACCGCCATTCCATTTGTTGTAAGTGTAAAACTGATGCAGGAACTCAGTCCGTTTACAGTGAACATGATTACCAACCTGGAACCGGTATACGGAATTGTATTGTCGTTGCTCATTTTCGGAGATGCAGAATTTATGAGCAGTGGTTTTTATGCGGGCACATTCTTGATTTTATGCGCCATTTTTGCGTACATTTACCTAAAGAAAAGAAATAAGTTATAATGAATAGTAAGTATACAGGTTTACTTTTAGGTCTGTCACTGATAGTAAGTCAGGTGGTGGCCCAATCGGGATTTTCTTACCGTGTTAATGATAATGCACCCGTATTGCCTTTTGCAGAAGTAGTGGCGTCTGATTTACCGGATGACTGGTCGTTCTCTTTGGTAAAATCAGGCATTACCGTTGCCCCTGAACCGGGCGGATATGATAAAGCACTCAAACAACAAATTGATTTAGCCCGAAAAGATTTCAGAAGAGTACAGGCCAAAATGAAAACCAGCGGAGCCAATGCTGCCCAGGTTCCGCAGAATCAGAAAGTATTCACTGCCAATTCATCCAACGGTACGCCCAACGACAACAGCATGGCCATTTCCAACAGCGGTAAAATTATCAGCGTGGTGAATACCAATGTACGTGTATTTGATGAAAACGGAACAAACCAAATGCCCTATCGCTCACTGGCCGGTTTTACAGGCAATCAATTAACGGGATTGGACAGAACCTATGACCCCCGGGTTATTTATGACCCCAATGCCGACCGATTCATTGTGATTTTTCTTCAGGGTGATAGCAGCAACGATTCGAGAATTGTGGTAGGTTTCTCACAAACCAATGACCCCGCAGGAGCCTGGAAATGGTATGCCTTGCAAGGTAACCGCTGGAACAATGGTACCTGGTTTGACTATCCGATTGTTTCCATTTCTAAGAAAGATTTATTTATTACCGGTAATTTACTTCAGGATAACAAAGGTTGGAAAGATGGTTTCACACAATCCGTAATCTGGCAGGTAAAACTGGATGACGGATATTCAGGTGCCGCTTTAACTAACCGTTATTACGACAATATTATTTACAATGGCAAACCAATCTGGAGCATTTGTGCTGTGCAAGGTGGTGCCACACCTTACGGACCTGAATCGTTCTTTATCTCTATGCGCCCGGGTGATGCTAAAAATGATACCGTGTTTTTACATGCAGTAAACAATACACTGGAATCAGGCAAGGCACAATTGAGCACACGAATTCTTAAATCAAATATTACCTATGGTTTGCCACCATCGGCCATACAACCCAGCGGACAATACCTGCAAACCAATGATGCTCGCGCCTTGCATGCAATAATAGAACAAGGAGTAATTTACTTTGCAGGTAACACCATTGATACCACGAATTACAGTGCCGGAGTTTACTTTGGTAAAATAGGGAACATATGGGGTGCACAGCCGCAGGTTACAGCTCGCATAATTTCGTATGATACCTTAGATATTGGTTATCCTTCCCTCACTTATGCAGGTGGTGGTACAGGCGATCAAAGTTTATTCATGACTTTCTCTCACGTTTCATCCTCTACGTTTCCTGGTACCTCAGTAGTGTTTATTGACCGGTACGGAGATATCTCATCACCTTTGCGTGTTCGCTCAGGAGATGGCTCAATTAATCTGTTAACTGACTCTAATGAACGTTGGGGTGATTACTCTGGTATTCAACGGAAATACAATGAAACAGGTGTGTGTTGGATCTCGGGTTCTTATGGTTCATCTAATGGCACCCATCCAACTTGTGTGGCTAAAATTAAGAATGTTGACCCCAAATTATCTGCAACAAATCTTGCTGTCGCTTCCATGAAAATGTTCCCTAATCCTGTAATGGAAACGTTGATGCTCGAGTTGAATGTGGAACAAAAAGCAACCTGTACGTTTCAGGTGATAGACGCACAAGGACGTGTCATCAAAACATTCAGCGACAGAATCATTAACGGGTCAGGTTTATATAAAGCATCGTTTGACGTTTCTTCTTTGCCTGCCGGCAGTTATTTCTTTAAAGCCACTACACATGAAAATACGTTGTTTACTCAACCGTTTGTGGTTACCCGCTAGTATACTAGTGGTTATAGCTTGCTCTTCACGCAAGGAAAAAGAACCTGTAACACAACCTGCACAAAAAACTATCGAAATGCCTAAAGCCGGTGTAGAGAATCAACAGCAAACCGATTCGCTAAAAAAAGCAATTGATGCGGAACGTGCCCGCAGGCGCAAGAATCAGTAAGAGAAGGAAAGGGCCGAAGGCAGCACCGCCACTACATTACTCAGCGAAAGTTGTTTGAATTTTATTTCCTGTTCACTCAGGGCCAGTAGTGTTTCCGGCTGTATTTTTAATCCCGACAGTTGTTTCAGTTGTGTGATGTACAACTCCACACCTTGCAGAAAAATGTTGAATACAAATAGAAAAGTATAAACGCGATCGGTTGGAAAATCACTGTTGCGAAAAGCCTTTTGCATCTTTTGAAAATGTTCCTGAAGTTGATGAGATAACTCTACAAAATCAAGACATTCGGTGGCCGAGGTTTGAGTGTGTTTTTTGAAATCCCAGTACAAATCAAATACATCATCAATTAACTGGGTGAAAGCACCGGTGAGCCACAAAACATCCTCTTCTCCACTTACCATTTCCTTGCGTATAAGCGAACGGTAGATGAGTAAACTTCTGCCTCCTTTTTCCTGAATGATGGCATTCACTTTTTCTCTGTCAGAAATATTGTCTCTTAGAAAACGACTTTGTTTTTCCGCTTCAAAACCCTGCATCAATGCTTTGTGAAAAGGCACCTGCCATTTGTCGTCCAATTCAATAAGCAGGTCTTTGTAAATGGCAATAAATAGTTTTTCAATAGTACTGTTGGCTTTGCATTGGTGAGGTTCTTCCAGCATTTGCTGTACTTGTTCATAACTCATGTTGGTATCGTCACAAAACACATCACCCAAGGCTAAGATGGCCCCGCAGAAACCGATGTGTCGTTGTGCTTTTTCGCTCAGGCTGTACTCATGTAAATCGGCCATCAGTTGTGCGGCAAACAATCCTTCCAAAGGGTAATCTTTTAACTTGTAAAGAACTCCTTGTGTAAGACTGCCGTCATTATCTGCAAGTGCTTGTTGAATGTAAGGTTGAATGTAGGCCTGCGTTTGTTGCGACCACTCTTTTTTTTCTTTACTCATTTTCCAAGCAAGGCTGGCAATAAGAGTAGCATTCTTAACCGGATTAAACATCAGCTTTTATAGTCGTGAACATGGATGGAGTGTTTGCAAAAATCATATTCAGCCGGAGTGTTTGAAGCCACCAGCACCAGTTGTTCGCTGCAATACTGCGGTATCATTTCTTTGTACCAGTTGATACCTTTTTCATCAAGATTTGTACAGGGTTCATCCAGCATCAGCACCGGCATATCAGCGAAAAGTGCACAGGCTAATTTAACACGTTGGCGCATACCCGATGAATAGGATTTAAGTGCTTTGTTTTGGTGTTGCTTCAGTTGAAGCAGTTCTACCAAATCTGAAACAGTAAGATTTTTTTTGGTTGGCTTAAATTCAAAATGAAAGTTCAGTTGTTCAAGCAAAGTAAAATCATCAATAAGTTCCATAGCAGGTGAACAGAAGGCAATGTGGCGAAACACATTTTCTTCTTCAATGGTTTGTCCGTTCAGTATAAAGTTAGCCTTGCCGTTACTGGGCATTATGGCTCCTGCAATCACTTGTAGAAGGGTTGATTTTCCGCTACCGTTTGAACCAAGTAATGCATAAGAAACGGGTGATGTAAAAGTGTAGTTAACGCCTTTAAAAATCCATTCGTTGCCAAAACGCTTGCCTAAATGTTCAAGCTGAATATGCATGGAGCGTTATTTCGAAATCCCTCTTACAATGCCGTCTTCTGACGAGCGTATGAATTGAAGTATATGATCCCTGTCAGTTGATTCAGGGATTTCCTGTTCAATAATTTCTATTGCATTGCTCACGTTGTAACCACGCACAAAAAGGATGCGGTAAATGTCTTCAATCTGTTTAATCAACTCATCGCTGAAGCCTCTTCTGCGTAAACCTACGGTATTCACTCCTACAAACTGAAGTGGTTCGCGGGCAACTTTAATAAACGGAGGAACATTTTTTCTCACCAGTGAACTTCCCGTAACAAAAGAATGGGCGCCAATTTTTACAAACTGCTGAACAGCTACTAATCCCTCAAGAATGGCATTATCAGCAATCTCTACGTGGCCAGCCAGATTCACACTGTTGGCAATAATGATGTTGTTGCCCAATATACAATCGTGTGCCAGGTGAACATAAGCCATCAGCAGGCAGTTGTTGCCTACTGCGGTTTTCATTTTATCAACGGTACCACGGTTAATGGTAACACACTCGCGAATGGTGCAATTATCACCTATTTCAACGGTAGAAGCTTCTCCGTTAAATTTTAAATCCTGTGGTATGGCACCAATTACAGCACCCGGAAATATGCGGCAGTTTTTGCCTATTCGTGTGCCGCTCATGATGGTAACGTTGGGAGCTATCCAGGTTCCGTCACCAATAACAACATCAGCGTCAACAGAGGAGAACTGGCTCACGGTTACTCCTGTACCCAGTTTAGCGTCAGGATGAATGTATGCTAAGGGATGAATCATTCTTTGTCTTTAATTATCTGTGCCATCAATTCCGCTTCACATACAATTTTATCTCCGACAAATCCGGTTCCTTTCATCAGGCAAATGCCTCTGCGAATAGGCGCCATCAGTTCCATTTTAAGGATGAGCGTGTCACCGGGTACTACTTTATCTTTGAATTTACAATTGTCAATCTTCATGAAATAGGTACTGTACTTCTCCGGGTCGGGAACACGACTCAATACCAGTACGCCTCCAGCCTGTGCCAATGCTTCCATTTGCAAAACTCCCGGCATAATGGGGTTGCCCGGAAAGTGTCCCTGAAAGAAATATTGATCGGCTGTGATGTTTTTGATACCCACCACGTGGTTAGTGGTCAGTTCAATAATTTTGTCTACCAGCAGAAAAGGGAAAGTGTGTGGTAATAATTTGGAGATAGCTACGTGGTCGTACAACGGTTTAACGTTGGGGTCGTAGTGCGGAGCAGCAGTTTTACTCTTACGTTTTTTGATGAGTGCTTTTATTTTTTTACCAAAGGCCACATTCGCTGCGTGGCCTGGCCTTGCGGCCATAATCTGCGCTTTGATGGGCATACCTATCAAAGCAAGGTCACCAACTAAATCGAGTAACTTGTGGCGGGCAGGTTCATTGTTGAAACGTAATTCTACGTTGTTCAGAATGCCTTCTTTTTTCACTTCCACTTTTGGTTTGTCGAGCATTTTGGCCAACTCTTCCAACTCATTTTCCTGTATAACACGGTCAACAATTACAATGGCATTGTTTAAATCGCCCCCGCGAATGAGTCCGTTTTTGTAGAGGTATTCCAACTCGTGCAAAAAGCAGAAAGTACGGCAGGAAGAAATTTCTTTCTTGAAATCTTTTATGCTGATTAAGGAAGCATGCTGGCTGCCCAGTACAGGAGAATTATAATCTACCATAACTGTTAAACGGTAATCGTCTAACGGCATGGCTATCATTTCTACTCCGCGATCAGCTTCCTGGTACAGGATGTTTTGAGGTACGGTAAAATATTCTCTGTCGGCTTCCTGCATTTCGATACCTGCTTGTTGCAAAGCATCCATGAACATGATGGAGCTTCCGTCCATAATAGGAGGTTCAGGGCCGTCAAGTTTAATGAGGCAGTTGTCAATTTCCAGTCCCATTAGTGCAGCCAAAACATGCTCAACGGTATTGATACGTGCACCTTTTTGTTCAATGGTGGTACCTCTGGAAGTATCTACTACGTTATCTACGTCAGCATCAACAATTGGTTGTTCAGGTAAATCTATACGCTGAAATTTGTACCAGTGGTTTTCAGGAGCGGGGCAAAAAGTCATGTTTACTTTTTGTCCGGTATGTAGTCCCACACCCGAGACCGTTACTTCTTGTTTAAGGGTAGTTTGTTTCACTCTTATTCGCCTTTTATTTTTTTCCTAAGTTCAATCATTTCATGTTCCAGTTCGTGCAATCGTTTTTCCATATCGGGTAAACGTTTTACCACTATGCTAGAGCGCAGGTAATTCTTGTATTCCTGCACGGGTGAGCCAATCCACTTTTCTCCGGGCGTATCAATGGAGTTGGGTATGCCGCTTTGCGCACCAATCTGCGAGCCTTTGGCAATGCTGATGTGGCCCACAAAACCTACCTGACCGCCTATCACACAATTCTCACCTATTTTGGTGCTGCCCGATACGCCTGTTTGAGAAGCTATAACCGTATTGGCTCCAACTTCAGCATTGTGAGCCACCTGTATGAGGTTGTCTAACTTAACGCCTTTGCGTATGAAGGTGCTGCCCATAGTAGCACGGTCAATAGAACAATTGGAGCCTATTTCTACATTGTCCTCAATTACCACATTACCAATCTGCGGAATTTTGGCATACGTGCCGTCCTTTTGCGGAGCAAACCCGAAGCCGTCACTGCCCACCACACTGCCGGCATGGATGATACATACATCACCCACCATGCAATGTTCGTATACTTTTACACCGGAATACAGGATGGTGTTTTTGCCTATTTTTGCATTATCGCCCACGTAGGCATGAGGGAATATCTTCGCTCCATCGCCAATCTCTGCATTGTTGCCTATGTATGCAAATGCACCTACGTAAACATCTTTTCCTATTTTGGCTGATTCTGCAATAAAACTGGGTTGTTCAATACCACTGCGTTTGGCTTTGGGATTGAAGTATTGATCAAGTATCATGCAGAAGGCAGAATAGGGGTCATCCACTTTTATGAGGGTGATGTCGGGGGTGTCTTTTAACTCTATATTCCGGTTCACCAGCACCACTGATGCTTTGGTTTCATAAATGAAATTGGTGTATTTGGGATTTGACAAGAAAGTGAGGGAGTTTGGCTGCCCCTGATCTATCTTAGATACCGAGGTAATAACCACATCTCCGTTCCCTGACAATTCTCCTTTTAGTAGCTTGCTGATTTCCAGTGCTGATACCATGTACTTGGCTTGTTAATTTATGCTGACAAGTTATAAATTTTTGGGGAAACACAAGTAGTGCTTTACAATGGTGTTGGAAAGTGCTGAAATGTTGTAGTTATCAGAGGCTTGCGTAATGTCGATAACTTTTCCGTTTTTGTCAGCAATAGTGATGTGAATGCCTTCTATGCTGTATGCTTTGTTCTCAACGGTATTGGTAAACACAAAATAGTCTGAACTTTGCTCAGGGATGTTAAATTTGGTGGTTACCAGCTTTTTCAGCTCAGCTATAGTCGCATCAGCGAAAGGTTCTTTACTTATTTCCACCTGAGGAAGTTCACGGTTCACCAGTTGAGTGCACAGCCGGCTCAGCACCTTGTCCTCATGTGAGGCCCATACTTTAATGGCCCCGAAAATATCAAAGTCATCCAGGTTAATGAAGTGTTTAAGGGCTTCGGGGTCACGGGTTAATTTTTCGGCATCAACGCGTTGGTATAAAAAATAATGCAGGGAAGGAGAGCAAAATATTTCCTGCTTTTCTATAGCCAGTTGCTTGGCACGTTTGATAATGTTGATGAGTAAACTCTCAGCCGCTATCACCGTTTTGTGCAGGTATACCTGCCAGTACATCAACCTGCGGGCAATAAGGAATTTCTCAATGGAGTAAATGCCTTTTTCTTCCACCACCAGTTCATCATCAATTACCGTAAGCATTTTAATGATTCGGTCGTGGCCAATGATGCCTTCCTGTACACCGGTGTAAAAACTGTCTCTGCGCAGGTAATCGAGCCGGTCCATATCCAGTTGACTGGAGACTAACTGGTGTAGAAATTTTTTATGGTAGGTATTGTTGAATATTTTCAGTGTTGTATTCAGCCGCCCTTTCATCTCTTTATTTAGGGCTTCCATAAGCAGAAACGAAATGTGCTCGTGGGCTACATTTTCTACAATAAGGTGCTCCAGTGTGTGTGAAAACGGACCATGTCCCAAGTCATGCAGCAACACCGCTGCGCAAACGGATTCAGCTTCATCGTTGGTAATTTCAATGCCTTTGAAACGCAAGCTTTCTACGGCTTGGTAGGTAAGGCTCATGGCACCTATCACGTGTTGAAAGCGGGTATGCATGGCTCCGGGATAAACATAGTAGGAGAGACCAAGTTGTTTGATGCGTCTTAGACGTTGAAAATAGGGGTGCTCTATCAGGTCAAAAACCAGTTCGTACGGAATATTTACAAAACCATATACGGGGTCGTTGATTATTTTTTTCTTGTTTTGCACGTGTGCTGTATAATAAAATACTTAGAAATGAGTTTATAATGCCGCAGGCACTATTATTGTGTGCAAAAATGCGATTTTACATCCGTATTCACTAAACTCAACTCATTAAACATGCAAAACGTAACCATTCTTTGGGCCGATGACGAAATAGAACACCTCAAGCCACATATTCTGTTTCTGGAAAAGAAAGGCTACACCCTTGTTCCGGTGAGCAACGGACAAGATGCCATTGATAAAAACCGCGAACAACATATTGACCTCATTTTTCTGGATGAAAACATGCCCGGCCTTTCGGGGTTGGAAACACTCAGCCGAATAAAAGAGGAAACTCCTGATGTGCCCGTGGTGATGATTACGAAGAGCGAAGAGGAATACATTATGGATGAAGCCATAGGTTCCAAAATTGCCGATTACCTTATTAAGCCGGTTAACCCTAACCAGATTTTACTCTCCATCAAAAAACTGATTGATAACAAACGCCTCATCAGCGAAAAAACCACACAGGGATATCAGCAGGATTTTCGCAACATAGGGATGGCTTTTCATGATAACTTAGGATTTAAAGACTGGTGTAATCTGTACCGCAAGCTGGTATTCTGGGAACTGGAACTGGGGCAAACCAACGAAAACGCCATGGCTGATGTGTTTAACATGCAGAAGGAGGAAGCCAACCATAATTTTAGTAAATACATTGCCGAAAATTATGTGCAGTTTTTGCAGAAAAAAATCGAAGACCGCCCCGTACTTTCACATGAACTGTTTTCGCAAAAAGTATATCCCTTACTCAAGCAGGATAAGCCCGTATTTTTTGTACTGATGGATAACCTGCGATACGACCAGTGGAAAATGATACAACCGGTACTTAATGAGTTTTTCAGGGTAGAAGAGGATGAATTGTACATGAGCATTTTGCCTACTACCACGCAGTATTGCCGCAATGCCATATTCTCAGGCTTACTGCCGGCTGAAATTGAAAAACGCATGCCCAACTACTGGAGCAATGATGAAGATGAGGGTGGTAAAAACCTGCACGAAGAAGACTTTTTAAAAGACCAGCTTTCACGCAATAAACTGGATGTAAAACTTTCGTACACCAAAGTAACCAACTTGGACGGAGCCAAACAACTGGCCGATAACATCAATAACCTGTTTAAGAATAAACTGAATGTAATCGTTTACAATTTTGTAGATTCACTTTCCCATGCCCGCACGGACATGCACGTGATACGCGAACTGGCAGAAGATGAAAAAGCTTACCGTTCGGTTACACTGGCCTGGTTCCAGAATTCTCCGTTGTTTGAAGCTTTGAAAAAAATTGCGCAGATTGATGCCACAGTTATCATTACAACCGATCACGGGTCTATTCGCGTGCATGAACCGGTAAAGATTGTGGGTGACCGCAACACCAATACTAACCTGCGCTACAAACAAGGCAAAAATTTAAACTACGATAAAAAAGAAGTGTTTGAGGCCAAGGATCCGGCTCAGTTTGGTTTACCCCGTCAGCACGTAAGCTCCGGATTTGTGTTTGCTCGAAACAACGATTTTTTTGCCTATCCCAACAACTACAATTACTACGTGAACTACTACAAAAATACTTTTCAGCACGGTGGTATTTCTATGGAAGAAATGCTGATACCGTTTGCCGTATTAAGTACGAAAGGGTAGTGGTGCGTGCTCGTTCGTGGTGACACGAACCAGAGCAAGGGTTTTGTTAATGCTTCTTGTTTTTCTTTTTCTTGGAATGTCCGGGGTTATCAGTGGCCGGATGGTGCGGGTTGTGGCGGTTTTTGTTCCAGCCCTTGTGTTTGCCGTTATCGTGGTGGGTGGTGACTAAGCAGGAGGTTTGGTTAAATAGAACACCTGAGCCAATAAGAAAAACCAATATGGAGACAGATTTTTTAATAGAAAAGGAAAATGGTAAGTTAGACTTCATGGGGCAAAGGTGAGCCTATGCCTAACCTTAAGTATTACGTAAGTCTTTGGAAAATTTGTATAAATGCAGTGATTTATCGGGCTACAATTATTTTCTCTGTATGGGTTTGGCTCGATGTAATAATTTTGAGAATATAAATGCCATTTTCTAATTGGGCGGTTTGGTCAATTTTGGCCGATGTAACGTTAGTGTAAGTTTGTTCAACAACCACTTTACAATTCAGGGAAATCAGTTGAACTTGTGCCTGTGCACTTTGTTCTCCGAAACGAATGACCAACTCATCCCTGACCGGATTTGGGTAAATAGTGTATCCCTGATTTCTTTTTACGGGTACCCATTCATAATACACATAATCACCATTAAAGTCAGTTTGTTTAAGGCGGTAATAAGAGGTACCTGTAAGCGGATGGGTGTCGTAAAAAGTATAGTGAGCAGCAGATAATGTCGTTCCTTTTCCTTTCACCTGTCCCAATGTTTCTACGTTCACTAAATCAACCGATCGCTCAATGGTGAAATAATCGTTGTTTATTTCACCGGCAGTACCCCAATTCAACGCTATTTTAGTGTTTTGTTCAGTTACTGTAAAGTACACTAATTCTACAGGTAAAGGAGTGCTGCAATTAAAAGATGTTTGGTTGGTGGTATTGCCAATACCCAATTGTCCGTTTGTATTAAAACCCACACCACAAAATTGTAAGCGGTCGGCATAAATGTAAAAGCTATGTATATTTCCTGCACACACTGCCACTTTAGCCGCTGCTGCTGCTACCTGCACCGGTGAGGTTTGAGTTGTGGTGTTGCCGTTTCCTAATTGCGCTTGCGAGTTATTACCCCAGGCCCACATACTTCCATCGGCTTGCAAGGCAACATTAAAAAATGCGGACGCATGTAAGGTGCTCCAGTTGGAACTACTTCCTGCTTGTGCCGGACTGGTTTTGGAATTAGTTGTTCCATCGCCCAATTCACCATTGTTATTGGAGCCCCAACTCCACAAGGTACCGTCACACTTTAGTGCAAGAGAGTGAAACCTTCCTGCAGCAACTTTTGACCAGTTGGTTGCACTACCTACCTGTGTGGGGGCGTTGCTGGAGGTAAATGTTCCATCACCCAGTTGCCCGCTATTGTTACTGCCCCAGCTCCACAACGTTCCATCACTTCGTAAGGCAAGGGTATGTTCATGGTTAGCTGATACAGCAATCCAGTTAGTTGCAGATCCTATTTGGGTAGGAGTGTTTCGGTCACTATTGGTTCCATCACCCAGCTCTCCGTTGGTGTTGTAGCCCCAGGCCCATAAAGTACCGTCACTTTTTATGGCCATGCTGTGGCGTGAGGCTGCACTTACTGCTATCCACTTATTGTCACTTCCTACCTGAACAGGAGCTGAACGGTCTGTTGAACTACCATCGCCCAGTTGTCCCCAGGCATTTTGTCCCCAAGCCCACAGTGTGCCATCAGCACGAAGGGCAAGGCTGTGGTATGCTCCTGTTGATATAGCCACCCAGGTATTGCCACTGCCAATTCTCACCGGACTTAACCTGTCGGTAGAAGTTCCGTCTCCTAGGTTGCTGAAATTGTTACTACCCCAGGCCCACAGTGAGCCATCACTTTTAATACCGAAACTATGGTTGCTACCCGCGGTTAACTGTAGCCAAACAGAAACAGTACTTACCTGAACAGGTGTACTTTTTTGTACACTGCTTCCATCTCCCAACTCAAAACTGCTGTTACTTCCCCAGCTAAATAAAGCACCGTTGCTTTTTACTGCGGTACCGTATTCATAACCTCCGCTTGCCGAGATCCAATTGTTATCACTTCCTATTTGCCCCGGGCTGTTTCTGTTGTTGGTTGTTCCGTCAGCCAGTTGATTTTTATTGTTTCTGCCCCAGCTCCATAAGGTGCCGTCACTTTGTAAACCGAATGTTGTGTAGGAGTTGCTGCCTGAAAATACGGCTATCCAGTTGGTGGTAGAACCAACCTGTACCAATGAATTGCGTTGTGAATTACTGCCATCACCAATTTCACCATAATTGTTCCAACCACAGCCCCACAAGGTGCCGTTGGTTTTGATGGCATGGCTGTGTAAATTCCCGATGGATATATACTTGTACGTATTGTCTGACCCTATCTGAACGGGAGCATTCCTTTGTGTAGTGGTACCATCCCCAATCTCACCGTAGAAATTCCATCCCCATCCCCAAATGGTACCGTTTGTTTTAAGGCCCATCGAATGGCCCGGACTTGTAAGCACTGCGGCCCAGTTTACATCACTTCCTATTTTTACAGGTGCATTGCGTTGTGTGGTGGTGTTATCACCTATCTGCCCAAAACTATTGGCGCCCCATCCCCACAAAGTGCCATCACTTTTAATAGCGAATGAGGTACTGCCTCCGGCAGCTATACTTACCCAATCATTGGCTGAACCAATTTGTACGGGTGAGGTTCGTTGTGTGGTGGTGCCGTCTCCCAACTGACCGTTAGCATTTCTGCCCCAGGCCCACAAGGTGCCGTCACTTCTTAAGCCTAAACTATGGTTGGAGCCGGCCGAAACCGATACCCAGTTGGTAGCAGTGCCTATACGAACAGCCGAACTTCTGGAGGTGGTACTGGCATCGCCCAGCTGACCAAAAAAATTACCACCCCAGGCCCACAACTCTCCACCCCGTAATTCGAGCGTGTGGTAATCTCCGGTGGAATGCCTTTGGTAGGTGTTGGAACTAACCTTTTTATTGTTGCCGCATTGCGCTTGTGTACAAAGAGGAAGAATAAATACCAACAGAAAATAGAACAGGTATGTTTTCGTATTCATAGGTCTGTTAACTTGTTAAACAAAAGTAACTGAGGTAACGCAAATTGATTGTCACAGAATTGTTGAATAACATTTATCTTTCAATTTTGTTTGCCTTCAGTACAATAAGAATGTGTAATCTAAAGTATAGGCTTACACATGTTAGAGTACTTTATTCTTACTTCCATCAAAATTAATTTCCTTAAAGATTGAATAACGTAGAATATGGGCAACTAATTTTTGCTTAAGTAATTAATTGAACTGTCATGATAGAAATTTATCCGTTTGAACGGTATTTAGTATAATTGCTGTGCGTGAAAAGAGTCGTATTCGGATTTCTTCTTTTAATTTCATTAACTGCATTTGCTCAGGGAACGGAGTTAAACTTACCTTCAACTATGGGTGTGCATCCGCTGTCATCATTTTATGCCCGTATTCAGCCGGTTTATACTTTGCCGAAACAGAAGTGGATTTTTAATAGTACGTATTCTTCAGGAAATGTGTGGTTGCCTCCCGTTAAAACATATTTCCCTAAGTATGATTCAGCATTTAACCGGTTACATCTTGTGCCCTGGCACAAAAGAGATTCTGTTTATCAATTGATGCCACAGCATCATGATTCAGCATTTATGAAGGCCGATGCGGTAATCAGATTATTCAACCTGTCAGCACTCAAAAAGTTAACTAAGAACTCAGCTTTGCAAATACAGTTGAGGGCTGTTTTAATTACAGCAGGTAAGCACACACTTTTGGTGAACGATAAATTTATTGAGAATTTTCATTCCAATGTTGCCGGAGGTGAAGATCCGTTTTCACGCAGAAAGTATGGTTTCAACAATGCTGCGGTTCAGTATACTGACAGGCAAGGTAAATCTATGTTATTAGTTAAAAATCAGTTGGTGTTTCAAGGGCTAAATGTAGATTATGTTTACACTCCGCAAATAAAAGCATTGAAGAAAATATC